>JAPKAM010000011.1 GCA_028825265.1 Planctomycetota bacterium
CGACAGTTCCGCCGATTCTCCGCACCCGATTCTCCGCACCCGATTCTCCGCACCCCATATCTCCCCCCCAATTCTTCTTTGCGACGCTCGATGGTCGGATGATCTTCAATTACAATCCACACCTCTTCAGTGACCCGCCGCTGATCGCTCAACTCCAAGGAGCCCTGATGACTTTTCCATCTCGTGCCTGCCTGTCTCTCTCGCTCATCATCTCCCTACTGGGCACTGCACCCCTCGGAGCTCAAGCTCCCGCTCAACAAGCCGCCGTTTCGGTTCGTGCTATTCGCATGCAGCCTGGAACCTTGCCACCGGGAGCCATTCCACTACAGGTCGGTCTCCTTCCATCAGGTGTATTGCCAGTGAACACCTTCCCGCCGCTGCCGCCAAACCACTTTGTCGGCCAGGACTGCACCCAGTGCCATGACCCATTCTTCATGGCGATGTACGAAGCGTCTCTGGGATCTGGAGCACCCGGCGATGTGCCCGGGTTGGAGACTCTGATGGCGGAGCCGGCAAAGACCACCTCTATCGCCGATGCCTTGAACCAGACCACTCTCGCCAAGCCTCGAAACATCGAGGCCGTTCTCGAAGCTAGGCGTGACCTTGCATTCGGAGGACTGAAAGAGATGCCCGTCGAAGCCACAGCCACGGCGCAACAAAACAGCGCTCGTGCCGAACGGATCGCCATGCTGATCCGTTCGGGAGACTGGAGTGGCTATCAGGAGGAGTTGATCGCCTGTGCCGATCAGGCCGATCAGGTCCACCCGAGAGTCGTGCAGCTACTTTCCAAGAATGACCAGGCGATGCTACCGGAGGAGGTGCTCGATCTGGCCACCGTCGCACTGCCAGAGACCAGTGTCAGCGCCATGGAGAATCCCCTTCTTGTGCCAGGAGTGATCGATAGCAGTGGGATCGAAGTTACATCGATCGAAGGCTCACCGATCGAAGGCTCGCCGATCGAGGTGACCCTGGTCGGAGATGTCGGTACCTCTGTGGAGTTTCAGGCGATTCGATCGATGAAGCCCAGTCGCGTCGAGATCCCTGCAGCCAGCGACACTGAAGATCCTCTCCTTCAGGCCTACGGCGCGCTGTTGAAGAGAGCAGCAAGCCGCGGATCGACTCGAACTTTTCTTCAGCGACTAGAGCGAGGGGCCGGCCAGTACGGCGGACCCGACCCGGAAAGTCGAGCCCGCGCCTGTGATCTTCTTGTCGCTGCAGAGATGTATGCAGAGGCGAAGCCTTTTCTTGATCCGCTACCGCCCGAGGGACCAGCCAGCGCCCAATTACGCATCCGGCACGGCCTCTATCACCTGGCGATCTCTCGCTCGAAAGAAGACCTGAAGATCAAGCGCGACCATCAGATTCAATCTGCGGATCTATTTTCTTCGGTGGCCGAGGACAGCACCGTAGATGCGAAGGATCGAACCCGATCGGTGACACTCCTAACACAGCTATTGCCTGATCTGCCACACCGATGGACCACCACCTGGAGACAGCGCGTCTTCACCGATTCCGGAGAAGTCGGTCAAGCCCTGCTCTCCCAACTCGGATCACAAGCGCGGGCACAAATCCAGAATCGTGCTTCCAGCCCAGACCGCAGACTCAAGACCTTGAAATCGATCCGAGTGGCCGTGGCGACCTTGCTCGACCAGGTCGGCGAGGAGATCGGGCCATGGCAGGCATCCATCGACGCACTGGCGATCGCATTCTCTGACGAGGCCAACCTGAGCCTAGGAAACCCGATCTCGCTGCCGGTCAACCGACGCGCCAGTCAGAAGATCCGGCCGCGCGATTTGGTCGACGCAACTCCCGACCAGCGCTGGCTCCAGGCGATCGCTCCATCGCTTCGACAGACCTGCGCCCTCGCCACCATCGCCTGCGCAGCACGAGCGGATGAACCAGACCGTGCCATGAGCGCATTGCGCGCCCTCGCCGAAGATCCGGCCGTGGACATCTCGAAACTGGCTTCCGTCTTGATCAGCGAGTGGAGCCGAAATCTCGATCCCAATCGTCCCGATGATGACTTCTTCGAGAGGAGAATCGTCTCATCCAGCGGAATCTTTTTCAGACCCTTCGGCGGACAACGCAGCGCCCCTCTGACTCGTTCGAAGCAGCGACGAAGTCTTCGTCATCTCGGCGAGCTGGTGGTAGAACTGCGAGAGATGAAGGTCCCAGACCTCGACTGGACCGCCCTGGTCGCGGCCTTCACCGCCAGCCACAGTCAAGCGGAGGTGTACCTGAGGGAAGATATCGAGGCGCTTTTCGGGCCCGTCGATCAATTGCCGGTGACCGTTGCGGAGCAGATTGCGAAGGGAATGTGGCGTCAGTTACAACGCAACTGGAGAAGCCCCGAGCTCCAGCAATCGAAGGGCACCCGTCGCACCACTAAAGAACTGCAAGAAGAAGTGGAACGCGGTTACCAGCTAGGACTGCTGTTGACCACTCATGCGAGAGAGCAGGCTCCGCAGTCGTGGCAGGCACCGATGCTGGCCGGAAATCTCCGCTTCGATCTGGCCGAGTACTGGCACGAACTCGATCCCGATCTGGAACGCTATGTTCCCCAGCGCGAGGCCGCGTTTGCCCGTTATGGCGATGCGGTCAGAATCTACTCGGAGCAATTCAATGCCGGTCAGGAACCGCGTGCTGTGACTCCCCACATGCAATGGTTCATCAGTGCTCTCGGGGCCACCGAACTGGGCTTCCTGACGATGACCACCAAGCCCGAGAACGATCAGGTCGGCCTACTCGAGGGATCACTGGCGGCCTTGCCTGAAGAAGAGCAGCTTCTGCATCGCGGTCTCTTTGCCAGCGCAGTGGAGTCCTCTGTTGGACAGGTGAAGGCGGACATGAAGTCGCGTTTCGTCCGTCATGCGATGCGCGTCATCGGAGATCACCCACTCGGAAGGGGCACACGCCGACTGGCTAGGCTCTATCAAGATCTCGAATCGGAAGTGGAACTCTCAGTCAGCATCGATGGAAAGAACCAGGTCGGAACTGATCCATTTGGAGTTCGTGTGGCACTTCGTTACACCGATTCTCTGGAGCGAGAAGCAGGCGGATTTGACCTCTACCTGCGCAATATGGTCTATATCCCAATGGCTCCACAACCGATGAACTACCGCGACGACTTCGAGGCGAGACTTCGCGAAGCCTTCGACGAGCACTTCACCATCGAGGCATTGCAGTTCAACAGTCCCGACTCGAAGCCCTACTCCTTCCAGCGACCCGGTTGGATGGAACAGGCTTTCGCCTACCTGATCCTGCGCGCCAAGGATCGATCGGTCGATTTGCTCCCAGAGGTTCGCATCGACCTTGATTTCCGCGACGGCACCGATGGATCTGTACGGGTTCCGGTGGTTTCCGCCATCTTACCGATTCTCGCGACCTCCAGTTCCGGACCCCGGCCGACGGCAGGGACCAATCAGGTCGAGATCGCTCTCGATGACCGAGAGCTGGAATCGGGCAAGTTAAAGCTGGAGATTCTCGCCAACGGCCTCGGGGTGCTCCCCGATCTCGATGGGATCTTGCCCGGCTGGAAGACGCACATCGTCGATGCCGGATACTCCCTGGCAGAAATCGATGGCCTGCTCGATAACGGCCTCAATGTGGTCAAGATCGATGCGGAAGCCGTTCCGATCGTGCCGGAATCGGAGCGCTCCTGGACCATCCACCTGGTGACTCCAGAAATGAGCGAAAGTAGCGTTGTTTTCCACTTCCCCAAGGCTGCCGAAGGCACCGAGTTGATCTGCAAAAAGTACGACGATTTCGATATCGTGACTCTCGAACAACCGATGGCCACCCTACAACTTCCTAGCCGCGGACTGCCAGACTGGGTGATCATGACCATCGGAGGAATTGTGGCGGCCCTAGTCATCTTCCTTCTGAAGAGAAACCAGAAGGTTGCCGTAGTGGCCGAACCACGCTGGAAGATGCCAGAAGAAGTAAGCCCGCTGTCGGTCGCTCATCTGCTGCGCTGCATCGATGCGGAACAGGCGCTGATCGATCAGGAGCAACTGCCCGCTCTCCGAAAAGAAGTCGCCTCCATCGAGGCGCGCTACTTCTCCGAAGATGGTGAGATGGCGATCGATTTTCCAGCACTCACAGAGTCGGCACAACAGTGGATTACACGGTCGAAAGCTTGATGTGGCGAGTTGCGTCTCTGTCGCTGGTTTTCCTTCTTGGCTGCGGGCCGGTGAGGGACCTGACATCGCAACCGCAAGGACCCTGGACCCGGGCAGAGTTGAGCGATGCCAACCAGACCTCTTCGCTGGCCGATGTGAAGCGGTTCATCTCCGAGTTGAAGAGCCAGGGTGCTCCCATCACCGTCTCGACCCTCGGCACCAGTGCCGGCGGTCTCGAGATTCCGATGGTGGTGCTGGCCGATCCCCCCTGCTCCGATGGGGCCGAGGCGAGAGCATCGGGCCGAGCGGTCGTCTACATCCAAGCCAACATCCACGGCGGCGAGGTGGAGGGGAAAGAGGCGGCACAGATGCTCCTTCGGGAGGCGTGCCAGGAAAAGCGCCAGTCCTGGCTGAAGAATCTGGTGACGGTCTGGGTGCCGATCTACAACGTCGATGGCAACGAGGCGCTGGGCCCAGGGCTTCGTCAGCGCGGACACCAGGATGGTCCCGATCCGATCGGTCGCCGTACCAACGATGACCGCCTCGATCTGAATCGCGACTGTCTCAAGGCCGATTCGCCGGAGATGCGCTCGGTACTGGCGAAGATCTGGCAGGTGTGGGACCCCCACGTGGTGCTGGATCTACACACCACCAACGGCACCCGACACGGCTACAGCCTCACCTACTCGCCACCACTGGGAGCCGATATCGACGAGCAGATCCAGCACTGGTCGAAGCAGGTCTTGCTTCCCGATGTGCAGGACAAGTTGCGCGAAAAACACGGCATTCTCACCTTTGACTACGGCAACTCCTCATCGAGGGGTGAAGGAAGGAGCTGGTCCTCCTTCTCGGCGCTGCCGCGCTATGTCTCCAATCATGCTGGTGAACGAAATCGCATCGGCATCCTGTCGGAAGCGACCTCCTTCCTCCCCTTCGCCCACCGCATCGAGGCCACCTACCTGTTCACAGGTACCGTGATCGATCATGTGGCAGATCATGTCGAGGATGTGATGAGGATCTGTGCCGCAGCAGATCGCAGAAGCGCACGCCTTCACCAGGATGGTGCTTCCCTCGGCATCGCCTTCGAGACCCGATCGAGAGGAACCGAATCTCTCCTGCTGGAGAAGAAGGTCGAGGGCAGGAACACTCCGGCACACAAGGGTCCCGAGGAGGTGGAATCGATCGCCCATGATGTCAGGGTCGATTTCATCGCCACCGAATCGGTCCAGGTTCCTGCCGGATGGATCGTTCCCGTCGAAGAAACGTCCCTGATCGAACTGCTGGGAAGGCACCAGATCGACATGAAGGTGCTTTCCGGCTCGGAACTGTTCAACGTCGAGACTCTGTGGATTTCCCGCTCTGATCTGGCGCGGCGGCCCTATCAGAATCGCAGGAACCGGACCATCAGCGGTGAACTGGTCGAGGAGAACCATGTCGCGCGTGCCGGCGATGTGCTGGTTCCTTCGCGGCAGAGTCAGGTGAGAATCGCCTTCTGGCTACTCGACCCCCGGTCGCCGGATGGTGCCACCACCTGGTCCATTCTCGAAGACCCGCACAGGCCAGGAACTGCGCACCCGATTCGCCGCGTCACCAGTCTGGGTCTCTGACGCAGTCTGTTCAGATCAATGCACGTACTTGACCCACTGACGCAGTAATAATCTCGGCGCATCCGCATCATCTACATACTCGGTGCGATCATGCAGGGTCGTGCAGTTGTCCACCCACAGCATCTCTCCTCGCTGAAGTCGAAAGTTCGCCACCGCTCCGTCTTCTTCCAGAAAACCATCGAGAGCATCCAGAGATGCGGTGAGACCCTCTGGCGGTTCGACCCCGGCACTTTCGTAGCCCTTCTCGATCCAGAATCTCATGTATCGACAGGTGACACCTCTTCCCGACTGATCACCGAACACCGGAAACTGATTTCTCAGCCGCTGGCTGCGATCCGCCCCGGGCGTAACGATGTCTCGGAGGTGCGGCTGCTGGAGCAACGAGAGGCTCTCTGCATCTTCCTCTACAAGTCTCTGATGCGCCCGTAACGCACAGGTGATTCTGGATGCCCCTCCCGATCTTGCCGGTCGAATGCAGATCAACCCGACCAGATCCGGCAGCACATCGCGCGCGCTAGAATCGGTATGAAGGCCGGTGGCGGCTCGAGTTTGACTGACCGGAATCGCAGACTTTGTGTAATCCCCGCCACGGTCTTTCACATCGTAAAGACGGCCATAGTTGCCCAGAGGCTTCCCCAGCAACACTCCGAACGCGAGGTAGTAGCGACGCAGGAACCGATCATCGACATCGCCGGGTGACAGGACTCTCGCCACTCCGGTGCCCTCGGTCAGTTCGATCCTCACCCTTCGGGCCAGTCGGTTCAACTCCGTCATTCCATCGACGTCACTCTGCTCCACCTCTTCGTCTACCACTGCCGGTTGCCGATCGATCCATCCCTGCACCTCTTTGATAATCGCTTCTGGGAAAGCCGTCAGATGATTCGAGCGCGCCGTCAGTGCCTCTGCATTCCATGGTTCGCGACAGTATTCAGGGGTCACGAGTTCACCTTTCCACTCGGATGGCGATGTGTAGCGGCAAGTCCTTCAGTGGGCCGAAGAATGATGCATCACTTGCGAGATGTTCCTCTGTCACTGCCAATTCTCTCATCTCTGGAAATTTCTCGAATCCAGCATCTCGAAGTGCTGAAAAAACATCTTCAAAGGTCTTGTGAATACATCGCACGGCGACCGTCTCTCCATCTCTCAAGGCGATGGTGCCTTCAAAGATTTGGTCTCTTCCAGAGAACCATCCCCCCGATCGCTCAAAGTGGAACTTTGAATCTGTTCCCGTCAGGAATGGATTGACCGGATGAGGGAGAGAAAATACCAACTGACCACCCGTCTTCAGATGTGAAAATATTTGGCGGAGCGATTGACGCATCTGGTCGATCTTGAGGTAGTTGTAGACAAAAACTGCGGTGATCAGGTCAAAGCTCTCGCCTTCCAGAGCAGACAGATCGGTCGCACAACCCACCGCATACTCGATGCCGAGAGGAGATTTGGCCTCATTGGCTCGAGCCGCTTCGATCATTCCGCTGCTGATGTCGGAGCCCTGAACCCTGTCGGCACCCTTTCGACTCAACTGGCGAGTGAAATAGCCCTCTCCGCAGCCAAGATCGAGTACCCGCTTCCCCTCCACCGGAAGGCACCAGTCGAGCAGAAAGGGCCGGGCTGTCCAATCGGATAGGAGCTTCGGTTCATCCCGGGCCCAGTTCTCTGAACTGTCGTCAAAGATC
The DNA here is from genome assembly GCA_028825265.1 of Planctomycetota bacterium. Classification (GTDB taxonomy): domain Bacteria; phylum Planctomycetota; class UBA8108; order UBA1146; family UBA1146; genus QNYK01. The sequence continues at coordinate 7,405 of JAPKAM010000011.1, forward strand.
TTCTTTGCACTATCAGGGTTCAATTCGGCCTCCAAGTCACTGCCACCCTACCTTCCCAGATCGCCAGCTGTGATCTCAAAATCATAGAATCGTCGTCGTTGATTCCAGACCTCTTCCCCGTGAGACTTTCGGGATGGAGATCTACCCCGCCACCGCTGCCGCCCGCAATTACGATCGGCTCGTGGTGCTGTATGACCGGCTCGCGTCACTCTGGTCTGGTGGGGCGATCCGATCGGCAAGGCTATGGTGTGCTCGCCAGACTCCATCGAAGAGGACAGTGTTGGTCATCGGTCCTGGCACCGGAGAAGATGCAGCCCTCTGCTGCGCCAGAGGAGCCGAGGTGCAGTTGATCGATGTCTCGAAAAAAATGCTGGCGGAGACTGTTCTGCGCTGCAAGTCATCCGGCGGTGCAGAACCTGTGGCGATTCATGACGATTTTCGTACAGTGCAGTTCTCTCCACCGCCGTCTGACATCTTGTTGCCTTTTGTTCTCAATATATTTTGCTCCGATGAACTACCGCAGATCCTCCGTCAAGTACGCGAGTCCATCGCAGCAGATGGACGCATTCTCATCAGCGACTTCAGTCCACCTGCGAAATTTTTTGCCACCCGGCTCTTGATGGAACTTTGGCATGGCATCCCGATGGCCTTCTTTTATCTGTTGACCGGAAATGCCTGGCACGGAGTTCACGATTTACCCGGTGCCCTAGAAGAAGCGGGTTTGACCATCGTCCAGCGTAAGAAGTTCAGGATCTTCGGCATCGGACCCCGCTGGATCGAGGCCCTCATCGTCGAGATCAGGAGCCATCGATGAAACGACTGCTTCGCTACCGGATGACTCCAATCCTGGCGACCGTTGGACTGGGTAGCTGGGCACTGATACAGCTGGCTCCTGTCGAAGCGGCGGGATCTGTGCTGATCTGTATCGCTGCTGCAACCTGGATCATCTATCCACTCGATCCGATCCTCGACTCGAGAGATCGAGGCCCCCTCGAAGGAGTGAGAGCCTCCACCGTGATTCGACTCATCCTGGCAGCCGTGGTCTTCACCCTGGCGATTCTCGACCTGCGACTCGAATCGCGAATCTTCGCCGTGACAGGACTGTTCCTCGCCCTGCTCTACTCGGTACCGGTGGTCGGACATCGCATCAAAGATCACTCCGCCATCAAGTTACCATTCATCTCTCTGGCGGTCTCGCTGGCCTGTATAGGCCTCCCCTGGTTTCAATCTGGATCCAGCTCAATTGGCGATGCGCTGGTCCCGTTCGGGGCGATGTTGATGCTCGTGATGAGTAACGTGATCGTCTGTGATATTCGAGACCATCGCAGGGATCAGGCCGCAGGACTCCACACCATCGCCACCTACAGTCTCTTGGCAGCCAGGAGAATAGTGCTCCTGCTGGCCCTGTTGATCTGTGGTGCTAGCGGCTGGCTGCTGCTCGACTCCGGGGGTGGAAGATCGAGCCTCGCAGTTTTGGGCCTGGTGCTAGCGGCCTTGACCCTGACGCGGGTATCGAAGATGAAGAAAAATACTGCGGCGATGACCGTGCTTGCCGACGGCTCGCTAACACTGCCAGCGTTGTTCGAAATGCTATCAGGAAGTTTGAACCACTAGATCTAGGCATTCCTGATCCATTGGATCGACTAGTTGGAAGCCATCGACCAGTGAACCGAGTCATCAACGGCAATCCCCACCGCCTCGATTCCTGTCTCGCCCATGACCTCGATACGAATGCTTCCGGTCGACGCCAGTTCGCCACATTCGATCCAGGTTTCTGAGGTCGGATCGACCGATTCATCCGGACCGCTGTAGACTTCCACCCAGCGGTTGTAACGATCGAGCACCTCGACAGAAACGATCGACCTCGGATGCTTGCCCTGAACCACCACGATCGCCTCGGGAATGACCCCTTCTCGGAGTTCAAATTCCTGGACTGTACGGACCTCCCCGACAGAAGTCTCTAACGGGTAGGTCTCCGGGTCGTCGATGGTCACGGGAAGCAGCAAGTGATCAGACGGGTTTCTCTGGAGGCGCAGATCCACCAGTTCAGCACGAATATCATCGATTAATTGCTCCACACCGGTGCTCTCGATCCGATCCACTCTCAGATGGAGAGCCTCGATCATCCGTTGCTGCTCAGCGATCAGGGTGTTCTCAGCGAAAGCCTCGGTGCCTAGATCCGGCTGGCCAGGAACGCCGTCCGTGATGAAGAAAATCGAGCAGATGCCACTGATGACGAGGGTCAGCAGAACCGCCCGGAAGATCGGTAGATGGGTCAAATCGGACATCAGGTCTTACCTCCAGAGAAGAATACCCTGTCCACGCAATTGACGCACATCTGACGGTGACCCTTGCGGCCCGCCCCGGCTTCAGCCTACGATGGGGTCAACTACCTGAAATGATCACGAGGAGACCCGGATGCCGATGAGCACCCTTGAAAAACAACCCCCGCACTGGACGCTGACCGGGGACGATCCGCCTTCCACCGATCCCGCACCTGAGGATGTGAGTGAGAGCTCGGTGGCCCTCGATGAACAACTCGATCCTCTGTGGAAGGTGATCGTCTGGAATGATCCAGTCAACCTGATGAGCTATGTCGTATATGTCCTACAGAGGCTGTTCGGTTATAGCATCGAGAAGTCCACCAAGATGATGCTGGAAATACACAACGATGGAAAATCCATCGTAAAAACCACAGAAAGAGAAAAGGGTGAGCGTTATATCGCGAGCCTTCACTCCTTCGGACTGCAAGCCACCATGGAAAAAGACCGATGACCAGGACCTTGTCGATCCGCACTGTCTTGACGATCCTGATGGTCGGGGAGATCGTCGCCGCAATCGGCATCACTGCATGGCTTTGGTACGGTAATGGTCAAGCTTCCATCAATAATCTGACAAGAGCTCGATGCCTGGAGATCTCCCATCATATTGAAGATCAAATTCTCCATCTTCTCACCACGGCATCCAATACTGCCAAGACTCAGAAAGATCTAATCCGCTCCGGGATCATCGATCTGAACTCTGCTGAATCCATCCAGCAACTGCTGGAACATCAGATGAGACATCTGAAGATGAATCGATGGCTCACCACCGTCGGCATCGGATTTTCAAATGGCCTCTTCCTTGGTGCACAGCGCGATCCCGATGGAGGACTTCAGGAATTGCGAAGCCCCGCTGGAGAAGATGTACTTCATGAAAGAACTCTCGGAGAGGAAGTCCCGAAGACCAGTAACTTCAACCTTCTGACACGGCCCTGGTACCAGAAGGCCACCGAGACCCAGCAATCGGGCTGGACCGGTATCTACAAGTTTTCCGGCATTCCTCCTCAGCTGGGAGCTACGGTGTTTGAAATCATCCGTGGATCGGCAAATACCGTCTCCGGAGTCGCTCTCTGTGACATTACTCTCGGCCCGATTGATGAGTTCTTGCGTCTCTTGAGAATGACTGAAAATGGTCGATCTTTGGTGTTGGGAAAAGATGGGAAACTGGTGGCGACCAGTCGAGGTCACTCTCTCGGCTCTGACGAATCGGGCAAGATCGTCCAGCTGAAAGCAGCGGACTGCGAAGACGCCTTGATCCGAGACACCTTCCTCATGCTCGAAACAAAACTGGGAGAAGTCAGCACATGGCCGGTACGAGGTTCTCAGGAACTGACCACGAGTAATGGCAAAGTTGTCTCCGTATGGAGCCCCGTGAAAGACGCCGGTGGCATCAACCTGATTTCCTTGATCATCATTCCACATGACGACCTGGTCACTGAAATCTCCCAGAGAACCCGCACCACCGGTCTTGTATTCCTGGCTCTTATTTTAGCAACACTTCCAATCGTCTGGCGAACCGCAGCCGGAATCACCAGGCCCGTCAGGGAATTGAATAAGGGAATGCAAAAGATCTCTCGTTTCGAAATCGACGGGACACCCGGCGTGCCATCCCGATTGACGGAACTGAATCAGATGCAACAGCGCATGGAAGGAATGCGCCACGCCCTCGCTTCCTTCGAAAAATACGTACCTTCCAGAGTGGTCAGAGACTTGGTCCAAAAAGATCAAATTGCCCAGCCTGGTATGACTGAAGCCACCGCCTGTGTTTACTTTTCCGATGTCGTCGGTTTCACGGGAATTGCCGAACAACTCCCTCCGGAACAACTGGTCAAACTCGGTGGAGAATACATGGAGGCGATGTCTCAGCAGATCCACAACCAGGATGGAGTACTCGACAAGTTCATCGGGGATGCCATCATGGCCTTCTGGGTCGCGCAGGTCGATGGGGCCCGAGTCACATTGCGGGCTTGCATCACCGCCTTGGAGTCGCAGCGCTGTCTCGCCCGATTACGGCAGGATTGGGCCACCCGTTCGATGCCACAGTTGCATGCACGAATTGGAATCCACACCGGTCCGCTACTGGTGGGGAACATGGGGTCATCGACGCGACTCAACTATACCGTGATCGGCGATTCCGTGAACCTCGCCAGTCGGCTCGAAGGTCTCAATCGCTTCTACTCGACCGAAATTATTGTCAGTGAAGAAGTGGCCAATATCGTGTCCGATGAAATGCATTGTCGGATTCTTGACCATGTAGCGGTCAAGGGCCGGCGACAAGGAGGCAGCATCTACGAACTGGTGTGCGAGAAGAGTCTCGTGACCCCAGAATTGTTGGAGCTGGCCCATCTTCATCAAAGTGCACTCGCCTGCTATGAAGCAGGAGAGTTCGCCAGTGCGGCACAGAAATTCGAGTCGAATAGCCGCCGATACCCCGAGGATCAGCCAACAAAAGTCCTGGCCCAACGATGCCTCGAATATTCAAAATCACCTCCCGAAAATTGGGCAGGATTCATTCCTCTCGATCTGAATTTTTAACACCGGTGATCCTCAAGAGATGGGCTAAATCTCGCTCTTTGCTCGTGAATTTTGTCTAGATCACAACTTGCTTCCATGGGTATTCAGGGGAAAATATAAGTGAATCAACGGATGCAAATCAAACGTTCCAAAGAATTGATGCAATCCTGATATAAGGACTCGAAAATGTTGTCTGCTCATCGAAATGCTGATGGTTCGTTTTATCTGGTAGGGCATCCGGGCCTGCTGAAAATCCTCTGGACCATTCCGGAGACCTTACGCTCCATCATTCATGATCCGATCTCGAACGCCGCTGCCACGATCCGGCTATTTCCCATCTCCTACACCGACCCGGCAGCACAGGCGGAGCACACCCGATTGCTCGGCGATGACTTGAAGCATCGCCAGTTGGGTAAAGTTGCCATCTTCGAGGAAATCGTCTGTTCCTGTAATCCCGACAGTGGAAAGATCCAGATCCCTGAAATTCGGTTCGATCCCTTCCTTGCTGTTTTAACGGACCTACGACTGGTTCTGGCCGAAGAATTAGGGATCGAATCCGACGACTGGGAGAACCTTCTCGATGAAGAAGAACTTGAGGATCCGAGAGTTCACCTGCTCAATCTCATCGGGGGCATCCAGCAGTTGTTGCTGGAAGCCACAGGGATGGTCGATGTGGATCTTCACCCCGACGACTTGAAGTGATATCTTTCTGACAAGAGATGCCATTCGAGAGGTCCGTCAATGATGGAACAACGATCCACCAGGAATTACACGGTAGCGGTGTGCTTGTCTGGCACCTTTGGCGTCATCGGCATCCAGCACTTCTACCTCGGGCGATACTTAGAAGGCATCTGCGATTTAGGTCTCTCCATCACCGCCCTCTACTTCTTTATCAACGGAGAAGTGGAACTGGCTTTCCTCGCAATGGCACTGGACGGGATCCATACTTTTATTGTTACCATTATGCTTTTAATTGGCTCATTCCGCGATGGAGATGGACATCTAGTCTGCTATCCCGGGCAAAGATTGAATGGAGAAAAGTGATGAACACCATCCGGAAAAGCGACAAGGACTTTGTACCAACGGTACTTCTGTGCATCTTTTTGGGTTACCTCGGTGTACATCGGTTTTATGTGGGCAAAGTCGGCACCGGTTTACTGATGCTGTTTACCTTGGGGGGTTTCGGTATCTGGGCATTTATTGACCTGATCTTGATCGTGACCGGCGGTTTTACTGATTCTGAAGGACTTCCCATTAAGAATTGATCTCCAGGTTCCGGATCGTGATGTCGCTACATGAATTTTTTAATCACTTCGCTCTAGAAGGCGGATGGCTTGAAACCACGTGAACTGATCTACATGCTCGGGATTCGACCCAAACCACGGAAGTATTCCCACGACGTGATCGATTACGATCTTCCGGTAGATGGCATGGTGCAGTACGCCCAGTGGCGTCATCCCGCGGAGAGTACTAAGGCAGTGCGCCAGGATGAGATCACCGAATTGAGATCTTTTCTCAATCCTGGAGATGTCGCCATCGATATCGGCGCACACACCGGGGACACCGCGCTTCCGATGGCCCTAGCCACCGGCCCGGAGGGCTGTGTGTTGGCTCTCGAGCCAAACCCCTATGTCTACAAGGTGCTGGAGATCAACTCAAAGTTGAACCAACAGCGAGGTCATATCATTCCGTTGATGTTTGCGGCCACTCCAGAAGATGGCGATTTCGATTTCGAGTACTCCGATGAAGGCTACTGTAACGGCGGACTTCATGTCGGCATCAGCAAGTGGCGCCATGGGCACGCCTTCAAGTTGAAGGTAACAGGCAAGCATCTTCCGACCTACCTCGCAGAGCATTACCCCGATCTGATCGACAAGATTCGCTTCATCAAGGTGGATGCGGAGGGCTTCGATGCGCAGATTCTTCGATCGATGCAACCGTTGATCAAGAAGACCAGGCCATTCATCAAGGCTGAGGTATTCAAGCTGACCACACGACCCCAACGAGAGCAGCTGTTCGATTTCCTCGACGCCCTCAAGTACCAAGTACACCGGGTCATCGACTGTCTGAATTACCGAGGACCGATTCTGGGGCGCGGAGATCTGATGCAGGTGGCGCACTACGATGTTTTTTGTGATCCAGGTCGTTGATGCGACTCAATCGAGTCGAAATCGTTCTCCGACTTCAGCCACGGAAAATCCACGCCGCTTGATCTCCTTACGGACTGACGCATCGCGCAGTGCTGGATTGGTATGATTGAGATGAATAAATCGAATCCGTCCCGGATCGATCGCGGCTTCTTCAGACAGACGATCCATCGTGACCACCATCGGCGGGTGAGGAATCTCCGATAGATCTCGACCTGGAAGTTCTCTCCCGTCGTAAAAGGTCGCATCGAGATAGCACAGATCGGCCCCCTCGATCAGTGATTCCAGAATTCCATCGTTCCAGCCATCGATATCTGGACAGAAGACCAATGTCCGTTCAGGCCCCTCGATTCGCCAGGCCATGGTGTCGGAGAACTCATCTCGATGAGACACCGATAGCGGTGTCGCAATGACCCCCTTCAACACCTCGATCGGCTGTCCCGGCGAAACCGGACTCAACTGGATTTGACCGAGATCCACCAGCTGACTCCAGGGTCCGTTTTCTCGCAGAAAGGAGGCCATCCGCTCGCTACAGTGAACGGTCACGCCATCGGTCGATGCCACCTCTCTGCCGAAATGGATCAACCCGGTGTAATGACCGATGTGCGCATGAGTCAGGAGCAATGTGTCGATGGGAGAAGTGCGCTCATTACCGAACCCGACCAATTGCCTCAGTAAAGACAGTTGCTCCTCGATGGCGGGTGTCGCCTCGAGCAGCACGATCTTTCGAGATCGATGGTCTACCAGTGCCAGACATGCCGGGCCCAGTCTCAATCGGGATTGACGGGCTTCGACACAGCAGTCTTTTTGACAACCCAGATGAGGCACCCCTCCATCCTGGGCGATCCCGAGAACGATCAGTTCAATTCCTGAATGCTGCTGACGCAGCGGGGTACCGTGGCACCCGACTTGCGTAAGGAGCAGTACAAAGAACAGTAGACTACGAATCACTGACCCGTTGCATCCTGAGAAGTTCCAGCCATCGGGAACAGGCGGATATTCTTGAACTGAATCGCAGTGCCTTCCGACTGCAGGCAAACCGGACCCGCAACTTCTGCACAGTCGCTGGCGCTATTGACGACCTTGCCATTGACCATCAGAATCACATCGGAACCAATACAGTGAATCTCGTAATGATTCCATTCTCCCACTTCATTCTCGTTCATCTCCATATGCTTGGTATTTCTACCACGTGTTCGCTTGGGATCGGTTTTCATCGGAAAATCACCGATACACCAGAAATCTCCTGCACTTCCAGACATCAACTGCGCCTCGATCGACTTGGGCCACACCTTGTGATCCCCGACCTGACGAAACAGAACCCCTGAGTTGCCGCCCTTTTTGGTGGCGGGGTCCCAGCGCCAATCCAGTTCCACAACAAAGTTCTGGTACTTCTGATCGGTGTAGATGTATCCGGCAGGATTGCCTTTGCAGGAAAGAACGCCACCGGCCACCGACCAAACATCTTCCATCTTGGCGTCGTTATTGAGGTGTGCAGACCAACCGGCCATGTCGTATCCGTTGAACATCTGCACGAAATCGCCATCGTAACGCCAGCGCTGAGCCTTCGGAATTTCTCGGACTCGAATCGATCGGAACCAGACATCGTTCCCATGATCCTGAAGAACGATGTGCCCTTTCTTGACGGTACCGAAGTCGGTCCATGCGTTGAACTTGCTCCCAGCCACCCTCTTGTCCCAGTCCACCGAGCCGATCTTGGCGCGCAAGACCATCACACCGTTGACCCAGTGCTCGACATTTCCAGCGCAGTGGACGATGCGAGCATGATTCACCTCACCGGCTGAATTTAATTTCTTGTTCTCTGGTGAATACAAACCGTACAGGCCGCCACTGGATGTGTTGCTGGTCGAAGTCAGATCTTCATCGCCAAATAGCTGGTACTCCGGCGCAGAAAAATACGGAGCCCCGTTGTTCTCGTTGGCCAGATACATGATGCCACTGTTGGAGCCGGCTGGTGCTTTCCACTCCATTTCCAGTTCAAAATCATCGTACTGTTGCAGGGTGACGAGATCCCCGCCTCCACCACCTTCCATCACCTGAAGCCAGCCATCCTCTACCTGCCAGCCGTTGGAAGGAAAAACATCCTTGCGGTAGCCCCTCCAGGCTGCAGTGGACTCACCATCAAAGAGTTGCACCCAACCGTCGGGAGAAGCGTTCGAACTGGCCGAATTCACAGTGCTGGCGGCTAGCCAGGCGGGTGCCAGTGACAGCGGCAAGAGTAGTGCCGAGAGTACGATCAGTAGTGAGATCCGATCCTGCAGGCATGTGGGGGTCAGTGACATCTTGTTCCTCCTTCATATGAGCCGCTGGATTCGGGTCGGAGTCTGATTCCGCCTCGAATTTCCAGGGCATTGCATGGTGTCAAGGTACGCCGAGGTGAGGCTCGGTCAATGCTCTACCTTCGACCTCAATCAGTGCTGGAGTCGACCTCAATCCTGTGAAGGATGGCACCAAGAAACGAGGATTCATGAAAATCTGCCTGCTACTACTGCTGATGGCCCAGGTCCCCGAACCGACCCATATCGACCAGATTGTCGAAGGCTGGACGATCCGGGTCGAAAAGAAGCTGCTCCGACAGGATCCTGATCTCGCCGCCGAGGCGCTCTCTCTCATCGAGATGCAACTACGAGACCTGGTCTGGGTTCTACCGCCGAAACGAATTGAGGAACTCCAGCGAGTGAAGATCGTGATGGACCTCGATCGTCGCGGGATCAAGGGCCTCCAGTACCATCCAGATCTCAACTGGCTCAAGAACGGAGGACATGCACTCGACCTTCACAAGGTGGTTCATATCCCCCAGGCTCGCTCCTATGTCCATCTCAAGAGATCCAATGTTCAGCCATGGGTGATGCTTCACGAGATGGCCCATGCATGGCATGACCAGATCATCACCTTCGAAGACCCTGAAATCATCGATGCCTTCGAGCAAGCGGTCTCATCGAAAAGGTACGAGAATGTCCTTCACATCAATGGACGAGAGCGGCGCCACTACTCCTTAACCGATCACAAGGAGTACTTCGCCGAGGGCACCGAGGCCTTCGTCGGCACCAATGACTTCTACCCTTTCGTCAAACCAGAGCTCAAGGAACACGATCCAAAGCTGTACAGGATCATGGAGAAGATCTGGGGAAGGAAATAATAGGATGCCCACCATCATCTCGCAGTTGTTGCTGATCACGATCGGAAGTAGTTTCATCGTGCCAGGCATTTCTTCCATTGAAGATCTCGATGCCGAACCGATCATCTCCCTAGCCCAACGAACCGATTGGCTGATCGATCCATCGCCATACGTCGCAGGGGTCTACCGTGGCGATAATGAACAGGAATTGATCCTATCCAACGGACTGGTGAGACGTACTTTTAGAATTTTCCCCAATCTCGCGACCGTCGCTCTCGATCATCTGATCACCGGCGAATCGGTTCTGAGATCGGTTCGACCCGAGGCCAGAATCACCATCGATGGAGTGACCTGGAATATCGGTGGACTCCTCGGCCAACCGAATCACGCATTTCTTCGGCCCGAATGGGTCGAGAAAATGACCACAGACCCAGCGGCTTTCCAGTTGACCGGTTGGGAAGTCGGTCCCATCGAAGAGCGCATGGCGTGGAAGCGAGTTCGCCATCATGCCCCGGACGCAACGTGGCCTCCTGCAGGGGTAGCCGTGCGGTTTGACCTGCAGGGCCCGCCGCCGGCGGCGCTGGGCTCGAAACGGAATTTGCCCAGTTCAGAAGGTCGAAAGGCGCTGATCATCGACCAATTCAAGATCCTCGACCCCGCTTGGAGACTCCATCTCAGTTCCAGGGATCCCGACGCTTCCTTCCACAATGAAGGGAAACCGGGAGAAATTCGATCTCATGAAAACCTGGTGGTTTCTGCGGAACGAGATCTTCCCAAAGAAGTTGGACTGGTCGAGTTGACCCTCGATGTCGGAACCGATCGAAGCAAGAGTTGGGGCCCAGGGATTTCGCTGATCTGGCCAGATCGAGTGATCCAGTATTCCCTGCGTCCCGGTGAGGGCGGCTTTGGCCGATGGGATGGCGAAGAAACGGTTCGCACTGGCCCCCTCGGATTTGATCTCTCTCAACCGATCACGATACGAATGGCCATCGAGAAGAATGTGATTCACCTCGCATGGAAACAGAAGAATACGCAGTGGAATATGGGGGGGAAGATTTCCATTCCTGCCGAAGCAGGGCCGCCGCTTCGAGTCCGTATTGGCAAGAGTGGCATCGATGGAAGTCAGCGAGATTTCTCGGGCACCGAAGGTGATGAAGTTCGACTGCGATTGATTCGATTTGCAGCGTACAGCGCCTTTGATCCGTCTCGGATGAAGCAGCCCCGCTTAGATACGGCTGAACCACTGAAGGTCTCGGTTCATTACGAACTTTATGACGGCTTGCCCTGTTTCAGCAAATGGATCGAAATCGAGAATACAACCTCACAAAAGATCGTCATCGATGAATTCACCAGTGAAATCCTCGCAGCCGTCGAACACACATCTCGCGTCGAGGAACGGGGGACTCACTTTCCCCCACCGAATATTTTGGTGGAAACCGATTATGCCTTCTCGGGGATGGATCCAGAAACCGTATCCAGGTTCTCGGTGCACTGGGTCGAAGACCCACTCTATTCCAGCCAGGTGAATTATCTTCGAGCGACCCCTTGCTTGCTCGAGGTACGCCCCACCATCGGTCCGGCTCAAGATCTCCTCAGTGGCGAGCGATTCCGCTCCTTTCGTGCCTTCATCCTCCCCTACGATGGCACTGACAGGGAAAGAAAAGGACTCGCCCACCGGCGTATGTATCGAACCATTGCTCCCTGGACCACCGAAAATCCGTTGATGATGCATGCTCGGTACGCCGACTGGGATCGAGTCAAATTGGCCATCGATCAATGCGCTGAAGTGGGTTTCGAGATGGTCATCATGACCTTTGGAAGCGGCTTCCAGATCGAAAATGACACCCCGGAGTATCTCGATAAGATGAAGGGATACGCCGACTATGCCCGCAAGAAAGGGGTAGAGATCGGTGGCTATTCATTGCTATCGAGTCGGTCCGTCGGCGGCGGTAACGACATCGTTTCGCCAGCGGGAACATCACCAACCCATGGTTCCTGCCCGGCCCTCGCCAGCGACTGGGGGCAAGAGTACTTCCGCAAGCTATACCAGTTCTTCGATCAAACCGGTATGCGGCTACTCGAACACGATGGCTCCTATCCCGGAGATGTCGATGTCACCGAGAGACTCCCCCTTCAGAAGGGAGCAAAAGACTCGCGCTGGGTGCAGTGGAAAATTATCACCGATTTTTACAAGTGGTGTCGAGCCAAGGGTGTCTACCTGAATGTTCCCGATTACTACTACCTGGCAGGATCCAACAAATGCGGTATGGGATACCGGGAGGTCAACTGGAGTTTACCGAGGGCACAACAGGTGATTCACTCCCGACAAAACATTTTTGATGGGACCTGGACCAAGAGTGGCTCGATGGGCTGGATGTTCGTTCCCTTGACCCAGTACCACGGCGGCGGTGCTGCTGCGACGATCGAGCCTCTATCAGAACACCTGAATCACTATCAACGCATGATGATGAGCACTCTCGGGGCCGGTGTTCAAGCTTGCTACCGAGGCCCACGGTTATTTGACAGCGATGAAACCAGATCGATGGTCAAAGAGAGCGTCGATTGGTTCAAAAAACATCGCACGGTACTCGAGGGCGATCTGATTCACCTGCGAAGAGCCGATGCCAGGGATCTCGACTACTGGTTGATGGTGGCTCCGCAGGGTCAGGAAAAGGGACTCCTGATGCTGTTCAATCCTCTCGACCAGTCGATCACCAGAACGATTCGAATTCCTCTCTACTACACAGGGCTGGTCGATCAAACGTTGGTTCGCATCGAGGACGGTACAGCTGATGAACGTTCGATTCGCAAGGATGGCTCCATCGATTTGGAGGTCACCATCGATGCGGGTGGGTTCAGTTGGATCACCTTCGAATAGTCTTGCTCATTGCCCGCCATCTGATTTTCGATCAAGATGAACTAACTTGAACCTCGTTTGAAAGACAGGATTATTCATGAAGCTGGCTGCCACACTCTCACTGTTACTCCTGTGCGGTTTTTCTATCTCCTTGGCGCAGGCTCCTCAGTTCAGCAACGAAACCGCCAGTGCAGGACTCGCCGGAATTACCTTTATTCCTGGAGTTTATAACCATCCGACCTACACCGGCCCCGTGGTCTGTGGAGATTTTGACCGAGACGGTTGGCAGGACCTATTCGTCCCCAGTGGTGGCGGTGCTGGAATTCCAGATCACCTTTTCATCAATGATGGTGACGGAACTTTCACCGACGTTGCTGCGCAATGGGGCTTGACCGATGTTCACATGGGTAAGGGAGCCGCCGTCGGCGACTTCAACAACGATGGGTGGCTCGACATCTACGTCACCAGCGGTGGCAGCGGAATCACTGGCACACCAGGAAACCACCGCCTGTACCGCAACTCCGGCAATGAGACCTTCACCAATGTTGCCATCTCTGCGGGAGTCAATGCCACCTCCAGTTCCGAAGACGGCTTTGGATGTTGCTTTGGAGACTATGACCTCGACGGAGATCTGGATCTATTCGTAGCGGGATTCGCCAGCAACAACAGTGGTAATCGCCTGTTCAGAAACAATGGCGACGAGACCTTCACCGACATGACCTCTTCGATCGGGCTCTTTTCCGGAATCTCCGGAACTTCCGGATTCGCTCCACGGCTGCAAGATATGGATGGTGATCACTATCCGGAACTACTACTGGTCGCCGATTTCGGTACCAGTCATTACTTCCGCAATAACACCAACGGTACCTTTACCGAAGTGGCTTCCAACGCGAATACCGCCCAGGAAGAAAATGGCATGGGCCAAACCGTAGGGGACTACAACAACGATGGCCTTATCGACTGGTACGTCACCTCCATCTATCGGCCCAATATTGGTTGGACCGGCAACAAACTCTACATCAACCAGGGGAATCATTCGTATCAAGAGATCTCTGCAAGTGCCAATGTCGATGACGGCGGTTACGGCTGGGGTGCCATCTCCATCGATGTGGATCACGATCGAATGATTGACATCATCGAAACTAATGGTGCTGGAGGTCGGTTCGACAATGAACAGTCCTATTTCTTCCGCAATCTCGGCAACAACACCTTCAACGAACAGTCGATTGCATCCGGTTTGGTCCACGACGGTTTTGGTCGAGGGATCTTGAACTTCGACAGCGATAACGACGGCGATCAAGATGTGGTGATCGCGGGTAATAATGAGGATCTACGTTACTTCAGGAATGACACCCCTGCAGGAGATCGACACTGGGTGAGAATCTTCCTCGATACCGACGGAGATTCGGTCGTGGCCCCCGATGGCGTCGGTGCCAAGGTGCACGTCATCACAGCCAGTGGCTCGCTGTATCGCTGGATTGATGTGGGTGACAACTTCATCTCTCAAGGCGAGATGTCCGCACACTTCGGACTGGGAAATGACGACTTGATCAGCGAGATTCGTGTGACCTGGCCCGATGGTACCGTCCAGAGTGGCACCAACTTCTCCGTCGATCAGGTTATCACGTGGCACCGTGGATCGAATTCGCTCATCCGTGGCGATGCCAACAGTGACCTGATGATCGACATCTCGGATCCGGTGATGATCCTCGGCCACCTGTTTGGAGGTGGCGGCTTACCCTGTCAGGAAGCCGCCGAGGTCAACGGGGACGGCGTGATCGATATCTCCGATCCAGTCTACCTGCTCGGCTACACCTTCGGCGGAGGCGCTGCTCCTCCTGCGCCATTCCCCAGCTGTGGAGCGATCGTGCCCAATTATCCCTGTGTCGACCCCGCTTGCCCCTGATCTGGCTGAGCGTTGCCAATTACTGCAATGATTCCACTGGAGTTTCGACTCCACAATTCTCACAGTTTGGAAGCAAGGTGTGGGTCATCTCCTGGCACGAATCGCACTCACCAAACAGGCCCGTTCCGCATGAAGGACAGGTGTAGGGTCGTTCAGCCTGCTGCGCTGAACCGGTCACCATCGGCAGAGTGGGTCCCTTTTTTCCCCACACAACATCTCGGAAGTGACCTCTTCGGATCGGGAAATCACAGCGGGGGCAGCGGCACTTTTCGTAAGATTCTCTATATCTCCTGAGCAATAGATCTTTGGGCGGAGCCGATAGATTTTTCAGGGTGTACTTCAAAAACAATCCGACAATCAGGATGGCGACACCGATGGCGATGTACTTGAAGTACTGCATGGGGTAATGCTCGAAAGCGATGACCCCGACCTCCCAGAAGGTGGCGGTAAGGAATGCAAAAAATATTGGCCGATAGTGGCTTTTCCTGTGCCTCCTGACCAACCAGGCCGCCAGCAAGAACAGCGGCAATGGAATTCCGAGCTTATAGAAGGCAACCCTGACTCGGTGCGACTCATAGGCATCATTATATTCTTTGATGGCAGGAATATTGTGCACCCTGATCAGTTCACGTTGTCTTCGAATGTCATCGGTCAGTTCGAATTCCCTCGAATTGCTCTCCGTCACAGCGATGTTCGCGACTTCAAGTTTTTCCTGGGCAGAAAGAAATCGAGTGCGTGCATTCGCAAGCGCAAGAACATCTTCCTCGGGAGGCTTGTGACCCTGTTCGATACTCAACCTGTGCAAGGATGAGATCTCTTCCATCACCTCGCGAGAATTTTCCTTGCTCGCCTTGTAATCCTTCTGAAGATTTCTGTTCCGTTGAAGCTCTCGTGTGACTTCAAGCTTCTGTGATAACAGATCGTCGAGAAGATCCTGCGGTCCCTGATCCCGAGAGTCGTAGAAACTCTGTCGATCTGGTCCATCAAGATCGCTCACATCATATCGAAGAAATCCGAAGAACCAGATGAGTAACAGAGAAAGCAGCAATGTGAGTGAAACCGACTGTATGCGTTGCCAGCCACTCCCCTTGGACGTCAGATTTCCGGGCATGAGACTCACTCCTTCATTTCGCAGCCTGCTGACCTTGATTTAGCGACCCGCAGGCCTACTCACTTCGAAACTCCATCGGACAGTTCAGGTTCTTCCAGTTGCATTTTCTTCGCCTCTTGATCATTCACCAGATCGCTGTGGCAAGTTGCGATGGACTCGTCTGTACCCATCGCCTTGCGAGTCTTGGATGCGAGCTGATGAATTTCGGAAGGTTCCAGGACGCCACGCTTTTTGAGAATTTCCTGCTGTTCTTCGTTCAGCGCTGCACTGCGGATGGATGCTCCCCGGTCAAATCCATCGGCCTTGCCGCTGGCGAACTGCTGGATCTCCTTGGAGATACGAACGCTACACCAGTCGTGTCCGCACATAGCGCAGAAATCAGTGTCGACATCGAGATCCTCATCATGGAGTGCCCGAGCGGTGTCTGGATCAAAGGAAAGATCGAAATGCTTCTCCCAGTTGAGGGCGGCACGAGCCTTGGTCAGCTCATCGTCTGAATCTCGGCTTCCTGGAATTCCAAGCGCCACATCGGCGGCGTGTGCGGCAATCTTGTAGGCGATGCAGCCCTGCTTCACATCGTCCTTCTTCGGCAGGCCCAGATGCTCCTTGGGAGTGACATAGCAGAGCATCGATGCTCCGTGGTAGCCCGCAGCAGTGGCTCCGATACATGAGGTGATGTGGTCGTACCCGGGAAAGATGTCGGTCACCAACGGACCGAGCACATAAAATGGAGCGCCGTGGCAAAGCCTTCGTTGCAACTTCATGTTGTATTCGATCTGGTCGAAGGGAACGTGTCCCGGCCCTTCCACCATCACCTGCACACCATGGGTCCAGGCGATCTCTGTCAGCTGTGCGATGGTCTCCAGCTCGCCCAGTTGCGCCTCGTCACTGGCATCCGCCAGTCCCCCCGGGCGCAGACCGTCCCCCAGCGAGAAGCTCACATCATACCGACGCATGATCTGGCAGATCTGATCGAAGCAGGTCACCATCGGGTTGTCCTGGTCGTGGATGATCATCCACTTCGCCAGAAGCGCCCCTCCTCGACTGACGATGCCGATGAGACGTTTCTCGATGTGTGGAATGTGCCAGGGCCGCACACCCGCATGAATGGTGAAGTAATCGACCCCTTGGGCTGCCTGATGCTCGATGTTCTCGAGGATGATCTTTTGATCGAGATCTTCGATCTTGCGTCCAATGATCATCGAGTAGATCGGAACTGTTCCGATCGGCACCGTACTCTCCCCGATCAAAGCTTCTCGACACGCGTCGATATCTCCACCAGTGGAAAGATCCATCGCAGTGTCAGCACCCCAACGTTGGGACCACTTCAATTTCTCGACTTCTTCTTCGGTGCCCGATGACACCGGAGATGCGCCCATGTTGGCATTGATCTTGGTGCTGCTGGCTCTGCCGATCGCCATCGGATCAAGTTGGTGGCGAAGGTGCTCTCGATTTGCGGGAATGATCATCCGTCCGGCGGCAATCTCATCTCTTACTTGCTGCGCAGTCAGATGGCCCTCCCTTTCTGCGACCCTCTCCATCTCAGCCGTGACGATGCCGAGTCTGGCACTCTCTAGTTGGGTGATCGGCTCGAATCCATCCGGAGTTTTGCAGCGGATGAACTCGCCGATTTCTGGATGATTGTGACCACCACAGCCAACGGTGGGCTCGCTCTTCTCGATCTGCCATCCAGCCGGGAGAAAATCCCAAGCGGTCTGAACTGAGGGCGCAGGCATTCCCGGAGTATCGGGGGAGGAAAAGGACAGCGGTCCCCCGATGTCGGGTGCATTGGCAAAGGAACCTGGATTGGTCCCCTCGGCAGAAGAAGATGGATTATGAGCTCCCCTTAGTGGGAGTGACCAGGAACGATTGTCGTTATTCACAGAACTGCCTTCCCTCCGCCGGCACGACCCGGATCAGGTTCCACGGGTCCATCTCAGCGTCCCCCAGGACGCGCCCCGAGCAGGGGGATAGTGTAGGACGAGACTTGTGCAGTGCGATCATCAGAATCTGAATTTTTATGATTTCGTGGAGTCGGGGTCCGGCCTGCTATTGGCACCAAACGCTGCCTCTCTCGCAGCGGAGGCCAAACCGGGCCGGCAACATTGTAAATCTGTTCTATTCCGAATCGTGGCGGGATGGGATACTGGATGAAGAGTCAGAAGAACCACCGAGACCCATGACCTGGGCATCGGTGATGGTTCTTTTCAGATTGATGTAGAATCCGCAATCGGAAGACACTGGAAGATTGAAGACATTGAAAGATGAGGTGCACCGATGAAATATTATGCCCTTCTTACGATCGTTGTATCGGCCACCCTCCTCGGCTCTTCCCCGATCGATCCGCCATACCAGACCAACGATCAGCGCATTTCTTCTTATCTGGAGAGAAACCCCGCGAGTCTCGAGTGGGCGCTGGCTCCAGTTCGGGCCCACATGAAGGCGTACTACAGTGGAGATCTGCAATCCCTTCGCTCCGCATGGAGAAATAATGGCGTCGTAGAAACCCAGTTCTTCACCATGCCAAACAAAGATGGTTTGACCGAGAGTCAGAATCAGAGAGTTGGCATCGAGAGTTGGACCAAAACCATCGACAGCCAGATCCAGAAACTAGGCCTGGGAAATTGGCAGAAAATGCAGCTTCAACCGGATCATGATCTTCACCTGACCCTATTAAACATCTCGGATGTGGGGGCTCTGATCCTGGTTGAAGATTCGATGCAGTACAACATGGGCCCCAAGACTCACTCGTCGATCCTCTTCAAGGTGGTCTACAACTCCATGCCCATCTTGTTCAGCCCGATTTCCCCGGAAGCGATGATCCTGTCGATGAGCCTCGACGCCATGGGTGGCTGCTGATCCCGCTGGCACTGGCGGCTATTCATGCAACACCTTGATCATCTGGTTCTCGACCGGCTTGAGAGTCGCGGTGTGTGCTTCAGCCACCGCCTTTAATCGCTCGATGATGTCTGGATGCTTCTTCGCTAGGTCCTTCTTCTCCGATGGATCATGTTCCAGATGATAAAGTAGCGGCGTCTTGTGAATCGTTTCCTTGGCCCCCGATCTCGGCCTCGATCTGAAATGCATCTTCCAGGGACCACTTCGGAGCGCATAAAGAACATCTCCACGATAATAAAAGACACTGTTGCGGGGTGAAGGCCCGGTACCTCGGATCCTCCCCGACAGATCACTGCCGTCATAGATACGATCGGTAGGAAGTTGAACTGAAGCCAGCGAACAGAAGGTGTGCAACAGATCGAGGGTCGCACCCGGGTCTGTCACCACTTCCGGTTTTGCAGTTCCTGGCCACCAGATAATGGTCGGCACCCTCATTCCACCCTCGAAAGTTGTGCCCTTGCCCGCACGCAGTAGCCCGGCACTGCCCCCCATATCGCCGTACTCCAGCCATGGCCCATTATCCGATGTGAAGATGACGATGGTGTTTTCCGACAGCCCTCGTGAACGCACGGCATCGAGTACCTTTCCGACGCTGGCGTCGAGCTCCTCGATCACATCTCCATAGAAACCACGCTGGCTTCGATCGATGAACCGATCGGAACGAAAGAGCGGCACGTGTGGCATCGAATGTGCCAGGTAGAGAAAGAACGGCTCCTCCTTGTGTGCATCGATGAACCGAACCGCTTCATCTCCATATCGTCGGGTGATGGTGCGTTGATCGGTCGGTTGTTCGATCACCTCGTCGTTGCGGTGCAATGGAACATCCCAGTACTCGTACTTCGGATCCAGCAATGCGTCCCACCCCTTCGGACCCTTCTGGTTCCGATCCATGTCGTTGGAGTAGGGCACCCCGAACCACTGATCGAACCCATGCCGATGCGGAAGGAATTGCGGCAGATGCCCCAGATGCCATTTCCCCACCATACCGGTGGCATATCCGGCTCCCTTCAGCGCCTCTGCGATGGTGATTTCAGAATCGGGGAGGCCACCGGCAGAGTCGGGAAACAGCACACGCCGCTTCGGCGAACAGAGTCCACTTCGAACCGGTAGCCGACCCGTCATCAAACCGGCACGACTGGGTGTGCAGACCGGTGCAGCCACATAGAACTGCGTCCACCTCTGGCCTTCGGCAGCCATCTGATCCAGATGCGGCGTGGCGATGGTTGGATGACCAAAGCAACCCAGATCTCCGTATCCCAGGTCATCGCAAAAGATGACGATGAAGTTGGGCGGACGATCGTCGGCCTGAATTGTTCCACACCAAAGAAGAAGACCGAGCCACATCCATAGTTTCTTCAAGTTCACTCCTTTCGACCCCTCGCGAGTATCGGCTGTAACAGCAAGACGACTGCAATCAATCCTACGGCTTTCGGACCATGCCAAGGGTCTTCGATGATGAAGGCGTACCCGATGTAGAAAGCCAGCAGGATGCGGATCAGCGGAATCCATGGATACAGCGGAACCTTGAAGGGGCGAGGAGTTTCAGGTTCGCTTCTGCGCAGACGTAGAATCGTCAATGCCAGCGGGAAATCGACGATGAGAGTGCACATTCCATTGAGTAGAAGAAGTTCCTTTTTCGCCAGAAAAGCCATCGACAAAATGATCAACAGCGCCTGTAACCACAGGGCATTGGTCGGGGCATGGTTTGAGTTTGATTTCCCCAGCCCGACCGGCATCTGGCCGTCTTGCGCCATCCGCCAACTGATCCGGGCTGAAACCTGTATACAACTACTGAGTGTCGAAATCAGGATCAGCACGAACACCAGATCGAACAGCGTCGCCGCTCCATCGCCGAATAATCGCCGGGCGGTAAAGGTGCCCAGATCGGAAATCCCACCTCCAGAGGAGTCGACCATCTGCGACGGATCAGTGGCCAGCACGAACACCAAGTTGACCAGTAGATACAGCACCGAGATC
This sequence comes from Planctomycetota bacterium, assembly GCA_028825265.1. GTDB lineage: Bacteria > Planctomycetota > UBA8108 > UBA1146 > UBA1146 > QNYK01. The sequence continues at coordinate 28,275 of JAPKAM010000011.1, forward strand.
CCACCGAGCCCAAAGATCAAGGCCCGAGGAATGGTGCGGCCAGGATCCTTGAGTTCGCCCGCCATCAGAACCACCGCGTTGTAACCTGCGAATGCAAAACCCGCCAAGATGCTGGAGAAGAAGATCTTTTCGACCCATCGCCAACCCTCTAAAGGCTGCGGCTGAATGGTGGTGATCGGGGGGTCGACCGCCGACCCATCTCCCCAGTAGATCGCAATCAAACCACAGGTGACAAAGCCGACGATCAACCCGACTTTCAACAGAGTCGCACCATTGTTGAACAAGACTCCAACTCGTAACCCTTTGGTATGAATTGCTGCCAAGATCAACACCGCAGCAACGGATGCGAACAGCTCCGGGACTTGTGGAATCAGATTATTGAGGTGCTTGCCGAGAGTTCCCGCAACGAATGCACTGCCGACGGTCCAAGCCGCCGGTCCTGCGATCACTCCAAAGACGTAGCCGGCTCTCGTGCCGAAGGCTCTGCGCACATAGATGTAATCCCCACCGGATTGGGGCATCATGGCGCCCAGTTCTGCGGTGCTCAGTGCGCTGAGTAGTGCGATGACCGATGCCACACACCAGGTCAGTAACACCGCCCACGAACTACCCAGTTCTGCGGCGAAGTGACCTGTTGTGGTAAAGACGCCGGCACCGATCACCGTGGTCACGACCATCACAGTCGCTGAAAAGCTCCCCAGGTTTCCGAACTTCGTATTCATCTGGCTTCCAATTTTGAATTCCAACCGAAGGGTGGGATCTGCTGCTAGACCTGCCACACTACGCGTGGATCAGTATCCCTCATCCGAGAGGAGAGAACAGATGCCATTAGAATCGTCGAACTTCGTTGCCAGTCACAGGGTCGACGCTGGCGGAAATTGCCAGGTGTGGGCAGGGCATCTCTCGGATGGCACTCCAGCCTTTCTTAAGCAATTTTCGGAATCTCGCAGTTGGAAACAGGAGCAGCAGGCACTGCTCCACTGGTTGCCACGACTCGCTCCTGACCTGGCCCATCTCCCCCGTCTTCTCGACCAGGATCCTCATGACAAGTCCTTGCTGATTTCGGCGGTTCCGGGAGTGCCGATCGAGAAGTCCCCCCTGGCTGCTGGACAGCTGGAGAAGGTGATGCAACAGGCGGGCCACTGGTTGGCAGCCCTCCATCGGCTCGATTTTCAGGACACTGATGAGCTTTCGTTGAGTGATTCGCTGCCGCTTCGGCTCGAATCCTGGATCGAAAACCACGGAAACTCACTGACCGAGAATGAAATCGCAATCTCTCGTCAACGAGTGGGCGATGGATCCATCTTCAAATCAACGCCCCGGGTTCCCTGTCACAATGACTTTCAACCGCGGAACTGGCTGTGGGATGGGCTGCAGGTCGGAATCATCGATTTTGAACATGCGAATGCCAACCATCCGGCATTTGACTGGGTCCGACTAGAAACCGGTATCTGGCAAAAGGCGCCTGAATTGAGAGATCGGTTCATCGAGGGATATGGGGAAGAACCTCTCTGGAGCGACGGAGATGTCCTCACTGCGATTTGTGCCATCTATGCCGTCGGATGCATCGTCTGGGGTGCCAGGCATGGCGAAGCGGCCATCGTGGCGAACGGTCGACGGATTCTCGATTGATGTGCAACAGCTCAGCGAAGCCCTCGCTTGCTATTTCTGCGGCTGCAACGCCTCCGCTTGCATCGACAAGATGCGCCGCAGTTCCGAGCGGGCCGACTCGTATCCGGGAGCCTGCTGCAGGACCATCTCCAGTTCTTCTTGCGCCTCATCCAATCGTCCCAGTTGTCTCAAGATCCGCGCCCGGGTCACTCGATGGATGGGCACCGGCCTGCGCTTGAAGATCTGATCGAGATCGGCCAGCGCCAGTTCCAACACGGCCTGCGCCTCATGACCCCGACCGGCAGCCGTGAGCACCTCGGCCTTCCGTTGCAACCAAGGCGCCTGGAGAGATGCGTTCTTTAACTGTTTTTCAATCAGCGACAAGGCTTCCTGGTGCTGACCACTGGCGGAACTGGCTCGAATCAGGCTGATGGTCAGCAGGGCACTCTCTCCGGCCCTCTCGATCATCCGACGATAGAGTGTCGCCGCCAGTCCCGGAGCGTCTCGTTTCTCGTACAGCGACCCGAGGCGCAACACCGACTCGAGGTCGGCGCGGATCTCGTGAACCCGCGTCAAGTCGATGATCGCTGCGTCGATCTTTCCGAGTCGTTCGCGAATTGCAGATCGTGCGCTGAGAACATCGAGTGGCACACTTTCTGATTGATCCACCAGTTCGGTCAGCAGCTTCAGTGCTCGCTCGTATCGAAGTGTGTCTCGCAAACAAAGAGCCCTTTCGAACTTTTCATCAAAGACATCCACTCCACAGCCGCGCGCCGTCTGGCAATCCTGAAGGCCCAATTCTGGGCGACCATGGGCTCGACATAATTTTGCCCTCAGCAAGTACAACGAACCCGGATCAGCGCTTTCTTCGATCTGCTTGTTGATTCGATCGACATCGACATGCACTCCATCGTGAGCCCGAAGGAGTGGAAAAGAGCAGGAAATCATCCAGATCACCAAACAGATTCTGAACATCAGCACGCCTTTCCCCTCAACGTTTTTCATCATCAATGACTCCTATGAAGGCGATCGATCCATCAGAAAACTCGATGGTCTGCCCACCTTCTTGCAATTGCTGCGGGCTCGTTTCCATCGTGAGGAACCAATCTCCCGGGGCTGGCCCGGTCTGCGCGGTGACGATCTTCAACGATCGATTCACCTGCGCGAGAGTGTTCCAGCGACCCGAGACATCGTGCCACAACTGTTGATGAGATGGGACCACTGCTTCAATCGCCTTGGCGACCTCTTGCCGCGGACGATCTTCGCCTCGAAATGGCAGGAGTACCGTGGCCTGGCATCCGGACCAGGCCAACAGCATCAAGATCCACCGAAACGATGACTCCTCGATCGATCCCCGAGCGACATTCACAAGACCGATTGCGGCGAACGGGAGCGAGGCACTGAGCAGCAGTAACGAGGCCAGTTGCATAAAATCTAGCGGTGCAAGCACAGGGATCTTCGAGAAGGCGGTCGAATCGATCCAGCGAGCCCCCTCGATCGATATTGCCAACAGCCCGGCGACCACCACTAGCCCTCGCACTGCCGTGGTGAAGATCCACACTGATTTCTCGCCGGACCTGGATGGGAACTCACCGGCCAGAGAAGAATCGAGGATCGATGCCGCCAGCCAGGCGATCAGCGGCAAGGCCGGCAACAGGTATCGTGGCTGAACCGACGGCCACAACAGTAGCACGATGAATGGAATCACGATGGAGAGAGCCAACGATCGATGACGAGGATCGCCGAGCCAGCCACGGCCCGATTTCATCGGACCCGAAAACAGCACCAGCAATGATGCCGGCAGATAGCCAAAGAGAACGCCCAAGATGAATTCCCACCGATGGATCCACCACCCATCTTGAGATCCAGATCTTGACACTTCGCCGAACCAGATCTCGACCGCACTCAAACTGGATCCCATCTGATCCAGTTGAAGAGTCACGGCCAAGGCCCACAAGGAACTGAACCCCATCGCCATTAGTGGAGGTCCCCACCACCTCGGATCCCGATGGACCGCAATTCCATCACGCTTGGCCGTGGCCAACATAATTCCGATGACGAATGGCAAGGCACTGGGCCCCTTGGCCAGAAAAGCGATGCAGAGCCCCGTAGTCATCCAAATCGAAGAGAAGAAACGATTTTTTGGGGTCCTTGTGATCACCAGCATCTCTAGCGCATAGATGGCGACACCCGATGTCAGCAGCAAATCAGTCTCTCCCAGCGTCGATTTCCGAATCACCACCGGGCACAGCAGAAACAACACAGCGGCAAAAATTCCGGTCCTTGGCCTGTTCATTCTTGAACCGGTTAAGAACAGCAGAAATCCAGTCAGTAGCGTCGCCAGAAGCGCAGGAATCCGTACCGCGGTAGACCCGACCCCGCCACCCGTAAAGTTCGATGCCAGCACGGTGAGCCACGGGTAGAGGGGCGGCTTGTTCAGGTACGGCTCGCCCCAGACGGTCGGAATGACGTAGTCACCACTGGTGATCATCTCTCTTGCTGCGATGACTCTGCGTCCTTCTTCACCCTGAAGTTCCAGATGCGGCAACAATGAGCCGTGCAGAAAAACCACCAGCCCAAACAGCCCGACCAGACCCCATCGCTGGATAAATCTCTGGCGGCCAACGGCACAGGAACTCAACGGATGAAGTTCAGAACTCATCTATTCCTCTTCCGTTCGTCGGTAGGTCAACACAGGATCAACACACGATCGAAACAGGATGACCGGTGGATTCCTCCACATTTCATGGCTCGTTGCGGCTCGTTGCGGCTCGTTGCTTATCGTTTCTGATCGCTGACGACGACCCCCTCGATGACGGTTCCTACACAATGGGTCGTGTATTCGAAGGGATCTCCGTCATAGAGCGCGACATCGCCGTCCTTGCCCACCTCGATCGATCCCACTCGATCCGAGATCCTCAGTATTTCTGCTGCCGATGCCGTGATCAGTCCGAGTGCATCATTAAAGGGGCAGCCATAAGCACAGGCGATCGCCGCCTCCCACAACACCACTCTCGTTTTTGGAACATAGGATTCGTAACCACTGCCCATCGCAACCGGGATTCCTGCCGCCACCAATTTGGCCACGGTCTCCATACTCGAGTTCTGCCCCTTACCCGATGCGCGCATCATCGTCGGGTGAATGATCACCGGAATCTGCTGCTCCTTCAGTTCGTCGAAATAGTCGTAGCATTCGGATGCTCCCTCCAGCACGACCTTGATCTGAAGTTCCTTCTGTAACCTCAGCGCGTTCTGGATATCGACAGATCCATGGGCGGTGATCATCAAGGGCAGTTCACGACGGAGGATCTGCACCAGCACCTCGTTACGAAGATCCCTAGCAGGCGGCTCCTTCTCTTCATCGGCCAGTGCCGCATCGATCTTGTCCATGTAAGTGCGCGCCTTGATGAACTCTTGACGAAGCATCGCCATCTGCTTGGAGCGGGTACCCGGGCTCTTTCCTCCACTACCGAAACCGGAAGAGCCGAGGGTGCAAACGACCATTCCCTTCGGCTCCAGAATCGCCTGGTCGACATTATCCCCGCGAGTCTTGACGATGAAGGTCTGTCCAGAGATCAACTGCCCCGGTGCGTGGCCGGTATGAAGTGTAGTGACACCGAGAGATCGAACCCAATTGATCAACGGCTCTCGAACATTGTAGGCATCCCGAGCATCGAGCTCGGGTTGCATGGGTGACGATTTTTCCAGTTGATCCTGATCATGGTCATAGTTGAGCCAACCTGCGAGCCCCACCACAGAGCGTGAATCGATCAATCCTGGAGTCACCACTGCCGCTTCGATCACACGGGTTCCAGCGGGAATCTCCACAGCAGAAGCGGGACCAACGGCCGCCACCTTGCCGTCGATCACCAGCACCACGCCATTCTTGATCGGTTCCATCCACTGGCCATCCGCATTCCGGGCCATGGTGTGAATTGTATCTCCTTGAATGGCGATGGACTGTTGTTGCCCCTCGAGATCAGCGCAAATTCCAGTCAGTACCAGGCCGATGGTCAGCAGTACTCGAAATTTCATCACTGCCCACCTCTTTCCCCGCAGCACTGATAAGTTTGGTCTTCACCGGCTCCCCGCCCGCCGACGGCGAACAGTCGATGCTCCGGATTCGAGCGGTCGAAAACGCGGATCCCTTCGACATAGGTTTCCAGCACCTTGGTGTACACGCTGAAGGGATCGCCGCTGATGATCGCAAAGTCTGCGTCCTTGCCCGGCTCGAGAGATCCGGTGCGACCCTCGAGTCCTAGCATCTCCGCACCGGAGAGTGTCAGTGCCCGCAAGGCGCCCTCTCGACTCATACCCGCTCGAACTCCCAGTGCCGCGGATCGAAGGAACAGACGGCTGTCGGTGATCCAATCGTCCGTATGGAAACTGACATTGACCCCCGCTTGCTCCAGTTTCATCCCGTTTTCCATCTGGATGTCCCGAGCCTCCAGTTTTCCTCCGGGGGAATCGATCACGATGATGGAGCAGGGTGCCTCGGCTTCGGCGATCTCCTTCGCCACCTTCCAGGCATCGCTGACATGATGGAGGACCACCTTGAATCCAAACTCGTCTCTAAGCCTCAGGACGGTGAGTATGTCATCGTGTCGATGAGTGTGATGATGAACGATCCGCTTCCCATCGAGGGCTTCCACCAAGGCTTCCAGTTTCAGATCGCGCTCGGGCATCTTCTCCGGATCTCCCGCCGCCTTTTCGATCTTGGCTCGATATTCTTGCGCCTTGATATACGCCCCGCGCACCAGCGATGCCGATTTGGCCCGCGTTCCCGGAAAGGGCGCCGCTCTCTGTGAGTTGGTTCCGTTGGCCATTTTCAGGCCACCCATTGGCCATCCATCGGCATCCAGAATGAGGAGGTCATCGACTTTTCCACCGCGCCTCAATTTAAGGTATGTGGTTCGTCCACTGATGAGATGACCAGAGCCCGGCATCTGATTGACCAGAGTCAAACCGCCAGCACGAGCGCGCTCGACTGAAGCCGATCGAACATCGACCGAATCGAGCGTCCAACACTCGGGCTGGATCGGATCGGATCCATCCCCGCCCCCACCCATGCCGATGTGACTGTGAGTACAGATCAATCCTGGAATGATGGTCTTGCCGCTGCTGTCGACCTGGGTTGCACCGGACGGAATCACCACGTCGGAACGGGCACCGATCGATTCGATCTTGCCGTCTCTCACGACCAGCACACCATCTTCGATGACTGGACCGGAGACTGGATAGATGGTGGCTCCAATGAATGCCTTCGTATCTGCATACAGAATCGAACTGATTCCCAACAGCAGCAGCGCAGAGAAGAGCAGAGGACGCAGTCTTCGAATCGGTGAAAATTGCAAGGTATGGCCTTTCCTGTACCCAGATGGGTGTTCTTGAACTCAACAGACACGACGATATCCGAGCACGGTGAGGGGAGATAGCGGCACCAACTCAGGCATCTGCACTTCATGACCTTGATCGATCCACCTGTTATCCTGACGGCACTCGAACTGGATCTAATCTGGACTGATTTAGTCAGGAGAATCCTCGATGCTCGCTTCTGTCAGACCCTGGATCGCCACCCTTTGTTGGATCTGGTTGTTGCTCCCCAGCGGCTGTTCAGGCCTTTCCGAAATCAGCCATCATCGAGTGCCGAGGATGGCCATCGCCCATCTGGGCTCGGCCGATCGTGATGCCGATGGCTTCGCCTCCTTGCGTTCAGCATTCCGGCTCAGAAATCCTGGGCACGATGTGAGTTTCAAGGGGAATACCCGCACTCTCCTTCCCTATTCCAAGACACGAGCAGCCTTCGTCACCGAAGGAAAAGGGCGAGCTCAAATCTCTGGCGGTGCGGCCCACCGGAGCAGCAATCTGGTCCTTGGAGATCTCGTGGTCCTTCGTCCGGGTGAAGGACTGCTCACCGATGCCCCCCTCTCCTTCGTGATTTTTGAGGTTCCCGATGCCCCTCCGGTCGATGTTCCAGGCTTCATCCGGCCCGACTGGGATCCAGCCATCACCGATACACCAGGGGGATGCGCAGAAGAACAAGGGGCCTACCGCCGGATCTTGCTCACCTGGAAACCTGAAGTCGGTCGATATATCTGGCATGGTCTCAACGCTCATAGAGTTCGAATCACCGATTCCTTCACTCACTATCACCCTGTCGTCGGTGGTTTCGATGAGTTTTATCTGGTCCAGATGGTCCAGCCTGGCGGAGCGATCCTCACCAGCCGATACACCGCTGCCATCGAATCCAGGGATGTCAATCGCGCTCTCTCCGCTGATCTTTTTCGTAAAGATGAACTGTCGGTCGGCGACCTCGTTTATCTGCCAAGGGGTCTGATCCATCGTGGGATTGGTGGAGTTCTCGCCCACGTCATCACGGTCCCTGGTTTCCGGCCAGGAGCCGAAATCGGTGTCGATCATCACCTGCGCGCCATCACCGAAGAATTGCAACTGTCCGGCGACGAGATGATCCCCTACCACCAGCAATCGGCCAATCAGCCGCTGGTGAAGTAGATCTCGCCATTGAGCACTTCGGATTCTCACTTTCAACCAGTATCATCTGAAGAGGCGAGAAGGCTCCTCGCCTGGAGGAATCTCATGTCTTGTTGTCCTAGTTCGCCAAAGCGACCGCTGCTACTGCTGTGCATATTCTCGATCATCGGAGCGATCACTCCTGTGATCCATGCCGACCTCGATTACCCCGACTTCCTCGACATGACCGGACTCACCATGGTCGGAAGTACCACACAGTTTGGAGACCGAGTTCGTCTCACTCCCGCAAGCATTGGACTGGCGGGAGCGGTCTACACCACCGATCAGATCCAGGTCGCCAATGGCTTCGACACCACCTTCACCTACGAGATCAACCCTGCCGCAGGGGGTGCCGATGGAATGGTGTTCATCCTTCAGAATGAATCTCCCACATCGATCTATTCCAATGGCGGTCCGCTCGGATATGACGGCATGATCAATTGCGTAGTGGTCGAGATCGACACCTACGTCAATGGCAACTTCAATGACCCCCCCGGGCCCCACCTCGCAATTCATGGCCGCGAAGGAGCGGCCAACTCGGCGGACGAACTGGCCGCAGGTATTGCGGTCGATTCCACCTCTGCAAATGTCGGTGGCCTGAGAACGATGCGCGTCAGTTATGCAGGAGGCTGGTTCGAGGTGTTTCTCGATGACCTGTTGATTCCGCGCATGTCGGTTCAGCTCGACCTGCTGGGCCATCTGGGATCCGATTCCGCCTGGATCGGATTCATCGGCTCGACCGGAGGAATCTCCGAAACTCATGATGTCCTGAGCTGGTTTCTGACCACCGATAGCGGCACTCAGTTCATCCGAGGTGACGTCAACGACGACAGTTCGGTCAATCTGCCCGATGCGATCTTCGCCCTCAGTGCGTTGTTTGTACCCGGTTCCAACCCCGCCACCTGCCTCGATTCCGCAGACATCAATGACGATGGCAGTTTCAACCTGCCCGATGCCGTGTTCCTTCTCAGTGCCCTGTTCGTGCCCGGCTCTTCACCGATCCCCGATCCTGTCGGCAACTGCGATGCCGATCCCAGCGACGACACCATCGACTGCGAACTCAACAACTGCCCTTGAGCCTGCTCGGGGTACACGAGCAGCAACAATGGCAGATGCTCCGGTTTGCCGCCCGCTGCATCACACTCCGCTACATCACACTCCGCTGCATCACACTCCGCTGCATCACACTCCGCTGCAATCACACGCTGCTGGTGACCGCGATCCTCAGAGCTTTCATGACGCCGTCCAGGTCGATCGGGGTGGCCCCTTCTTTGGGTCGTCCTGCGATGGTGCCATCGGGTAGGTCGCGGAAGACCCAGCCGATCCCCTGGATCCCGGCGATGATGGCGGCTCGATCACCACGCATCACCAGCCATCCTTCTTCCGGTGCAATCCTCTTCACACCCCAAGTTCCAAGACGGATGCGAAGTCGTTGCTGACCGATCAACCGGGCGGTTTCCGGCGGAATCGGGCCGTTGAATTGCACCAGCTGATCGGCGATTTGATCCAGTTCGGTCTGACGCAAAGCCGTCGCGATGGAACGATAGGTTCGAAGTCGCTGTCGTGTATTCGAGATGTACTCCTCGGGAATGCGACACAGGCCCCTGAGAGCGATCTCCACCTCGGGAGGTTCTTGCCAGGGAGTGCCGCGCATGTCTGCCACCGCTCGCTCGAGCAAACGACAGAACAGGTCGTAGCCGATGCTTCCGATGTGACCCGACTGTTCCTTGCCGAGGATGTTTCCGGCACCGCGGATTTCCAGATCCCGCATGGCGATCTGGAAGCCGGCGCCGAGCTGGGAGTACTCCTCGATCGCCTGCATCCTCTGCCGGGCGTCGGTTCTCAGCGGCTGGTCCTCGGGTACCAGTAGATAACAGTACGCCTTGTGATGGCTACGACCGACACGGCCACGCAATTGGTGCAACTGCGACAATCCAAATCGATCGGCTCGCTCGACGATGAGAGTATTGGCACTGGGAATATCGAGTCCACTCTCGATGATGGTGGTCGAGATCAGAATATTGGCTTTCTTGTCGATGAACTGCAGCATCCGGTCTTCCAGTTCATGCTCATTCATCTGGCCATGGGCCACCACTGCAATTGATTCTGGAAGGAGTCGTTCGACCCTTTGCCGGCACTCTTCGATGCTCTGAACCCGATTGTGAAGCCAAAACACCTGACCATCGCGATTCAACTCTCGCAGAACGATCTGGCGAAAACGTGCATCATCGAAACTACACACTTCAGTCTGGATCGGAGCCCTGCCCTCGGGTGCCTCATGAAGACTGGAGATGTCCTTCACCCCGACCATCGACATGTGCAGGGTTCTGGGAATGGGAGTGGCGGTCATCGTCAGGATGTCGACCAGTCGTCGCAGCTGCTTCAGTTTCTCCTTGTGGGCGACACCAAAGCGTTGCTCCTCGTCGATGATGATCAATCCCAGATCCTTGAAGTTGACATCTCCCGACAGCAATCGGTGAGTTCCGATGAGAAGATCGACGGCTCCACTCGCCGAATCTTCGAGGATCTGGGTCGTGTCCTTACGTGAGACCAATCGACTGATGGCTTCGATTCGCATCGGCCACTCCGCCATCCTCTCGCGGAAGGTCACCAGATGTTGCTGAGCGAGCACCGTGGTGGGCACCAGCACGGCAACCTGCTTGCCGGCGCGGATCGCCTTGAAGGCGGCGCGCATCGCCAGCTCGGTCTTGCCATAGCCCACATCTCCGCAAACCAGTCGGTCCATCGGCTTGGGCGTTTCCATGTCCTTCTTGATCGCCACCACCGTCTGGAGTTGATCCCCCGTCTCCTCAAAGGGAAATGAATCCTCGAAGGCGATCTGAGCGGCATCGTCTGGCGAGAAGGCGAATCCTGGTCGCTCGGCTCGCAAGGCCTGAACCTCCAGCAGTTCCGATGCCAAGTCGTGCAGCGCTTCTTCCGCCTTCGCCTTCTTGTTGGACCAGGCAGCCCCTCCCAGTCGATCGAGCCGACCCGGCTGGCGTCCTCCGCCGACGTATTTCTGGACCAGGTCGATGCGATCGACCGGAACCAAAAGAGTCACGCCCTCGGCAAACTCCAGCACCAGAAAATCACCCTGACGAGCCCCGTCGCGAATCGTTCGCAAGCCCTGGAAGCGAGCGATGCCGTGGCCGACATGGACCACCAGTTGCCCTTCCTCCAGTTCGATGAAGTTGTCGACCGCTCGTCCCTCGACTCGCTTCTTCTGCACCCGATCGAGGCTTTTCTTTCTGCCCAGCGCTGCATTGCCACTGACAAAGATCCCTCCTCCTGGTTCATCCCAGCGGAATCCGGCAGAGAGATCCCCCAGGCGTACCCTGGTCGAGGAACCCGCAGCCGCTTCGTCGAGCACTTCACGAAATCGTGCCGCCTCTGCCTCCTGACGCAGAAACACCAGCACATCGGTTCCGCGGTCGGACTCCTCGGCCAGTGCGCTGATGGTGGCATCGAAGGAACCCTGAAACCGTTCGGCCGAGACGACCGGTAGCGTCACCGGACGATGACCCGGTTCCGGAACCAACGGATCGAGTTGCAGTCGCAAGAATCGACCCGCTCTGGCCCAGAAGGAATCGCTCAACTTTTGCCGCTGGCGGCTCGCCCACTGACCGATCAGGAAGTGTGCTTTCTCCTCCACCTCTCGTGGATCCCACACCGCCACCACAGCGTCCGCTGGAAGAGCATCGAAGAGCAACTTCTCTTTGCCGGTCCAGCCGCGGATGAACCACGCCTCCTTCGGCGCGATGGTCAGAACCAGCAGTTCCTGTTCGGAGCCGGTTCGACCGTCTCTTGGCGAGATCGAACGGATACTCTCCACCTCGTCATCGAAGAAATCGAGGCGATAGGGCACGCTGCTTTCTCGCGGCCAGACATCGAACAGCCCCCCGCGAATGGCGAAGTCTCCGGGCCGGGCGACCTGCGGAAAACGACGGTATCCCGCCTTCACCAGCGATCGGGCCAGTTCCCCGGGCGGCCTGCGATCACCGCGCCGTAACAAGACCCGATGATCCTCGCCGGTCTCGGTGGAAAGGGGCTGCAATACGGCTTGTATCGGAGTGACGATGGTCCGGATCAAACCACTGTTCAGATCGGTAACCGCCTCCAGTCGTTCCCGAAAGGTATCCGGATCCGGTTCAGAATCGGCCTCGAAGATGCTCTCCCACATGCCGAAGTGGCCGATCGGCTCTGCGGTAAAAGTGGAGGCATTGCGACGCAGCCTTTCCGCCGCATCGGGACTGGTGCAGAGGATGACCAGTGGACGATCGAGTTGCTCGGTGAGATGGGCCACCAGCAAACCGGCGGCTCCCTCACTACAACGACCGACATGCAGCACCTTCTCCGCGAGCAGACGCTTCTTCACTTGGTGAAGAAGCGTGGAATTTCCAACGACCCTCTCGACCAGAGGATCGCGATCACCCTCGACCCGCTCTCTGCCGCTGGTCATCGTCGTTTCAGCCTTCCCCGGCATATCCGGTGCATCGCCGGTGCATCGAAATGGTGGTGTCAGAAGGACGACAGGATAGCCGCACCGTGACGACGACTCCCGCGCTCTCACAAAAGTGTTCAAAATTCGTACACTCAAATGACCTGGAGCGGGTCACGCACATCCGGAAATTGGTCTATTCGTGCGAAATCGAGCGGAATCGAGCGATTCAAGCCCATCTCGTTTCGGCACACCTGATGCAATCTACTTCATACCCGCATCGTCTCGCTTGAACCTCTTCGAAAGGAGGGCCGTCATGGCCTCTCACATCTTCTCTGGCATCGCTTCCCTACTGATGCTCTTCATCTCGCTGGTGCTCTCGCCGCAGCTGCTGCAAGCAAGTCCGGTTTTATGCGATCCGGTTTTATGCAAACCGGTTCCTTGCAAGCCGATTCCTTGCAAGCCGATGACTCGCAACCCGGCTGCAAAGACCCGCCCCCTGCTGATGACGAAACCGCCGACCTCCATCGGCGATCAGCTCATCCACCTCGCCGCGGATCCACTCGATAATCTACTCGCGGATCCACTCGCTGATCCACAGCGCATCACGGTCTTGCAGTTATTGCAAACCATCGATGCTCACCCCC
>JAPKAM010000095.1 GCA_028825265.1 Planctomycetota bacterium
CAAACGTGACTGATTTGATCTGCTCGAACTCGTCAAACGTGACTGATTTGATCTGCTCGAACTCGTCAAACGTGACTGATTTGATCTGTTCCAACTCGGCGTGCAGGGCTGATTTGATCTGTTCGAACTCGTCAGTCATGTCTGATTTGATCTGTTCCAGTTCGGCGGTGGTACTAGTGATCCGTTCAACTAGTTGTTTTACCCTGGTCTGTACTCCCGCAAGGTCGGTCTGAATGATGACGACTTCTCCATCGATCCGGTCCACTTCGCCAGAAAGACGATCATCCTGTTGCTGCAGAACCACCTGCTGCTTTTCGATCTGGCTGATTTGTCGCTGGTGATTTGAGCGGGTCCACAAGAATGCGATGACCAGAACTGCAATCAAGATGACGAGGACATTGAGAAACTTCATCGGAATCCTTATCCAGCATGAGATAAGCGAATTGGCGGTGGGGGTGGGATTCGAACCCACGAGGGCTGTTACACCCTGCCGGTTTTCAAAACCGGTGCATTAGACCACTCTGCCACCCCACCGAGGTCGCGAGATTACTCAAGGCTGCTTCAGGTTACTCGTTTCCCTGGTTCGGGTCACTATCATCAGCAGAGGAGCGGAATGCCCGTGCATCCTCCAGTCGGGTGAGCCGCTGCTCGCGAAGTCTTTGGGCCATATCTCTGAGGTCTATCAGATGATCGTGTTCGTCGACCACCTCGATTCCCAGAATCGTCTCGAACAGGTCCTCGGTGGAGAGCAGCCCGCAGGTTCCGCCGTGTTCATCCGCGACCATGGCGATCGGATCTTGCCCACTGGTCAGATCACTCAGAGCCTGGCGCAAGGTCGCGACCTCGGGAACGAAGCGGATGTCTCGTCTGAAGTGGGAGAGTGGGGTGGTCTCCTCCAGCCCACCGATGCTGGCGGTGAGTACCTCACGAAGCAAAATGTAGCCGATCACATCATCGCGGGTCTTGGCGTAGATCGGGATCCGGCTCGGCAACTGGCTGCGCTTATTTTCTGCCAGAAGATCACCGACGGTGGCGTTTTGCCACAGGTCCCAGACCACGGTACGAGGCGTCATCATGTCGCCGACGAGAATCTCATCGAGTCGTAGAATGTTGAGGTAGAGCCTCTCCTCATGGTCCTCGAGGGTTCCTTCGGTGGAGGCCATACCGATCAGCGCCTCGACCTCGCCGCGGGAGACGTTCTCTGCCTTGCTCCGGCCGAGGAGCCGCGTCAGAGATCCGGTCAGAATCAGCAAAGGCTTCAACAGGATGGTGAGGAGTTGGAGCACGATGCCGACAAATCCGGACAGTTTGCGAGAGTGAATCGCTCCCAGAGTCTTCGGGATAATCTCTGCCCCGGTCAGGATGAGAAAGGTGAAGAGCGCCGAGAAGAGGGCCAACCATGTCGGATAGTCCTGGGCGACCAGGTAACCGGCGAAGGAGGCCCCCATCGTGTTGGAGATGGTATTGAGGATCAGAATGGCACTGATCGCCTGGTTGAGCCGATCTCTCTTCAATTCCAGCAGCCAGCGGATTCCACGCCCCTGGTTAGACCGTTCCTCGAGGCTCGCCAGTGAAACAGAGAGGAGGGTGGCCTCCAGCAGAGAGCACAGAAAGGAGATGAAGAGCGTCAGGGTGACGACCAGGAGAAGAGTGGTCACTGGGTTCCGTCCACAAGAGGAGGTCGATACGCCGTCAGCATACCCGCTCAATCCTGCGCCGAAACAGCACCCGCAGGGTCAGATCCAAAGGGGGCATGATTACCGGAACAACGCCACCGCTTTGTACTTTACACTTTATAAAGTATGTGTCAGGCTTCCCTCGGTTCGGTTCGGTTTGGCCCGCTGTTCGCATTCGATCGGCGTTGCGTCATCGAGTGACAGTCCACTGCTTGATTATGGCAGAAGATCCAGCGGCATCTGGGCGGGTAGAGCGGTTCCTTAACCATCGGGAGGGTTCCGGTGGTTCTGGCATGAACCCTGCATAAGGGAGAGAGATCTCTCGCTGTGGTCGTAACTGCAGGAGTCGATCGAAGGGGAAGGGAGAGCCATTGAAATCGAGCAGTCCAATCGAACCGGTCGAATTCCACCCTCTTCCCCGATCGATGTGGATTTCGGGGGACAGCACTCCGGTTCGTTGCGTTGAGTTGACTGGGAGCCACATCGGTATCGCCACGGTGACCAGCCGGAGAAATCGCCAATCTCTAGGTGGCTCTCGAGACGATCGGCAAAGCAGTGTCGATTCGAGAAAATAGGACAGATTCAGGGTGAGGACGGAGCTGGCGCAGAAAGCTATCTCCTGGTCGAGAGGGCACCCGCCATCGCCCGCGGGGAGAACAAATAGGTTGTGGTCTGACCTGCGGGTCAAGGCCGGAAAGAGGGAGTCATGGGGAATCAGGATGAAAACCAGGGTGCCAGCGATCCGAACCGGATCGGCTCACCCTTCGATCTGGGCAACTTCTGGCAGGGACTCGGCCCGGGCGGGAGATTGGGGCTTGGCCTCGTGGTCCTGTTCGTGATCGCCTTCTTCTTCAACTCTCCCGGAGAGAAGGACTGGGTCGACATCTCCGCGGGTGATTCGACTCAGAACGCTCAGATAAGCGAGACTCTCAGGAACCACAAGATCGATTTCCGTTTCACCGAGACGGGAGTCCTTCAGGTTCAGAAGCCTGAATTTGACCAGGTGAAGAGAGTGCTGAATGACGATCAGATCAAAGAAGATACGTCGGCACCCTTCGCCGGCTCTCTCATCGAGAGCCCTCGCCAGCGTCAACAGCGCTGGGAGAATTCAGAACTTGAAAAATTGGAGCAGGATCTGGCGCGATTCGAAGGCGTGGATTCGGTCAGCGTGACTCCCAGCCGCTCGACCGGTCGATCGGTTCTCGCTTCGAGTCAGAAGATCAATTCGGTCAGTGTCCAGGCAGACCTGGATGATGAGATCTGGTCGGACGGTCTCAGCCAGGGGATGGCACGATCGATCGCACTGCACGTCTCGGGCGTCTACGGGGTCAGCCTCGACAAGATCATCATGACGGATACCTCGGGGCAATCCTATAACCTGACCAGCGTTGATGAGACCTCGGGAGACATCGTGCAGAAGAAGCACGATGTGGAGCGCTATGTCGAGAGATATCTGTCGAACCTCTTTTCACCAGAGATGTTCAGGATCGTCGTGGATGTGAGTCTCTTCGATGCAGAGCAGCAACGAGCGACAAGCGGCCAACCGACTTCCCTGGTTCCGGGTTTTTACGATCTACAAAAGCAGGTCGCCAGTTATGCGCCGATCTCGGCTCAGTTCGTCGAATCCGTGGTTTCTCGGGCGACCTCTCAGCAAATTCCCGATCAATCCGAGGCCGATATCAAACTGGCCGGAATTCACCAGGTTGCGGTGACCGTGATGCTGGACAGAAATGAAGCGATGAACCGGATCAGTGCCCCAAGCACTGTCGCGGACTCGACTGGAGCAAAAGCGCTCACTGCGGTAAACCGCCCAGGCGAATCGGCTCTTCGTGAGTTCAATGCATCGATCGTTGCTGGCATCAAATCCCACCTCAAGGTTCGACTCGGTGAAGAGACGGTGGTTGTTGCACGGGTCGTCCCTGCCAGTTTTGGCGGCATCCTAGTGGCCACTTCAGCGTCACAAGCTGTGGCGCCGATCGTGACATCGATGAACCAATACCCCAGTACCTTCTACTGGATGGTCTTGGTGGGCATCATTTCGATCTACTGGGTATTCCGATACGGGCCGGTGAACTCGACCAAAGAGCCCGCCATCGTTGGTTTTGGAGCGACTCGTTTCGCCGCTCCAATGTTGAGAGAAACCGTCAACTCCATCTTCGAGGAGTGTGAGAATTCCATCACCGAGAAGGCGATCAACGAGATTAGCGAACTCGGCTTCGAGCCATCGGTCGAGATCATTCGCTTCGTCAGTTCAGAAGCAGGCAGCACTCTTCCCGGTGGCCCCATCCTGGCGCTACTGGTGCTTGAACAGAGTTCCTGTCGTTCACAGATCTTCGCTGAAATGACCCCCGAAGAACTGACCTTTCTGTCAGCCATGATCCTCGAGGTCAGGGAGATCAAGCAGGAATCAATCGTCGATGCACTGGCGGTATTGGGGTTGTTCCAGAGTTCAAACATTGCACAAGAAAATAACGGTCGGCCCCAGAGTTTTGTTGATGTGGTTCCGACGCAGATCGAGGTCGAGCGGACAGTTCTCGATGACATCCGATCTAGTGATGAAAATCTGGCGAATTTGATCGAAAACCATCGACGAGTTCCCAGCACCAGAGAGGTCCAATCGTAATGAGTGATTCCGATTCCACTGCCGCAGATGCCACCCTCGCTCCGATTTTGAGGTCAGTGGAGGAGGCGCACCTTCGTCTAGAAACACTACAACGGGCCTATCATGATCTGATGCAGAAGTTGGTCGAGGATGGTCAGAACACGGCGATCGACCTGAAGAAGAAAGAGGATTTTGCCCGCAAGCAGATGAATGATCGTTTGTCTCCAGAACTTGAAGCGCAGGTCGAAAAAAGAGAGCAAGCGGGGTTCAAAGTGGGCGAGCAGCTCGGGTTCGAAAAAGGACATGTCGAAGGAAAACAGAAGGGCCTTGAGGAGAGTCGTCGCAGTTTCGACCAGCAAGTGCAACAGAAGGCCCAGGAACTGGTCGATCAGTCGTGTGGCACTTTGAAGAAAACGCTCTCCAACATCATCGAGGATTTCAACAGGACCAGGATCGTCACCATCGAAGAAACTCGTCGCGATACGGTCAAGTTGGCCAGAGGAATCGCAGAGAAAGTGGTTCGTCGTGAGATTGAATCCTTACCGATGTTGGTGGTCGAGAACATCGAACTGGCGGTTCAAAGGATTGGCGACAGAAGTCAAATCATCATCGAGGTCAATCCTTCCGATCTGGCTGGAGTGATTCAGTTCCTCCCGGCTCTGCAGAAGAAGCTTGAAGGATGCGAGGGTGCGGAGGTGATTGGTCTGGATTCGATTTGCGCAGGAGGTTGTCGAGTCAAGAGTCGCTCCTCGAGCGTGGACCTGACGGTCGGTACGCAACTAGACCTGATCGAACTCGCCCTGATTCAGGACAAGCAGGAGAGTTGATGAGTTTCATGAAAGCACTGGAGATGATGGACCAGAATCAACTGGTCAGGGTCAGTGGCACCGTTGCCAAGGTCTCAGGCGTCATCGTGGAAGCGGTCGGTCTGGCCCTTCCCGTCGGTGCTGAATGCACCATAGTGACTCGCTCCGGTGAGCATGTGATGGCAGAGGTGATCGGCTTCTCGGATCACCGTAGTCACTTGCTTCCTGAAACAGGCATCGAGGGAATCGCTCCCAGAGATGTTGTGGTTCACGACGGTGAAATGCCGACGATCGAGGTCTCTCATCATCTCCTCGGAAGAGTCATCAACGCTAGGGGAGTTCCAATTGATGGGCTGGGATCAATACCCGGTGGTGAGAAGAGAAAAATCACTGCGGAACCGGTTCCAGCCTTACAGCGCAAGAAGATTGAACGAGTGGTTCAAACCGGAGTTCGAGCGATCGATTCGATCCTGACGGTTGGGCTTGGCCAGAGACTCGGAATTTTCTCTGGCAGTGGCGTCGGGAAATCGACACTTCTCGGAATGATCGCCAGGAATACGGATCTTCCGATCCGAGTCATCGCACTGGTCGGTGAGCGGGGACGAGAAGTTGGGGAGTTCATCGAGAGGGATCTTGGGTCTGAAGGCCTAGCACGTAGCGTCGTGATCGTGGCCACCAGTGATGAAGCGGCGGTCATGAGATTGAGGGCTGCCAAGGTGGCGACATCTATTGCCGAGTGGTTCAGGGATCAAGACCAAGATGTATTGTTGCTGGTTGATTCCATCACGCGTGTGGCTCTTGCACAGCGGGAAGTCGGATTGTGTGCCGGCGAACCGCCCACAACCCGAGGTTACACCCCCAGCGTTTTCGGAATGTTACCTCGTCTTCTCGAAAGAACTGGCCCAGGCAAGGTCGGAAGCATCACTGCTTTCTATTCGGTTCTGGTCGAAGGAGATGATCAGCACGATCCGATTGGAGATACGGTCCGCGGCATACTCGATGGGCAGATGTGGTTGTCCAGAGAACTCGCATCGAAGGGCTGGTTTCCACCGATTGATCCCTGTTCCAGTATCAGCAGAACGATGACCTCAGTGGTCGATGGTGCGCACCTTTCAGCGGCCCGTGGGCTCGTGGAAAAGGTCGCAATCTTCAGAGAAATCGAGGACATGGTTCGACTCGGTGCCCATGTCCGAGGTCGTGATCTGCGTTCGGACGAAGCGCTCGATGCGATGCCTCTAATTGAAGAATTGTTGCGCCAGTCACCAGAAGAGAAGAGTGAATTCCACGAGACACGCCAACGCCTCCTCGAGATCATCCAGGATCCACAACAGGGGCAAGCATGATGGCCAGTAACCCGTTCAGGCTTGGAACTCTACTGCGCATCCGAAAACAGCAAGTGGAAGAACATCTGAAGCAGATGGCTTGTTGTATCGGTCGCCTTGATCAACAGCGAAAAGTCATCGGTGCTACCGAAGAGGAGTACCAGAAGCTGGTTTCACAACTGCGAAGTCTCACCAGTAATGAGGGCGCTGAGATGGCGGGAGCCACCCATCAAGATCGGATGGTACATCGGCGTTACCTGGAGCGGCTCAGAGATCAGGCGAAAGATCAGGATCGAATTGCACAGGAGATGTCTGACCACCTCAATCTTGTGAGAGCGGAAGTCGAAGAAGCGTTGAATCGCTGCCGGATCGTCGAACAACTGAAGATCCAAAGCGAAACCAGGGAACGGGAAAGAACGACCAGGAAAGTTCAGAAGCAACTGGATGAGCAAAATACGACTCGATTCGCAGGTGAGATCCAGTCGGACTCGGCCTGATTTGATTCCCTTTTTGAGGGAATCCGTGAGACCAGAAGATCGGAAAGGAACGCGACAATGCTACTCAAGGGAAACCACAGAAAATTTGAGACCAGTTGGATCCGAACCGTACTATTGCTGGCCATCCTGGTCATCGTGGCCACTTCGGTGATCGACGCCCAGCAATTTCCGATTCCTGATGCTGAAGGTTCTGCGCAGTTGTCAGGAACTCAGTTGCCCGACGAACGTTTTGCCAATGGCGGCGTGGTTCCCACGGGGAATGCGGCCGGTAGTGGGAATCTCTGGAAGACAATCCAGGCGATTGGAGCGATTTTCGTCATCGCTGGAATCGGAATCGGCGGGTTTTTCCTGCTCAGGAAGTACGCACCCGGCGCGATCCCTGGAACGGATGCTCGAATGAAAGTTCTGATGAGAATGCCGATTGGAAATCGTCAGAACATCACCATCGTCAGGATCGGCGAGCGAGTGCTGGTAGTTGGTGCTTCTTCAGGACGATTGGAATGCTTGAGTGAGATCACGGATCCTCAGGAGGTTCAGAATCTCAGTTATGGCGTCGAATTTTCCAAAGAAATCGATCGGATGCGTATCGAAGGTCAGGAACAGCAATTTCCAGACACGACTACTCCCAGAACTGCTGCTCAGGATACGGGGAACTTGAACACGACAACCCATGATGTGAGACATGAGATCGATTGGCTTCGAGAGCGACTCGAAGGATTCGGGGAAAGAGTGAATGGAGAGGTCGGGAAGTGATCAATATCCGGCGTTCATTGATTCTTGGTGTCATCGGAGCCGCTGTGATCTTGCTGGTCACGGCGCCTGTTGCGATGGCGAACGCCGGTGAGGGTGTTGATGTTGGCATTATCGATCGGATTCTGAGCGGATCCCCAGAGGATGTCGATGTCTCCATCAAGTTGATCTTGTTGACGACGGTGCTGGCCATCGCGCCTGCATTATTGATGCTGACCACCTGTTTCACGAGAATCATCGTGGTGCTCGGTTTCGTCCGAAGGGCGATTGGAACCCAAGATTCACCACCCAATCAGGTGCTGATCGGACTCTCATTCCTGTTGACCCTCGCCGTGATGGGGCCGATCTGGGGTGATATCTACACCAATGCCATCCAGCCATACGCCGAACAGATTCCCTCTCCATCGACCGGAGAGATCCCTTCGGGGCAAGAAGCCTACGAATACGCGGACCTACGCATGAGGGAATTCATGTATCACTCCATCGACGAGGGAGATCTGTTGTTGATGGCACGAGTCGGTGCTCCTGCTGAGGTGAAAGAGTTCTACGAGGACGATGGAGTCATCAGCCGAGGTTTCGTCGATTCATTGCCTACAACCGTGATCATTCCTTCCTTTGTCCTCAGTGAGTTGCGTCGAGCGTTCGAGATGGGATTCATGATCTACATCCCGTTCGTGGTCATCGATTTGGTGGTCTCTGCGTTGCTGGTTTCGATGGGGATGCTGATGTTGCCTCCTGTCATCGTTTCGCTGCCCTTCAAGGTATTGGTCTTTGTGCTGGTCGATGGCTGGGGACTGGTTGTGGAACAGTTGTTGTTCTCCTCGATGGTAACGGTGGGCGGATGACCCGGATGGACATGGCACTGGAATTTCTCCAGCAAGCACTACTCTTTGCTCTTCAACTATCGTTACCCATCTTGCTGGTGATTCTGGTGGTGGGGATTGCGGTGAGCTTGATCCAGGCCTTGACCCATCTTCAGGATCCCACTCTCACCTTTGTTCCGAAGATCCTGGCGGTCGCCATGGCAATGCTCTTGCTCATGCCGCTGCTGCTCGGATGGGCTACCGACTTCACTCGCGAGATGATCCAGGCTTCTGCCACTGCGTTGGGTGGGGGATAGCCACGATGATCGAACTCTTTGAATACTCCACTTCATCCTGGACCGGCTGGCTGCTGGTATTCACCAGAATCGCTGGAGCGATGATGGTACTGCCGATCTTTTCGTCGACCGTCATTCCGATGCGGGTCAAGGCGGCGATCGCTGCATTGATCGCGCTTTGTGTCGCGCCGATTGCCATCGCATCCCCGACAGGAGAAGGAATCCGTGAAATGGGACCGTTGATCGCCACACCGCTGGCGGGCGTGGTCTCCATCTGCGGCGAACTGACTCTCGGTTGGGTCCTCGGTGCCACCGCAGCGATCCTGATGTGGGGCGCCCATCTCGGAGGGCAGTTGATCGGTCAGGATTCAGGCCTAGCGTTTGGTCAGGTGGTGGATCCTACAACCGGGCAATCGAGTGCGCCGACGGCCACTTTGATGACGATCTTCGCCGGCTTAGTTTTCCTGGCTCTGGAGGGGCATCGACTGGTGATTCTCGCACTGTGTGGCTCCTTCGAGTCGGTACCTCCAGGATCGATCGGGAACATTCTACTGACCGGGATTCCGCTGGAAGCCGCCACCGAGATCACTCGGGAGATCGGAGGACAAACCTGGTTGCTGGGTCTTCAGATCGCCTTCCCGGCGAGCGTCGCACTGCTGGTAACGACCATCGGGTTGGGTATCCTGGCGCGGATGATTCCCGAGATGAATGTATTTGCTGTCGGATTTGCAGTGCGATCTGGAGTCGGGATGCTGGCTCTTTTCATGACTCTTCCCTTCATTGCGGATCTCTTCGGATTCGTGGTGCACACCGGACTGGAAGGATCGCAACTGATCCTCAACCGAATCGGGGGGAACTGATCCGATGTTCAAGATGAATGACCACGACCAAAGAACCCACGCTCCAACGCGCAAGAGACTGGATGACGCACGCCTGGATGGTCAGGCGGCACTCAGTCCTGATCTGGTAGGTTCGGTGGTGCTGGGTGCGGGTGTCGGTAGTGTTTTGTACTTCTCCGGAAGCATCTTCTCAGCACTTCTTACCATCACACGTTCGAGCCTCGGGAACATCGCAAACTTGCGCCTGAATGAGCAGTCGGCGTCAACTCTGGTCAGCGGAACGATCGAGCAGATACTCGTGATCATCTCGCCAATCATGTTGCTGATTTTAGTCTCAGCCCTCGTCATGACCTGGCTACAGGTGGGATTCCGCGTTCGATTCGGTGAAGTGCTCCCTGATCTAAAGAGAATCGATCCGGTCCGAGGGGCCGGCAGGATCTTCGGATTCGAGGGCTTGGGACGGATCGGAATGGGGATCCTCAAGATGATTGCGGTGGCTGCAGTACTGATACCAGGGATCTGGGGAATACTCAAAAGATCTGAAGAAGTGGGCGTAGCAACGACCACGGTTGGATTCACCGGGCTGATCCCGGTCGGTCTCCTGGTGATGGAGTTAATCCTTCAGAGTTGCGGAGTGTTGCTGATCATTTCCTCGCTGGACTGGGCCCACAGGCGCTGGGTGCATCGCCGATCATTGATGATGAGCCAAAGAGAAGTTGAGGATGAAAGAAAAGATCTGGTCGGGAATCCTCTGATGCGGCGGCGACGCAGGGAAACACATAAGAAGATCCTGTCTGAGAGAACCTTTGAGCCCGTCAGCGCAGTG
>JAPKAM010000189.1 GCA_028825265.1 Planctomycetota bacterium
TCTGGAGGCCTCGCAATTTGGCCAGACTGGCCGCGACACCTCCCGCTTTCGCGTTTTTGACCTCGACCTGATCGAGGTTGTTTTCCAATTTTTCCCCCGTCTGCTTGGAGAAAAGCGCAACAAGCGCTTCTTCCGACGGGGCCTCATTTATCTTGCTGGATCCCCCACCCTGGGTCGAAGTTCCGACGCGCTGGGCAAGGTTATCGATGCTCTGACGGATTCCTTCGATCTCTTCGCCAGCGCTTTCTTTCGAACCGACACCGGCATCTTCGACTGCAGCCTTGACCACGGATCGAAGTTGGTCGGCATCGATTCCAGGGGTTGCAGGCGCAGGACAGGAGCGAGCTTCATGCAACTGCCCCTCGAGAGTCACGGCCTGGTTCCGAAGAGACTCGATTCGATCCTCGTAGTTCTTTTGCTGCTCCAGTTGCTCTGACTTTCGCTCCTTCACCAGGCGGGTGAACTCGCTGCGAGCTTCACTGCGGATCTGCTGGTGGTCGACATCGCTGATCTGGTTAAGCCGTTCTGCAACGACCCTCTCCACCGCTTCATCGATCAAACGGAGTACGGTCGAACGATTGAGAACCTTGACGGTTCGAAGCCCGCGGCGGGCCAGTTCATCGACAGATACTGTATTGGCGCACTTTTGAAGGGCGTCTGGCACATCAAAGGTCTGACTCATCGGTCAACCGTCCTGCTCGGGCGCAGCGATGATTTCCGAGGGGACTTCACCGCAATGCGCAGGATCGATCCAAAGATCGACCCGACCACAAAGGCCCCCAAGTCAGGGGCCAATAAGACTAGCATCGGGTGAGAAGAGGAGGCAAACCGGGCCATCCGCTAGGATCGGAATAATATCCCCAGTTGCGCTATAGAAGTGCCAGGAGGCGCCTCTTAAATCTCGGCGTCATTCATCTTTTGAGCATATAGACGGATTCGAGACTCGACCACCTTGCGGTCGGCGGCAGATAGTTTGGTGCCAAAAGCCGACAGTAGATTGAGCAGCGTGGATCGCGCTCCTGAATAATCACCAAGAGCCACATCGATCTGCTGAAAGGCCCAGTACTGATTGGCATTCTGGTAAGCGGGAGTGGTGGATCGGAGATGGAAATCCATGTCCCTTCTGGCGAGTTTGAGCCACTTGTTTGCCCCGACTTCCGCTTCTGCGCGACGCTGGATCTGGTCCTGTGGAGGGGTGGCACCGACTTTTTCAAAAGGTGTGCATTGTTCATCCGCAATCGCATAAAGGGCCTGATACCCATCTGCGATCCGCTTCCTCAGGGAGAAGCGCTCCATCCGAGGATGGATCGATTCTCCAGCCAACGTGACCGCCTCATCCAGCAGCACGACAGCCTGCTCATACTTTCGAATACCCACCAGGATGCTGTCGGCATTGTCGAGATCCACCGCTTCCATCACCGACAGAACGATCTTGTTCACCTCTGCTCGGTTCTTCGTGATGATCTGCGCCGATTCGACCGCATCTTCATCGCGAATCGATGAGGACGAATTGCAACCGACCAAGGCCACCAGGAATCCCATCGCCAACAGTTGGACTGAGGTACGGAAGATGGACGGCCTCTGGTGGGACATCTGGGGATCAAGCATCTTGGGATCAAGCATCACTAGGGTCCTCTGCATGTTTGCGAGACAGGTCTCTGGGTTCAACTCCCCAGTCTAGTGTCAGAGCCTCGGAAGGGAAGACCGATGATCGTTTCTCTGCGGTCATTTCCACAGGATCAAAGGTCCGGGTCGGGGACGGTTACCGACAATAACCCATCCTCACGGGGAGTAATCCGGTATTCCCTCTCGCGCTGAATGAGCACCTTTCCCGGTGGGAGACCTTTCGGTTTTCTGACATTTTTGGCCTCGGTCCAGTGGACCGTCGCGGCTCCTGGCCCCCTCCAGCCCGACAGGAAGGCCGCCACATAGGCGGCGTCCTCGATACTTTCCGGCGCCGCCACACGACCGCGGTCGATCCTCAGGATCACGTGAGCTCCTGGCCGATTGGCGATATGAAAGAACAGGTCATTGCCGCGCGCAGTCCGAATACTCAGTTCGTCATTTTCCCGAGCACTGCGTCCAGCCAGAATCTCGAGCCCTTCTCGACTGCGAAAGATACGAAACCGAGGGGCCTCGGGGGACTTGTTCGGTCCCTTGGACTGGGGTCTCGGTTGCTGCCGCTTCTTGCCAT
>JAPKAM010000096.1 GCA_028825265.1 Planctomycetota bacterium
GGTGCGTAGCAAGGCACTTTCTGTGTGCTCCACCGCATCGGGATTGGCATCGCCGTAGCGTGCCACCTCGGTCTGGATGTCTGACCTGAGATCACCATCCAGATCTCTGCAGTACCAGAGGTGTGGTGGTTCTGCGATCAGGACTCCACCCTCGACGATGGAGATGGCCCGAGGGCTGACCAGTTCGTCGAGGAATACCGTGCTGCGTTCGAAAAAACCATCCTGATCGCGATCCTCCAGTACCACTACTTGGCCTAGTGGGTCCGTCTCTCCGTCCCCATCGATGGTGCGCATGTAGGCTCGTAACTCGACGGCCCACAGCCGGCCTTTTTCGTCCCAGGCGATGGCGATGGGGTCGACCACCTGAGGTTCGCACGCGGCCAATTCGACATGGAATCCAGCAGCGACTTCGAACGATTCGAGAGCCTGATCCGGCGTCAACACCGCTGCATCCGGAACATCCCATTGGCGCCAGTTTTCATTCTGCGGATCGCCCTTGCGATCACCGTTCTGGGCTGACAACAGGGTGCAAAGCAGCACCATCGCAAGAGCCGGGATGATCGAGTGGACAGGTGATATTCGCATCGGGGTCATTTCTTTGCTGGAGGGGACTGTCTTCGGCTCAGTTTACGAAAGCCCTCCTGAAGGATGAACAGCGGTCCGATCAGCAGAAAGCGAGGATCCTTCATGAAGGAGGGTCGATTGCCCTCGATTCCGTGGCCGACGAACTGGAGGATCCAACCGCCGACAAAGAGGCCCAAGCCCCACTGCCAGTGAAAGAAGACCACCACTAGGGAGGCGACGATGGCGGGGATTCCGATGAAGTGAGTGATGTGGTTGAGGGGGTGATTGTGATCGGCGCGATAGCGATCGATCCAACGCTGGACTCCGCTGGCCGAATCGGCCGGGCGGTTCTCTTGTGGCTGAGGAGTACTGGACATCTTTGACCTCCGTTGCGATTGTCCATCGAATCGGACTTCGGTTCCATCTTTCAGTTCGCTCGACAGGGCCGACTTGCTTCCCCGCTTCCGGCAAGCGATGCTGGTCTCAGCCGGCCCACCGTACCGGCCTGGAGGACCATGTCTGTTCCATATTTTGTAGGCCTCGATCTCGGGGGTACCGAGGTCAAGGTCGGGCTGTGCAGCGCTCGTGGCGAGGTGGTGTGGTCCGATCGACGACCGAGCCAGGCTCATCAGGGTCAACAGGCGATCCTCGAGGCCCTCGCCGCCGCGGTCGATACCGCCTTACTCGAGGCCGCCACCCATCAGGGTGAGGTGGTGGCCATCGGCCTGGGAACCCCAGGAGTGGTGGATCCAGCCAGTGGCGTCATCCGATTTCCGGTGGCCAACCTGGGGGGGTGGCACGGCACCGATATCGTCGGTTTCTTCCGCCAACGCTTCGAGGTTCCAGCGGTGGTCGAAAATGATGCCAACTGCGCGGCATGGGGTGAGTACTGCACCGGCGCCGGAATCGGAGCTCGCACTCTACTGCTGGCGACGGTTGGAACCGGAATCGGTGGGGGAGCCGTCATCGATGGGGAACTGTTGCGCGGTCCCTCGGGCGGTGCGATGGAACTGGGCCACATCATCCTGGAGCGGTCGGGCCGCCGATGTAATTGCGGCCTGGTCGGCTGCGTGGAGGCCTATGCCGGGGGTTGGGGCATGGCGCAGGAGTGGGGTCGAAGAAGAGCCCTCCCCGGTGAGTCCCCTGGAGTTTCTCAACTGGTCGAGATGGGCATCGCAGGAGATCCTCTTGCCAATGAGATCCTCGATGAAGGTGCCACCGCACTCGGGGCGGGAATGATGAGTGCTCTGCACCTACTCAATCCCGATGTCGTCGTGGTCGGAGGAGGCATCATCGATGCCCGTCCCAGGCATCTGGAACTGATCGAATCGGAGCTTCGGTCGCGGGTACTGCCGAAGGCGAGCACAGATCTGAAGGTGGTTCGGGCGCAGCATGGCAATCGAGCCGGTTGGATTGGAGCTGCGATGTGTGCCGAGAAGTCGGTGAGGGGAGGCAGCGGAGCATGAGCAATCCTGAGGATTCTCTGCAGCGCATCGTATTACGAGATGCCGAGGCGGTCTTGCCGGACAGGATTATCCGCGCAGATCTGGTCATCGAGGGATCGGTGATCGCAAATTTGGCCCCGCCAGGCACTGCCACAGGCGATGAAATCTGGGATCTGGGTGGTCGCCGTGTCACTCCCGGTTGTATCGATGCTCACATCCATGGTGTGAACGGCATCGACTTTTCCAGAGCCGATGCCGAGACGATCGCATCCAGCGCCGAGGATCTGGCGGCGATGGGAATCACCACCATCTACCCGACCATCGTCCCCGGCACCGAGCAGGAGATGGTCTCGGCCCTGCGAGAGTGTGCGAGGGCTAGGGAACTGAGTCACTCCATCCTCGGTATTCACCTCGAGGGGCCCTTTGTTTCTTCGGGTCGGATGGGAGCCTTGCCAGCAGCTGGAATCCACTCGTGGGACGAGGGCCTGTTCGATCGGCTGCTCGATGGTGCTGGAGGTCAACTGAGGATCATGACCTTTGCACCGGAAGAAGTTCCCCTCGATGCACAGAGAAAGTTCGCAACGGTCGGAGTCCGTGGATCGATCGGGCACACCTGTGCCAGCGCCCAGCAGACTAAGGCAGCCATCGATGCCGGATCTTGGAGATGCACGCACCTGTGCAACGCCATGCCATCGATCCATCACAGGGACCCGGGGCCAGTGATCGTCTTGCTACTCGATGAGAGAGTTCGCTGCGAGGTGATCCTCGATGGACATCATCTCGATGATGATACCGTGAGGATGGCACTACGAATGAAGGGAGCAGCGGGCCTGATGGCCGTCAGCGATGCGATGCCACTGACGGGAATGGGCATCGCCACCGGTAATTTTTGCGGCCAGGAGGTGTGCTCCGACGGATCAAAAGCGACCCTCGAGAATGGAACTTTAGCTGGAAGCGTGACCCTGTTACCGGAAGCACTTGAAAAAACCTCGGATCGGCTCGGCTGGGATGCATCCCTGACGTCGGCGCTGGGCGCTTCTAATGCGGCCGATGATCTAGGACTTCCGAGGCGCGGTGCGATTCGATCGGATCATCGGGCTGACTTGGTGATCCATAGCCTCACAGCAGCGAAGGCTGCAGCTGTGACGGTGTTGCGTGGCGGGCTCCCGGTGCGCGACCCGGATGGCCCCAGGCTTCCCGCTGAGATGGAGAGAATCAGATGAACCAGAAACCGATCAGTGATGCGGGACAGATCCTCGAAAACATCACCCCTCGAGGTACCTGGTGTAGCCTCAGGATGGTGCGCAGTGTCGCAGAATCTTTCACGGTTCGTGATGATGTGTTGCTTCCACCGTCCGTTTCAGAGGATCGCGGTGCCATGGTCACGGTGATCGATGGCCAGGGAATGGGCCTGGCGGCGACCAGTGATCTGTCTCTCGGAGGACTGTATCAGGCCGCGCGAGTCGCACAGAAATGGGCTCGTGCCTGTGGGGCGAGGGGAGTGACCGATTTCTCCACCGCCCCGAGACCCGAAGAATCAGGCGAATGGAGCCACTCCATCGAACAACCCTGGTCAGGAGTCTCAAAGAGGCAGATCATCGATCGGGTGCGGGCGGCTTGTCAGGGTCTACATACCGATGAACGGATCGTTCAGCGCACCGCTTCGGTGAGGAGAGTTCGCAGCGAGACCACCATCGTCACCACCGACGATGTTCGGATCGATCAGTTTCATGATCGGGTGATTCCATGGCTCCAGGCGGTCGCTTCGGATGGTCAGGATGTACAGTCGCGAACCAATGGTGGGCGCAGCGATGCCCAGCTGGGGGGAATCGAAGTCCTCGATCGGTGCGACTTCGATGATCTGCCAGAGACCATCGGCTCGAATGCCATCGAGACCTTGCTGGCGCCGATCTGTCCCACAGGTGTGATGGATGCGGTGATCGGCCCGGCACAGATGGTTCTCCAGGTTCACGAATCGATCGGCCATGCGCTGGAACTGGATCGAATCCTCGGTGATGAGCGGAATTATGCTGGTACCAGCTTCGTCAAGATCGAGGATCTGGGCTCGCTTCGCTGGGGACCAGAAATTCTCAACGTGGTCATCGACCCGACCGTCGAGGGAGAAGTTTGTAGTGCCGGCTATGACGACGAGGGATTACCGGCAAAGAAAACTCACCTGATCGAGAACGGTTTGCTGGTCCGAGGGATCGGGGGAGCCCTCAGCGCTCAGAGGCTCGACCGGAAAGATGACGCCATCGCCGTCTCGCGGGCTTGCTCGTGGAACCGCCCACCGATCGACCGGATGGCGAATCTCAACGTCGAACCTGGGGACACCAGTCTTCAACAGTTGATTGGTGCCATCGAGAAGGGAATCTGGCTCGACGTGAATTCCTCATGGTCCATCGACGATCATCGCTGGAAGTTCCAGTTCGGAGTGGAAGATGCCCGCATCATCGAAAATGGTCAACTGAAGGGCCTGGTGAAAGATGCGGGTTATCGCAGCACCACAGTCCCCTTCTGGAACTCTCTCGATGCCGTGGGAGATGCCGAGACCTGGAAGGTCCGAGGGACTCCCAACTGCGGCAAGGGAGAACCGAACCAGATGGTGTTTGTCGGACATGCGATGCCAGCTTGCCGCTTTCGTGGTCTCGAAGTCTTTGGTCGGGAGGGTTAGATGCAGTCCTGGTTTCATGATCTCGCCGACTATGCGGATTCGCTGCGAGGCGAGGGAGAGGAAATCTCCCTGGGCCTCACTGCAGAGGTGACAGGATTCTCGAGGATATCCTCGGGTCGAGTTCGGCAGTGTGGATCGATCGAACAGCGAGATCTTTCCATCTCTCTGAGGAAAGGTGGCAAGGAAGTTTGCTCCCAGTTGATGCTTTCGGGTTCAACGCAGAGTGATCGTGAGCCACTGAGAAGTTCGATCGATTCCCTTTCGAGCGCCGTGGCTGATCTGCCCGAGGATCCGCACTTGCCCGATTTACCTCCACCGATCCGGGATGAGTATCGTGGTAATGGAGTGATCCCAGAACCGGATGAATTGACCGATGCGCTGGCGGGGGAACTGGATGGGCTGGAAACCTGTGGCATCGCCATGACCGGTACGATGTACCGTGCTGCTGCGACCAGTGGCGGATTGAGACGCTGGTTTGAAGCTCCTCGAACGGTGATCGATGGTTCGATGCACCTGGTGGGTGGGGGAGCGACTCGCTGGGTCTGGGCAGCAGAAAGCTGGAATCCAAACTCTGCGCTGAGGCGAAGAGAACAGGCCCATGCGATGGCAGAAATCCTCGCTCGCCCGGTCGAGACGGTCCCGGTGGGAACCTATCGCGCATGGCTCGAACCAGCAGCGGTGGATAGTCTGTTTCGTCCAGTGCTATGGAGCGGTGCATTCTCAGCACGAGCGGTGAAAACCGGTTCCAGTCCACTTGCATGCCTGTACGACGGGACCGAACTCGATTCGCGGGTGGTGATTCGTGATCACCCGTCAGCGGTGGGGGCACCGCAGTTCAACGAGGCGGGTCACAGCATTCCCTCTCCCGTCGAGCTGGTCTCCTCAGGAGTCGGTTGCCAGAAACTGACCAGTCCCAGGACTGCCAAGGAGTTTGGCTTCGAGCACAATGGTGCATCCGGAGCGGAGATGCCGATCGGTCTCGAAATGGGCCCCGGTTCGATCGATCCCGATCAGTCCTTCGAACAACTGGGAGACGGGATCTGGTTGTCGCATGTTCACTACACCAATCTCTCCGCTCGGGAAGGCGCTCGAGTCACGGGAGTCACTCGCTGGATCGCGTTGAGGGTCAAAGATGGGAAAGCAGTGGCTCCGATCGGTACCGTTCGGATCGATGATTCCCTAATTCGCTTACTCGGAGATGGCCTGGTGGACCTGGGGTCGAGAACCGAGGTCCTGCCCGAGTTACACACCTACTCGAGACGGAATCTGGGGGGATCCAAACTCCCGGGAATGATGGTCACCGATCTTCGTGTGGTGGGCTGATCGGCGAGTCGACAGAGAGACCTTCGGCTGCGATCTCATGCCAAGGGGATGAGATCGGTACGACTCAGATTCGGAATCCGTCGTTGATCTTGTCTAGCACGCCGGCCGCGGGGCGAAGATCACCCTGCATCAGGCTCGCCAGCGAGTCGTTGGTCATCCCGGCATTGGTCGCCAGCGATTCCGCCTCCATGTCGATGTGAATCAGTCCGGTGAGGATCTCTCCCTTGTTGCGGGTCCCCTGGAGCGCTGCAAAGGAATCGGTTCGATCGGTCGGGTCAAAATCGCGCTCAAGTTTCCTCAGCAGCAGACGCGAACCGTCGTGGAGAGTGACCTCATGAAGGTCTCCCTCGGAGTACTCGATGTCGATCTGATCTTGGGGGCTGACGTAGTGGGGATCGTGGAAGGTGACTCCCATCTCCTTCTGGTGCGTATAGGACTTGGTTGAGCCCTCGTGGTTGTTAAAGGTCACGCAAGGCGAGATCACATCGAGGAAGGCGAGCCCATCGAAGGAGAGAGCCGCCTTCAGCAAGGGAACCAATTGTTTCTTGTCACCGCTGAAGGACCGACCGATGAAGGCCGCGCCCAGTTCCAGTGCCAGGCCGCACAGGTCGATGGATGCCTCTCGAGGAAACTCTCCACGCTTCGAAGGGCTCTTGCGATCCGCAGTGGCTGAGAATTGCCCCTTGGTCAGGCCATAGACTCCATTGTTTTCGATGATGTAGACCATCTTGGGGTTGCGGCGGAGGATGTGAACGAATTGACCCATTCCGATGCTGGCAGAGTCTCCATCGCCACTGACTCCGATGGGAGACATCGTCGTGTTGGCGACATGGGCACCGGTCGCGAAACTGGGCATCCGGCCGTGGGTTGAATTGAGACCCATCGCATTGCCAAGGAAATACGCCGGCGTCTTGGAACTGCAGCCGATTCCACTCATCTTGAGGATGTTCTGGGCATCGATCCCCAGGTCGTATGAGGCCTGGATCACCGCTTCCGAAATCCTGTCGTGACCGCATCCCTTGCACATCGTTGACGGCCCGCCCTTGTAATCGGACTTGGCAAGTCCGAGCGCATTGGTGGCTGGTTTCTTCGGTGCTTCGTTCATCAGGCCTCCACTCGACGCGATGGTTCGATCGAATCCTTGACGAAGCCTGCTGAGAGCGGCAAGCCGCCATAGTAGGTCGCGGATTGAATCCGAGCCGCAAGTTGAGGAAAGTTCATTCGTAGTAGTTGAGCCATCTGACCCTGTTGATTCTGTTCGATCACCAGAACTTGCTCGTGATCATCGATGAAGGACTCCACCTCCGGATGGAACGGAAAGGAGCGAAGGCGCAGGTAAGAGGGCTTTCGTTCCAGTGAGTCGAGAGCCTCCTGCATCGCCATGTCAGTGGTTCCGTAGGCGATGACTCCCAAAGTGGTGTCGCCGTCTTGACGGATGGGAGCAGGAAGATCGACCACCATGCCATCGATCTTTCTGGCCAGTCTGTCGAGGTTTTGTGAGTAAACTTCCGGAGACTCACTGTACTCGGCATCCTCGTCATGGCCTGAACCTCGGGTCAGGTGAGCCGCATCCGGGTGAAGCGTGACACCTGGAATGGTCCGGTAGGGGATCCCATCTCCATCGACATCCCGGTATCGGCCCCAGTTGTCGAGTCTAGCGATCACCTCATCGGTGGCGATCTTGCCACGATTGAAGTCCGTGTCGGGCTCTGGAATCGGGTCCGACATCCAGCTGTTCATGCCAAGGTCCAGATCGGAAAGGAATAGCACCGGAACCTGGTACTTCTCGGCGAGATCATAGGCCTGACATGAGAACTGAAAGGACTCGATGGGTGAGGCCGGGAGCAGGAAAGGGAAGCGAGTATCACCGTGAGAATGAAAGGCCACCTGTAGTACATCGCTCTGCTGAGTGCGGGTCGGGAGTCCCGTTGACGGGCCGACTCGCTGGATATCGTAGACCACGGTCGGGATCTCGGCGAAGTAGCCCAGTCCCAAATTCTCCGCCATCAACGAGATTCCGGGACCACTGGTGGAGGTCATCGATCGAGCTCCTGCCCAACCGGCTCCCAGCGCAATGCCGATGGCTGCCAGTTCATCTTCAGCCTGAATCACGACGAACCTCTTGCGACCTTCCGGATCATTTTCGCGGCAGCGACCGATGTGTTTCTCGACCGCTTCTGCCAGGGAAGAAGCCGGCGTGATCGGGTACCAGGCCATCACCGAAACTCCACCCCAGATCGCTCCGAGTGCGGCCGCTTCATTTCCGTCGAGGAGAATCTGATCTCCGACCTGATCTGCAGGAGCAAATTTCCACGGATCCTGCTTGGTCAGATTTTCTGCAGCGAAATCAAAGCCGATCTGCGCTGCCTCCATATTCAAATCGACCACCGCTTCCTTGCCGGGGAAGACGGTTTGTAACGATCCTCGGATCGTCTCCATGGGAATGTCGAACAGTTGGGCGACGACACCGACATAGATCAAGTTCTTGAGTCGAGGTCGCAACTTGGCATTGGTGATCTTGCGGGCGAGTTGATCGAAGGGGACCGAATATCGGCATAGCCCTTTGAACTCGCTGTCGGCGGTTTTCCAATCACTGTTCTCGATGACCGCCGTATTTGGTGCACTCTCCCGAAGATCACGACCGATGGTCGCTTGATTGAGGGGCAGTAACACCTGCCACTGAGGGTTCATCGTTTGCCAACCGCCGGGGCTGACGCGAATCTGGAACCAGGTCGGGAGGCCGGCGATGTTCGATGGAAACAGATTCTTGGAGCTGGCGATCAGCCCCATCTGAATCAGAGCTCGCTGGATCACGATGTTAGAAGTCTGGCTCCCGGTGCCGTTCGGGGTAGCGATGCGGATTGAGAAATCGTTCACGACCGGATTCATCCGGTTTCTCCCGTCGGGTTGAGGAGCGACTGATGGCTCCTGACCAGATGAGATGATCGTGGGATCGGGTTCGGGAATCAAGCCAACCCTGCTGTATTGACTGCTTCTCTCGTGCGAAAGTGGCCGCAGAGGGGTGGTAGCAACTTGGAATTTGACTGGGCACTGATCGCTCTGGTCGGGGTGGTGGCTGGAACCCTCAATACCCTGGTCGGGGGGGGGACCTTGCTGGTACTACCGCTGCTGGTGTCGCTAGGAATCGATCCGCTGGTGGCTAACGGCACCAACAGGATCTGCGTGGCGTTTCAGGCGATGGTGGCAGGGTTGACGATGAACCGGGGCCTAAAACAGTCACGGGGTTCGCAATCAGCGCAATCGGCGGCTATCGATTGGCGGCCGCTGGTGCTGGTCGGAGGGGCTGCAATCCTCGGGGCGATGGTCGCGATGGAGATCGAGCACCTCGACAAGAGTCTCTTCCGTCAGGTGATGGGTTGGGTGTTGCTGGTGGCGGTCGTGGCCTTTCTCTTGCCGCGGCCAGAAGCGTCGGCCACCGATTCTAAGACCCCCACTCCAACCGTCAAATTCCAGATGGGTTGTCTGCTCTGCGGGTTTTATGGCGGTTTCATTGGAGCCGGGGTTGGAGCCTTGATTGTGTTGCTGCTGACCACTTCAATGCGCCTCCCGGTGGTCGAAGCGGTGCGCTGGAAAGTGTGGTGGGTGGTGGCGATGTCCGCAGCTTCGGGACTCTTGTACCTGAGTTTCGATGTTTTTGACCTGGATGTCGCGATTCCTCTGATTCCATCTTATGGACTTGGAGCGTATCTGGGCGGGAAATTTGCCCTGAAGGGCGGAGAGCGTTTGCTGCGGCCGATCGTGGCATTGCTCAGCGCACTTCTGGCCCTCATCTTCATTATTCAGGGCGCTTCCGTCGATTGATCGGTGATTTTCCTCCGGAGTTGGAAGGAAGATCGTGAATTCTCAGTCCACTCGCTGTGGTGGTGTATACGGCGAATCGGTTTGTAAGGCTCCTGCTCCGGCCCTTTCTTTGGAAATCGAGCCATCTCGCGGGTATTGAATCTCTGCCTTGATTGGTAGAATCGAACGATCCTCTTCGGTGTCCTCTTCCATACCGATCTGGAGTATGAATAGGACTTGAGAAAGAGATTTCTGGCATTTCCATAGGGACTTGCGAGATCAGAGGATCAGCAACAGAGGATCAGCAACAGAGGATCCAGATCCGCTCAATATTGTGATTGCTGTGTAGTCCGCTGGCTCTCAATGCCAGCCGCTCATGAAACGCACACGAAACGAGGACTCACCGTGA
>JAPKAM010000097.1 GCA_028825265.1 Planctomycetota bacterium
GGATCACTGGTTCTGGGATCACTGGTTCTGGGATCACTGGTTCTGGGATCACTGGTTCTGGGATCACTGGGAGGACGAATCCGAGACTGTTCTCCCGAGAGGTGCTGAACTCCACCAGATAACTGCTGATCAATGGGTCATCGGGTAAGCGACTTTGACTCTCTTCCAGCAGGGTGACCGCCTGCTGGCGATCTTCGTTGGTTTCCTGGTCCCACAGCCAGCGCGCGACTCGCCCGATCGCCAAGCTTTCCACTGTTTGTCCTGCAACATCTTGCAGCAATCTGGGGTAGGCGAGACGCACCTGATCCGCTTCACCGGTCAGGGTCGTATCGATCTCGTTATTCCACTGCTGGATCTGCCGTTCTTTCATCGAGTCGAAGATGGAAGGCAGGGTGATCAGAGTGATGACGACGATCAAGCCGATGAAGATCGGAGTCGAATTGATCTTGGCGGCTTTGGCCACTTCTACGGTGAGGTTTTCGATCTGAGTGTCGATTTGATCGGGATCCTCAGGGGTGGTGTGCTGCTGGCTGCCTGGACGAGCTGGACCGGTTTTGGCCATTTTGATGTGTACTCCCTTTTTCATTCAGTGCTGCCCGCAGGCAGCGCTTGGGTCAGGATTCTACACCAATTCTAACGATGAGGCGGGTGACATAATGATGTCCTTGCTCATCGGGTGTCCTTTTGATGAGGACCTCTGCATATTCTGCACCTTTTCGATATCTCAACTGCTGTTCCCCGAGATCAACAGTTCCGGAAATGTGCTCCCAGCCATGAATCGGCATCTGGTCCAGGTACCAGTTGGTCAACTCTTCCACCGGTCGGTCTCCCCAGTAGATGACCTCGACGGTTCTCATGGGAAGTGGCGCATGCTGAAATTTGAGGTAGGACCAGGACTCATCATCCAGTTCGAATCCGAGTGGAGCCGGGATGTCCGCAGGCTGGTGTTTGCCGACCAGTGGAACAGAATCCTCGAACGGGACTAGGCCCTGACAGCCGATCATCGGTCCCAGCAGGAACATGGTTCCCAGAATCACACTCCACGACACTGATTTGTGGTCGTTCGTCGGGTGGATAATACTCTTCATCTCGAACCTCCTGCCCGTGCGGGGGCTTCTCTGGCACTGACTATTCGTCGTCGGTTGCCCTTGACGATCGGGATAGCATAATCCCCCCTTGCCCCTGAGGCGAGGGATCGACCTGATCTGTCGGGCATTCATCTAGGGAAGTTTGAGGAGGGTCGTTGTCACAGAGGAGGAAGCCGATCGCAGGCTCCATCCGAGGCGCGGCGGCGGAATTGGCACGCCATCCCGGGAGGACCTTCCTGATCTGCCAAGGGATTCTCTGGGCTGTCGCTCTGATGGTGGCACCCGCTGCGATTCTCCAGGGGTCCAGGTCGGCAGCGGTCGAACGATCGAGGGAACTGGGCACGGACCGGATCCAGGTCGAGGTGGAATCGGGTGCCCGAGTCCGACTCGAGGTCGAAGATCTCGATTCGATTCGGTCGGTGCTGGCGCAGAACTATCCGCAAGCGGTGGTCAGCGGTCAATCGGTGGCGGGAAACTCGGCGATCGAGGGGATTGGCAAGGCCTACCTGGTCGCCTCCGATGAGGGTGAGCTTGCGGCCCGGTCCCTCGAGTTGCTCGAGGGGCGCTGGTTTGTCGCGGCAGCCGATCCTCCGGAAGTGGTTCTCGAACAACCTCTGGTCGAGGCTTTTTCAGCCAGAGAGAGAGGTTCAGCGATCGGTCAGATGCTGTGGGCCGATCCGGCGAGCTCTCGTTACCGCAGGATCGGTCTTGGCGGCGAGATCCCCGCAACGGCACGTGCATGGCAGGTGGTGGGAGTCATCCGGTCGCCGGGTGAAGCGACGGTCAATCCACTCGGATTCGCGAAGGATCGTCGATTCAGCGGCATGATCGAATCCGCTCTCCAGATGCTGGGGGTGGCCCCGGTCGAGGCTCCGTGGATGACGTTGGGTCTGTCACTGCATGTCGATCGGTCAAGCCTAGAAGCGGCACCGGTCGACTGGATGGTGGTCTCGGTCGATCCCAGTCGAGTCAATCCAGCACGAAGTCTCATCGAGGAAACTTTGATCCGCCGTGGCAAGGTGCCGTTGCTCTACGCCAATGCGGCCTGGTCGATTCTCGCCAGCCCGGAACTGGATGGATATCTGGTCCTGCACGATGTCTTTTTTGTGGTGACCGTGGTGATCGGCCTGCTGGTGCTGATCAATCTGCTGCTCTTGACGGGGCGGCGCCGTCGGGCAGAAGTGGGATTGCGTCGTGCCGAGGGTGCGACTCGTGCCGACATCTTCTGGCAGTTCCTGTGGGAGGGGGTGTTGATCTCCCTGGTTGGAGCGTTGCTCGGCGTGGTGGCAGGGGTCTGCATCGCTCACCTTCGCGCCGGACTGGATCCTTCGCCGGTGCTGACGGCGACCTGGCCCTGGCAAACGGCCTTTGAAGCACTGCTGATCTCCATCGGTGGGGCGGCGCTAGCGTGCGCGGCTCCCGCCTGGGCGGTGAGTGATGTGGAACCAGCAATACTGTTGAGGGATGGTCGATGAGGGGCTTGCCGGGACCCATCAGGAATTCTGTGCTGTCGATCGTGCGGCATCCGCTGCGCTCCTTCTTGGTGGTCTTGACTTTCGCACTGGGCCTTGCGTCGGTGGTTGCCATCGTAGGCACCATCGAAGGGGGTCGTCGGACCATTTCCCACGACCTTGAAGCGCTTGGTACCGATCTCGTGGCGGTGATTAATCCGCTGAAACTGGGGAGCCTATCCATCGGAGTGCGAACCGAGGGAAGACCGCTAGAACAGGCAGATGTCACCTCGATCCAGCAGCAATTGCAGGGAGTCACCGATTCGGTGTCACCGATTCGCATCGACCTGGGCCTGTCCAGTACTCAGCGAGGGACGATGCGACACACCATCATCGCGACGATACCCGAGTTCATCTCGGTGCTGAGGCCGGGGATGCTGGCGGGAAGATTTCTCCAGCATCAGGATCGCTGGCCCACCGACGACAGCGACGAGACCCCGGCGGCCATCGACGAGGCGCTGGCGGTGATCTTGTTTGGAGATCCAGTCACAGCGATCGGGCAGAAGGTTCGTTGTATTCGCGATGGACGAGGCTTCAATGCGAGAATCCTCGGTGTCGTCAAGGACCCGCTGCTGCTGAGACAGTACATGAGTGCCTTTGATTCCACATCCAGTGCTCGGTCGATCCCTGCGCGCCGACTGCAATTCCTCAACCTGTATCTACCGTGGCGCCAGAACCAGGATCAACCACAACTACTTCTGGTCGACGCACCGGGGATCGATGATGTGGAGGAAATCGTAGTGCGTCTCGAAAAGATCATCGCCCGCGAGAAACTGGGAGTGTTCTTACATGTTCAGAAGACGTGGACTTCGGTAGTTCTCGACATCATCGATCGCTTCAGCGGGCTAGGACACTTCATCTGGATTCTGGATCTGGTCGTGGTGCTGATCCTGACCGGCACCATCTCGTTGCTGGCGATCGATGAAAGTCTTGAGGAAGTGGCCTTGCGAAGAGCCGAGGGAGCGACGGTGCTGGAAGTGGTACTACCGGTCCTGATGGAAGGGATGTGGTTGTCGCTGGCGGCGATGGTTCCGGGGATCTTGATCGGCAAGTTGATCCTTCAACAGGGAATAGAGCCGGTACTAGGGTGGTCTTCTTGGCTTCCTCCTCGGATGATCGTGGGGACCTGCTTCGGGCTGTTGATGACAGGAATACTGGGATCGATGTTACCGGCATTGAGGGTCGCTAAACTCGATCCTGCGGCGGTTCTCGGAGGTCGTCGCGATCTTTGATCTGTGACAGGTGGACTCCCATCCGGTCGCGGGATTGCGGAGCAGACCTCACGGACACGGTTTGCGGGAACACAGATTGTCGAGAGAGGGAGAGATCGATGTTGGTTCAGATGAAACAGATTCGGAAGTGCTACGGCGAGGGGGACAGCCTGATTGCCGCACTGGACGGCGTCGATCTGTCCCTCGATCAGGGCGAGTTTGTCGCCATCGAGGGATCCTCTGGCAGCGGTAAGAGCACCCTGCTGCAGATCCTTGGTTGCCTCGATCGTGCCGACTCTGGCACCTATCATCTGAACGAACGAGATGTTCAATCGCTGTCAGGGTCGGAGATGGCTCGGATCCGCAATGAGACCATCGGTTTCGTCTTCCAGTCCTTTCACCTGCTGGGTGACCGGGACGCTCTGGCAAATGTCTCCTTGCCACTGGAGTATCGACGCAGCGCTCCCCCGACGGTGTCACCGACTCAGGTGCTGGAGCGAGTCGGGCTGGCCGATCGGATCACTCACAAGCCTTCACAACTCAGCGGTGGAGAACGCCAGCGTGTGGCCATCGCCCGGGCACTGGTCAAGGAGCCGGCTTTGCTTCTCTGTGATGAGCCGACCGGAAACCTGGATAGCGCTAGTGGTCATCAGATCCTTTCATTGCTGTCAGAACTGCGAGAGGAACTGAACACGACCCTGGTGCTGGTCACTCATGATCCGGAGGTGGCTGCCCGAGCGGATCGGGTGTTATCGATGAAGGATGGTCAGTGGATATGAAGCGTCGATGGCTCTGGGGAAGCGCCTTGCTGGTCTGGTTTCTGATCTGGTTGAACAGCCAATTCCCATCCGATTCCCGATCGGTGACCATCTATTGCTCCCATGATCGTAGTCACTCCCAACGGATTCTCGATCGCTTCGAGCAGGAGACGGGCATCGTGGTCGATGCAGTATTCGATACCGAGGCGACCAAGACGGTCGGATTGACCGAGAGAATTCGCAGCGAACAAGTGCGTCCACGGTGCGATGTCCACTGGTCCAATGAGCCATTGAGAGCGGTGTTATTGGCGCAAGATGGGCACTACGAGATCCTTCCTGAGGGAGTGGGTCCTGGAATTGACTCACGCTGGAGAGATGAAGCGGGTCGCTGGTGTGGATTTGCTGCTCGTGCACGAGTGGTGGCCATTCATCCAGAGTCGCTGT
The DNA here is from genome assembly GCA_028825265.1 of Planctomycetota bacterium. GTDB lineage: Bacteria > Planctomycetota > UBA8108 > UBA1146 > UBA1146 > QNYK01. The sequence goes on from JAPKAM010000097.1 coordinate 5,013, forward strand.
CGAGTTCAGAAATCCCCCGATCGGTGGAGGCGCTGGCCGATCCGAAGTTGTTGGGGAAAGTGGTGATGGCCGACCCCAGATTTGGAACCACAGGGAGTCATCTGGCGATTCTTCGAACTACCCTCGGGCCGCAACGATTTCGGGAGTTACTTCAAGGCTGGAAAGCGAATCGGATGCAGATCGTCTCATCCAATTCATCCAGTCGAGACAGGGTGCTTTCCGGAGAGGCCTGGGTGGGGCTCACCGATACCGATGATGTGGAGGTGGTGCGCCGAAGGGGAGCATCGATAGGCGAGGGATTTCTACCGGAAGATGGGGTCATCTTGCTCCCCAATGTGGTGGCTGTGGTGAAAGGATGTCCGCATCCTGAAGAGGCGGTTCAACTGGTTCGCTGGTTACTTCGAGAGGAAGTGGAGGAGTGGTTGGCGAGTTCTTCAAGCCGTCAGATTCCGCTGCGGAATGAGGTGCCGGTGGACGCCAGTGGCCTGTCTCTATCCCAGTTCGAGCCGCTGGAAATCGATTGGAGTGCCGCTGCGGATCAACTCGACGATGCGGTTCGAGAAGCGGAGAGGATACTGTTGAACCCTTGAAGAATCGTGCGGTCTGGATGTTCTATCCGATGCTTCCGGTGCTGATCGGGTTCTACATCCCGATCATCTTGGTTGCGATTGAGGACGGGTTCTTTTCGTCAGGTCCGGAGACTTCATTCGTGGCGATTGCGGATCTGCTACTGGTTTTGTCGACGATCCGGATGGTGGCAGTCGCGGCATTGCTCGCGACCCTAGTCGGGCTCGTCGATGCAGTGCTGATGGCAGGAACTCGTGGACCGCTGCGTGGCTTGATTCTGATCCTGTTGCTGGCCTCCTTCTTGATTCCTCCTGCAGCACTGGCATCTGCTTTTCAAGCTTGCATCGGTGCCTCGACCTTGAGAGCCACGGTTCGCGATGAGATCGGAGCGATCCTGATGCTCGCCTTGCGCTGGGCACCGGTAGCGGCAGCGATATTGCTGGCAGCGGCATCGATGTGGCCTCTCGCCCAGGAAAGAGCACTGCGTTCGCTTCCTCCCGGTGTGGCATTGGTGACCCGACTGCGCGGATTGCGTCCGTCGCTATTGCGTTGTGTCGGATTGCTCTTGTTGTTGATGTTGCCCGCCGCAGAGTTGCCCTCCTACGCAGGGGTTGAAACGGTCTCCCAGAGAATCCTAGCCAGATTGACCGTAGGGGATGCGGCAGAAGGTTGGAGACTGGCGATGCTGATGGTGACGCTGGTCGTCCCTGCGCTCTACCTTCTCAGTTCATCCAGCAACGACCCAGAACGAGCCACGCGTCGCCACCCAGTGGATGGATTACCCGCTTTACGCTGGGCGAACGGCTTCCTTTGGTTACGGGTGTTACCGGCAGCAGCGTTGCTGCTGGTGCTGCTTTACACGGCCTGGCCACAAGCCAGTGAAATAGCCATCGCTGGGGAGGAACTGATCGATGCGGTGGCTTCCATCGGACTGGAATTACCGCGCGCTCTGATCGCCTCGACCCTGGCGATCTTGTGCGGCTGGCGACTGGCGGATGGGGGACACCGCATCGGTCTACTGTTGCTATGCCTGCCGACGATGTTACCCGGCAGCCTGGGTGCCATCGCAGTGGCCAGGATCTACCGCCCGATTCTCCCGCTGTGGCTCGATGATTTACCATTCTTGCTGACCGTCACTCAGATGTGCAAACTGGGTGCTCTCGCTGCAGCCTGTGGTTTTGTGGCGACCTGTGTACTTCCGGCCTCGGAAAGAGTGGCCGCTCAACTGCTCCCGCCGACGAGGGCACGCTGGAGGATTCGCCTCCCTCGTGCGCTACCGGTGTTGATACCGGCGGTGGGAATAGGGGTCGCCCTGGTGCTGGGCGAAGTGGAGGCGACGCTGTTGCTCGCTCCGCCGGGCCACCCTTCTACCTCGCTAGAACTTCATCAGATGATGCACTTTCGTAATGATGAACAGGCGGCCAGGCTGGCACTGGTCCTCGCGATACTGGGAGCCACGATGGCTGGCCTGGTGGGGCGCTACTGGAAAAGGGGAGACTGATGAAGCAGCGCGAGCTCGCCCTGGACCTGGGTCAATTGGTGGTCACCCGTGGCATCGCCGTGATCGGACCGGTGACGCTGCAACTGGCGGTGGGGGAACAACTGGCACTGACGGGTCCCAATGGAGCCGGGAAGAGCAGTCTCTTGCTGGCGATTGCCGGGCTGCTGCCGATACAGTCGGGGACCCTGAGCATCGCGGGTCAGCCGATCACTCGCGGTCCCGCAGCCCCGGAGTCTTGGCAACGGGGTCTCGGGTGGATGGGGCAGGAGCGGGGGTTGTGGCCGCACCTGAGCATCGAGGCGCAATGTCGTCTGGCCGCTGCCAAGGACCGTGCCTCGCGGCAACGGATCGGAGCCATCGCCGAGCAACTGGCCATCTCCGATCGGATCACTCGCTTTCCTGCACAACTGTCTGGAGGAGAGGCGCAGCGCGCTGAACTGCTCAGGGCCGTGATCACCCCTGGGCGGTTACTGTTACTCGATGAGCCCTTCTCGGCACAGAACCAGGAGGGACGTCAACGGATGGAGACACTTCTCGACCAGCTGTGTTCGGAAGGCCGTGCGGTACTGATGGCATCTCATGAGGTCTCGCAGAATCGGGCGTCCTGCTCGATCGGATCGCCCTAACTCATCGCACGAACTCATCGTGCGAGCTCAGCGCGCGAACTCAGCGGTCAGTGCCATCGGCTGCACTCTCGAATCGCCCATCGATCATGGCGAGTCTGCGGTCTGCTCGGGACGCCAGATCAGGGTCGTGTGTCACGACCAGGATCGAGGTGCCGAAATCTTCATGTAACTGTCTCAACAGCGTGTGGATCTTCTCGCTGGTGTTGGAGTCGAGATTGCCGGTGGGTTCATCGCAGAGCAACAGCCGTGGATTATTGATGAGGGCCCTGGCGATCGCCACTCTCTGGCGTTCACCGCCGGAAAGTGTACCCGGCGCTTGCTTCTCACGGCCGGAGAGACCCACCGTATCGAGTAATGAGCGAGCTCTCGCTTCAACCTCATGCTTGCGTTGTTTCCATTCGGCTTTCGGAGTTCCCACGATGGCCGGAAGCATGACATTTTCCAGCACGTCGAGATCGTTCAGCAAGTGAAAGAACTGGAATACGAAACCGATGAATTGATTTCTAAGGGCGCAGCGTTGGGCCTCGTCCAGCCCCGGTGATCGCCATGTCTGGCCGTCTTTGTGATAGATGAGTTGTCCCGAGGATGGAGTGTCGAGTAAGCCGATACAGTGCAGCAAGGTGCTTTTTCCCACCCCGCTAAGGCCGACGATGGCCACCATCTCCGCCTCGTGGATATCGAGATCGAGATGGCGTAGCACCTCGAGCGAGCGACCCTCAGTCAGGGAGAACTCCCGGCACAGGCCTCTGGCACTCAGCACCGGATGGGATGGTTGGAGATCATTCATGATGCAGTGCCTTGATCGGATCTCTTCTTCCCGCCCACAGTGCCGGTAACAGGCTGCCGAGGAATCCAAAAATGAGGGTCGGTGCGCAGACTAACACCATGTCTTGCCAGCGTAGATGAGCAGGGATTTTCTCGAGGTAGTAGATGTCGGGTGGGAACAATCTCACTCCAGTGGCTAGATAGAGCAATTCGTGGATCTGATTGATGTTCTCTATCAGTAACCAGCCGCCCAGCAGACCGAAGACGGCTCCGGTGATGCAGAGAAACATCCCTTGCTTTAAAACCAGGATCACGACACCGCTACGAGTGGCACCTAGTGCCCGCAGAACTCCAAGATCACGGTTTTTCTCGATCACCAGCAACATCAAGATGAGGAAAATCATCGCTGCAGCGAAGGCCACGATCAGCAGCATCATCGCGGCGATGATTCGTTTCTCGATCTCGACCGCCTGGAGCAGGTTTTCTCGCTGCTCTTCCCAGGTCTTGATTTCCATCGAGCGCCATGGAATCGCATCGCCATCAGTGGGATCGAGTTCCATTCTCCGGCCAATTTCCTGCTGTACTTGTTCCCTGATCTGATTTGCCTGGGAGTAATCTGACAGGCGCAAAGAGATCCCCGTGATCCGCATGTCCTGCGCTTCGTCGTCCCACAGGTCGAGGATCTGTTGAAGAGCACGAATGTCGGAATAGGCCCAGCGCTGATCTTGTTCGTAGACTCCCGATTGGAAGGCACCGACCACGATGAACTGTCCAATCCTCGGTTCGTAGGAGACCGGAGAGTAGCTGGAGAGTTGCACGACATCGCCCAGGGCCAGTCGACCGCTACGGAGAGCTTCGATCCCGACCACCAGTCCTTGGGGGGGAGCCTGCTCATCAAATCCTACGCTGGGATCGCCTCGTAAGCGCCATCTCAGCATCTGGCGGCGACGTTCGAGAGAGAACATCTCGGATACCCTTTGAGGATCGGGGGGGGGACGATCGTCCGGTAGCATCAGGAATCGGTCCGCCTGCAGGCGGTCGATCTCCTCATCGCTGAGAAGATAGAGACCGAAATCGGAAACCTTGGGTTCTGATGAGGGGTCGATGCCCCGCAGAATGCAGTAGTCGAGAACGGTGGACCTGTAGATGGCCAGAGTTTCGATGAAGGGGCTGGCGGCCTCGACTCCGGCCGTCTCGCGAGCGGCCTCGAGCAGCGGATCTTCACCCACCAGCATGCGCATGGCGCTTCCCTTCACCACCACGTGGGAGAGGCTACCGCGGATGCGTTCCTTCATCTCGAGTTTGAAACCCTCCATCACCGCGAGAACCGAGATCAGCGAGAAGACCCCGAGAGCGACCGCGAGCGCTGCGGCCCAGGGAGCCCAGCGGCGCTTGAGATAGCGTTTTGAGAGAAAGGTCTGGTACTGCAAGGGTAGACTCCCGGAACTGAGGAACCCCTTCGTCCTACCCTCAGGAGCGGGGATATGCAAGGGGCGAACCGGTACCATTAAAGTACGCAAAGTCTTCCAAATAAAGGAGTTGAATGCCATTTGATGGATAACTTTCTCACCCCAGAATCGCTACAGCGAGCCGCGGGTCCCGGGTAAGATACTGGTTGTCAGTAAAGGGAGGCTGAGGCCCAGATTGTATGGCCTGCCCAGGTTGCCATGGGCTGCGCAGGTTGCCATGGGCTGCGCAGGGGAACTCACTGTGGAACTCAC
>JAPKAM010000012.1 GCA_028825265.1 Planctomycetota bacterium
CTTCTTCCCCTCCCCTCTGAAGTTTGATCCCGGCCTGGATCGATTGCTTGATCGAGGACCGGAGAAGACCCTCTTCCCGGACACCGACCCACAATCGGCCACTCTTTTGCGTGCAAGGGGGAGACGGTCAGGAAGTGCCTGAACGCACTACACAAGTCCTTGGAAACAAGTGACCTAGAGCATTTTTGCTAATATTCGATGTTACGGCATTGTTTCTGCTAGTCAAGCCCGGCTAGTGTCCTCAGACGGACTTTAAGCCTTTTTTTTCCGGAACCCTGCGATCCCCAACAGGAGCAGCCAACTGGGCAAGGCCCCCCAACGCAGTGGGCCACTCCAGCGCGGGCTGGACGGCACCGGCCAGCGCTCGATCCGCGCCTGCAAGATCGACCGCTCTCCCTGCTCCAATCGAAGTTCGTCCGCCGCCACGGCCGCTTGCCATGGCGACCAGCGACCCTCTTTCCAGCGACGGAACTGCCCGACGCTGCGGATCCCCTGCGGGGCCGGATCGATGATGGCACTGATCCCAGCGTTGGCACATCGCAACCACAGCAGTTGGCTCTCGATGGCACGCGAGCGTTGCAGTTGTAGATGCTGCGCCGGTTCGATCCAGTCGCCGTACCACAGATCCTCAGTCAGATTGACATGCCACTGTGCCCCTCGCTCGACCGTCTCGGCGACCGGGTCCGCGAGAATCCCTTCGTAGCAGATGGAGACCCCCAAGGGAGCCTCGAGCGCCTCACTGCGAAAGACCGTCTGTTGCTCCGCCGCAATCAATTCGACCAGCGGCAGATCGATTCCCAACGCTGAAAGCAGTCCCGCCAGCGGAATCCTTTCTCCGAACGGGACCAGCATTTTCTTGTCACCCCACTGGGGGGCCGACGGCACTCCGGGTGTCGATCCGCTGTTCCTCTGGCCGCTGAAGAAGCCCACCGAATTGGAATAGCCCTGCTCCTGCACACGGGTGAATCCGACCACCAATGGCGACGAAAGCCACGGATCGAGCCACGCAGTCAGCCACCCATCGCGCCAAACACCCGGCAGGATGGCTTCCGGTAAGATGACCAGATCGGCGTCTCGACCATCCCCATCCTCTGCCCGCTCGATCCACACTTTCAAGGTTTCCAGTTGCTCGACCTGAGCGTCATCCCCATGTCGAGTCTCCAACGGAATCGCCGGCTGCACGAGAGAGACCACCATCGTTTCTCCCGCGAGGATCTCTCTCGATCGAGTCTCATCCGATGATGACCAAGAGAGGAGGGGAGCCACGATCCATAGCAGTGCCGCCAGCCAGCGCCAACTGTGACGCCAGCCCGCGGGCATCGCGGGCCCAGCGGAGGCTGCCATAAATCCGGACAGGACCAGCAACATCGAGATCCCCTCGACACCGAAGTGGCTCAGGCACCACCAACCCAGCGTCGGCTCGGGGGTCGCCAGGGCGCTCCCGAGAGACCAAGGAAACACCCTCGGCCACCACGATTCCAGCACCACGATGGAGAGACCGGCCAGCAACCAGCGACCGCTGCCGCTGGCCGGGCCCGCCCCGATGGTGGCGCCCAGCAATCCCCATCCGACCGCCGCCAGCGGCCACCACAAAAGGAAGGCAGCGACTCCCGCCAGCAGTGCCCACAGCGAGTCCGGATCTCCCAACACGAAGATGCCCAAATATCGGGTGACCGCAGTCCCGAGCCAGGGGAAGGAGAGCCCCCCCACCGCCAGCCCGAAGATCCAGCCGATGAAGAGACTACGACGCCAACTGAGACCATCGAGAGATCTCGCCAGCAACCAGATGGCGACCGGGAGCAGACTCGCCAGCCCCCACGGATCGAAGGACAGAGGCACACATACCCCCCCCACGACCGCCATCGCGCTGCGCCGGGAAAGACGCTCGGAGCGGTTCACCGGAGGGCTACTATTGCCCCCCACTGCAGATTGCGCCTCTGCAGTTTGCCCCGCTGATGTTTGATTGTTGGGCCCCTGATGCACCAGACCGGCTCCTCTCCCCTTGCCGTTTCGATCCTGCACGGCCAGGATGGCTGCGTCCAGTCTCCACCCAAATCCCCCCAGACCTTTCCGCTTCCCTTGTCAGGGCTCCGTCAATCCCCTACACTCCACGGTTCCTGTCGCCAGACTCGGAGCCGTACCCGAGCAATGGTGCGGCCAGGACCCTCCAGATCCGAGACCAATTCGGTCTGGTGAATCTGAACGAAAGTGGCCTATTGGCCCTAGAGAAAGTGAGCCAGCTTGATTCGCGTCACTCTGCGAAGCGGGGAAACCGCTGAAAAACTGCTGCAACGATTCAAGCGTACCGTCGCCAAAGAGGGTCTCCTCAAGGAGATCAAAAAGCGTAGTTTCTACGAAAAGCCCTCCGAGGCCAAACGCCGCATGCAGCGGGAATTCGAGAAACTGATGCGCAAGAAGGATCGCAAACAGGACGAGAAGGATTCGCGTAGGAAATTGCGCCGTCGCTAACTTCTGAGTCAGATCGGGAGCACGGGCCGTTCGCCTTCCGGGCGACCGGCCTGTTTTCTTGGGAAGGATCGCCTGTTGTCGCGCACTGGAGTGTGGCTTGTTGGAGCACGAGGTGGAGTCTCGACCACCGTCATCGCAGGACTTGCAGCCATCCAACAGGGCCGCAAGGATCGTGTCGGACTCCTCACCGAAACCAGTTTATTCGAAAACTGTGATCTTCCCCCACTCGACGATCTGATCATCGGCGGACACGAGGTTCGCGAAGGTTCGCTCCTCGATTCGGCACGGGCGATCTGTGCCGATAGCGGCAGCCTCGGACACGAACTCATCGCCGAAATCGCCACCACCCTGGAACAGGTCGATTCCCGCATTCGACCGGGAATCCTGTTCAATGCAGGAAAAGCGATCCTGTCCCTCGAAGGAATCCGGTCCGATTGCGTCGAGCAAGATCCCGCACAAGCGGTCGCGCGTATCGAACAAGATCTGCGCGAATTTCGCACGGAAAACGATCTCTCCGGAGTGGTCGTGGTCAATCTCTCATCGACCGAAGCGGCGCTCCCCCCTCACCCCTCTCACGGTTGCGCAGAGGAGTTACTGCAACAACTGGCACAGGGAACGACCGAGCCCTTTCGATCGAGTACCTTGTATGCCATCGCTGCAGCACAGGTCGGAGCTTCCTTCGTCAACTTCACCCCCTCTCCCGCAGCACTGCTACCGGCCACCTGTCAACTGCTCGAGGAGCAGGGCTGCCCCTTCGCCGGCAGCGATGGGAAGACTGGAGAAACACTGGTCAAATCGGCTCTGGCACCGATGTTTTTCCAGCGCGCTCTGAAGGTTCTCTCGTGGCAGGGATACAACATGCTGGGCGATCGAGATGGAGAGATCCTCTCCTGCAGCGAAAATCGCCAGACCAAGATCGAGTCGAAAGGTGAGTTGATCAAGAAGATCCTCGGAGAGGATGTTCACAGTCAGGTCAGCATCGATTACGTCCCGAGCCTGGGAGATAACAAGACCGCTTGGGACCTGATTCACTTCGAGGGATTCCTCGGCCACCGGATGACGATGCAGTTTACTTGGCAAGGATGCGATGCAGTGCTGGCGGCTCCGTTGGTCCTCGATCTGTGCCGTCTGATGGAATGGGCCCGCCAACGCGGCGATGCTGGTTTGCAACAGCACTGTGGTTTGTTCTTCAAGAGCCCCCATCAATCGGAGATTTACGATCTTTCCTCTCAGTTCCAGGCCCTCACCGATTACCTACAAAGTTGCCGCCAGCAAGCGGATCCCAGTGGATCTCCGTAAGTTCTCGATCGTGAGTTCGCGATCGTGAGTTCTCGATTCGATCGCTGATCTGAGCCCTCCGGGCCGCGCGGGCCACAGTACTGGACCGATCTCCACATCTGGCCCGACAAACCGCGATCTCGTGAACTCCACTCTGGAACCGATTTCAGCGCCGCCCCACGGCCAGAATTTTCCACAAAAAAAGAAAAAAAAGAGGCGCTGCTGGTAGAGGATACCAGCCGCGCCTCATGGGCTCTGAAAGGTGGGCTCAAGAAAACAATGTATCTCTATACAATCTCATTGTCAATACAACGATTCTCTTCCGGCGAGGCTCATCTACTGGAGCCGGCGGAAACACACGGTGTAGTCGCTTACGGTGCTATTCGCTGACTGTGCTAGTCGCTGACACTGTAATCCGCTGTCACAGTAATCCGCTGTCGACGGTCCAGCATGCCTGGAACCGTCGCAGCGAACTCAGGTGATCAGAAGTACCTTTCAAGAAAGATCCTGCTGACTGCACATTGGAGATAACGCCAGAAATCAGCCATCGGTTCCGATGATTCCTCAGAATTGCCTGCAGCGACCGGCGGCCAGGCAGGGGTCCAAAGCGAGATGTGGGGTACAGAACGAGATGTGGGACCGAGGGAGTGCAGTGAAGGGGATGAAAGCGGCGATCTTCGCTGCCGCTCAAGACTCACCGAAGTGGTGAGTCTGCGAGATCGAATCAGGCAGAACGACCTGGATCTTCGTTGCGGGGGGCCGGCTGAGGGGCGCCGTAAAAGGCCACAGCATCGCGAAAGAAGAGTCTCAATTCTGCCGGCAGCAGGATCCGGTCGAGGCGCTCGATTTCTCGATCGCCGTCGAACAGGAGCAGGGTGGGCACCACACGGAGCGAGTACTGGCGAAGAATCTGCACTTCTTGGAGAGGGATGTCGATGGTGCAAAACTTGATCTGATCCAGGAATTCCGGCGCAATCAGCGCCAGGCTTCTCTGGGTGAATCCACAGGATGCGACCAGTGGCGAACCGAAATGAACCAGCAGAAGGCCATCATTTTGATCGAGCCGACTCTCGAGTTGCCCAATATCGAGGAACAGAAACTGACTCATGGCTGACCTTCCTAGATGGCGACCAATTCGAACTAAATTCGGTCATTTCATGCTTGTAAACGCATCATAGCACGAGCAGATCTTCCGATCCCCGACCACTCCGTCCGGACGGCTACAGTGGCAAGATTGATGTATGCGACAGGTGAGGGATACAGTGTGGATTGCCGAGTCGTGATTCTCTGGATACCATTTGCAGGAATACTTTACCTCCTGCGGTACATGGGATCAGGTCATTGATCAGGTCATTTCAGTCGCTCCTCTTTCGAGAAAGAAATTAGATGTCTTCTGACAAAAGCGTAGTGGTGGCTGCCGTCAATCAAGTCTTGGAAGAGATCCCCCTGCCAGGAACTCCGACCAACATCGTCAAGTCAGGAGTGATCCAACGAGTCATCGTCCAGCAGGGGGAGGTCACCATCGTGGTGCAATTCCCCGCCGGCCTCACGACCCAGCAGGGATCGATCTCCGAGCAGATCGAGGAGCGGGTACGAGCCATCGATGGGATCGAAAAGGTCACCCTGTTACATCGTTCCGAAGCTCCTGCCAAGCCGCAGGATCCAGCAGCAGGAGCGCCAGGACCCGGCGCTTCTGTGGTCGGTGTCCAGGACATTCCAGGAGTCACCCATGTGATTGCGGTGGCCAGTGGTAAGGGCGGGGTTGGCAAATCGACGGTGGCGGTCAATCTGGCGCTAGCACTGTTGGCCAGAGGAATGAAAACGGGCCTCCTCGATGCGGATGTCTACGGTCCGTCGACCCCCAAGATGCTCGGAACCGAAGATGCCCGCCCAAGAGCGACCGAGAAGGAAACCATCCTCCCCATCGAGGTGCATGGCCTCAAGACGATGTCGATCGGCTACATGCTCGAAGATGATTCTCCAGTGATCTGGCGTGGCCCGATGGTCACCGGTCTCTTGCGTCAGTTCCTGTTCCAGGTCGAATGGGGTCAACTCGACTACCTAGTGCTGGACCTTCCCCCCGGAACCGGGGATGCGCAGTTGACCCTGGTCCAGTCGATCTCCCTCGCCGGAGGAGTGATCGTCACCACCCCACAGGATGTGGCACTTCTCGATGTTCAGCGCGGCATCCAGATGTTCCAGAGAACCAGCGTTCCGATTCTCGGAGTGCTCGAGAACATGAGTGGCTTCGAGTGCGCCTCGTGCGGACAGATCACCGAGATCTTCCGAGGCGGCGGCGGCGAAGATGCAGCAAAACGCTACCAGGTGCCGTTTCTTGGCAAAATTCCGCTCGAACCGAGTACCGCTCTCAGCGGAGACAGTGGTCAGCCGGTGATGCTGACTCAACCAGGGGGAGCCCTGGGCAGCGTGATGACCAGCGCCTGTGAAAAGATCGTCGAACTGGTCTCGGCTCGATGATGCAGCGCGATTGAAGTTCGCATGGCAAGATCGGTCAGATCGGTCAGGCGTGATCCTCTGCCTGGGCAGGATCAGATGTCTGGGCTAGCCAGTGACGCACCTCATCGATCACCTGCTCCGGCTCGATGAAGGTCATGCACTGGTGATGCCCGAGCGGACACACCTTTTGCTGGCAAGGGCTGCACTCCACATCTTCACGCCGGATCACGCGGGTCGTTTCCAGATAAGCATCGGTGTAATCGGGACTGGTCGGACCCATCAGAACCACCTGAGGCGTGCCCATCCCCGCGGCGATGTGACGGGGACCGGTATCGCCGGTCACCAGCAGTGTCAGTTTTTCCATCAGGACTTTGAGTTGGTCGAGGGGCCACAGGTCATCGGAGAGATCGACCACTTCCCCGCCGATCAATCCTCTCAGTTGCTGGGCCAGAGGTTCCTCTCCTGGACCACAGGTGATGACGATGCCACAGCCATCGTCATCCCTCAGAGTCCTGGCCACCGTCGCCATCCGATCGAGCGGCCAGATCTTGGAGGGTCCGAAAGCCGCCCCCGGATGGAATCCGATCCAAGCCCGATCGGAACCGATGGAAAGCGCCTCCAGCCGCTGGCTAGCGGCAGAAACCACCTCCTCAGCGACCGACAGCCTAGAGCCGAGCCCGTCTCCGGAAGCGCCCAGCGATGCCACCACCTCCAGGTACTCGTGATGCATCGGGATGGCACGTCGTCCCTCCGGAAGACGATGCGGACGGAGCGGATCGGTCAGCAACCAGCCACGATTCTGACGGGCCAAGCCGATCCGCCGAGGAACCGACGCACGCCAGATTTCCCAGGCGGTTCGAAAGGAGTGCGGAAGAATCAGTGCCACATCGGCACGGGCGGCACGAATTGCATCGATGTTGGCCGCGACCTTGCCCGAACCTGTAGCGGTCGGGATCCAGTCGTCGAACAGATCGGCATCGGCCAGCAACGGCTCGAGATGCGCTCCCCCCATCAATGAGATGCGGGTCTGCGGAAGACTCCTTCGCACGGCCCGTAGAGCAGCGGTCGCCATCACGGCATCTCCGACCCAGGTCGGCATCCGGATCAGTAGCCGTTGGGGATCAGACAACCGATTCACCCCTTCAGGAAGTGCTGAAACTTCCTCTTCTCACTGGCCCACCGGTGCGCATGATCGGCACTGATGTCGCCCCTCTTCAACGCTGCCATGATGGAATCGTCCATCAACTGCATCCCCTTACCTCGACCACCCTCGATGAGTGAAACGATCTTGTGTACCGCACCTTCTCGGATGATGTTGGGCAAGGATCCGTCATGAAAGAGCAACTCGTTGACCACCACACGACCCTTGCCATCGTGCTTCGGGATCAGTAGCTGAGCGATGATCCCCTTGAGCGATGAAGAGAGCATTGTGCGCACCTGGTTCTGCTGATCTTCCGGGAACACGTCGATGATCCGGTCGATGGTCTTGGCAGCACTATTGGTATGGAGGGTGGCGAACACCAGGAACCCCATCTCTGCAGCAGTGATGGCGAGCCCGATCGTCTCCAGATCTCGAAGTTCACCCACCAGGATCACATCCGGATCCTGGCGGCTGACCGACCGCAATGCCCGGGCGAAAGACTCGGTATCAATCCCCACCTCACGCTGAGTGATCTGAGATTTCTTGTTCTGGTGAACGAATTCGATCGGTTCCTCGATGGTCACGATGTGCCTCGACTGATTCCGATTGATGTAGTCGATCAATGCCGCAAGGGTCGTCGATTTCCCACTGCCGGTCGGGCCAGTACAAAGGACCAATCCATTGCGAAGTTTGCAGAAGTTTTCGATGTGATCAGGAACCCCCAGTTCCTGAACCGTCTTGATCTCCTCCGGAATGATCCGGAACACCCCGGACATTCCATGCTGCTGCCTGAAGAAACTACACCTGAATCTTGCCACTCCCGGAATTGCGTAGGCCCAGTCGAGATCATTCTTCTCGGCAAAAATGGCACTACGACGCTCGTCGAGGGAAGGGAGGAGCAGATCTTCGACCTGTTGATTGGAGAGAGGTTCCTTGCTGATCGGCCTCAGGTGTCCATGGATACGAATCTTGGGAGGCATCCCGGCGCTGATATGGAGGTCAGATCCCTCGACTTCGCGAATCTTGCAGAGCAACTGTTCGAGTGCTTCAGTGGACATCGATATTCTCCTAACCCTGCATGGCGGAGGGGTCCTCCGCGTGGAATCGAGCAGTCTCGAGCGTCACAATTCCCGATCGGAGCAATTTACGAATCGAGTCGTCCATCGTAATCATTCCCTGTTTCCGACCGGTCTGGAGAACCGACGCCAACTGGTAGGTCTTGCCCTCCCTAATCAAGTTTCCAACCGCCGGGGTCGTGAACATGATCTCGAGTGCCGGCTCAACACCGGTACCATCCTTTCGCGGTAACAACTGCTGCGATATGACACCTCGCATCGACTCCGATACCATTGCGCGAATCTGCTCCTGCTCTCGAGGGGGGAACACATCGATCAGGCGATCGATCGATCGGATCGCATTGGTCGTATGAAGAGTGGCCAGTACCAGGTGCCCCGTCTCTGCGGCAGTGATCGCCATCGAGATCGTCTCCACGTCTCGCATCTCGCCCACCATGATGACATCGGGATCGGCCCGCATCGCCGATCTCAGAGCGGTGTAGTTGGTCTCGGTGTGATGATGTACATGGCGTTGATTAATGTTGCAGCCGGCAGGAGTGAAGATGTATTCGATCGGATCCTCGACCGTCACGATGTGATCTTTGCGCTGATGATTGATCCGGTCGACAATCGCCGCCAGGGTTGCAGATTTCCCGCAACCGGCAGGGCCCGTGACCAGCACGATGCCCTGGCTGTACTGGGTAAACTGGGACAGCACTTCAGGCAGATGCAGATCATCGAAGGAGGGGACCTGGGTCGGGATAATCCGGAACACCGCCTCGAAACCCTTGCGCTGCTTGAAGCAATTGGTGCGGTATCGACCCTGTTTTCCATCTTCGAGGCAGTAGTCCAGATCCAGTTGTTTTTCCAGTTCTTTCCACTGCTTCGGATCGAGCATTTCCTGGACGGTTTTGGCAGTATCCTCGGCGGTCAGCACCGGATGCTTCCAGCGGATCAGATGTCCATGAAGACGAACCAATGGGGCCGAACCAACCTGAAAGTGGAAGTCAGAACATCCCAGTTCTCGCGCCTTCCGCAGGTATTCCAGCATCGACTTGCCGACCATCGAACTGAAATCCATCCGCTGCACGTCGGCCACCGACACCGATCCTGCTCGAGGAGTCGCCCCGTCTCGACTTGGAGCGGCAGATGTACTCGGCTGATCCTTGAGCCTCTGGGCGACCTTTTTCGAGATCACCTCGGCGTGTTTGGCAGAGATCAATCCCTCGGCCACCAGTGCCTGTCCCAGATCAGCTCCGCTGGTGAGATTCGACATCACCCGACGCAGGTCTGCATCCCCCACCAGTTGATTCTTGAGAGCGATGCGACCAAACATGGCCGCTTCACTGGAGGGCCTGTCGGCAGTGCCATCCTTCGTATCATCGGTCATGAATTACTCCAGGCCTGATCGAGTGAGTCCGGAGAACCGGTCTCCGGTAAATGAAATCGTCCGATGGATTCACCTCACCATGCGAGGTCCGGAATGGGCTCTCCGGCTCAGACGAGTCGCTGCCTACTGCATGGAAGGTGCATCCTAGCCTTCCGGCGTCGGGGGGCAAGTTCGAGTCCCCCTTCGAATCCTCTCGATGAGTCCGGTGGTCGAAGCCCCCTGGACCAAGGTGATCCGCTCCACCCTGCCACCTCCCGCCTCGACCACTTCTCTGCCGACCACTTCATCGACGCTGTAATCGGCACCCTTGACCAGAACATCAGGGATCAGACCACCAATCAGCGCTTCCGGAGTGTCCTCTTCAAAAAGCACCACATAATCGACGCAGGACAGGGCCCCGAGTAGGCGAGCGCGTTCGGCGGCGGGCAAAATCGGTCGATCGGGGCCCTTCAGACGAGCCACGGAGGCATCGGAGTTGAGTCCCACCACCAGTAGATCACCAAACGCCCGCGCCGCTTCCAACAACTGGAGGTGCCCGGCATGGAGCAGATCGAAACAGCCATTGGTGAAGACCACCGTCTGTCCATTGGCCTTCGATTGCTGGACCAGTTCCTGCATCTGTTCCTGACAACGCAGGGCGACGGGGACGACTCCCAGCCAGGCATTCCTGGCCGCCTCCAGTTCCCACCGTTCGACCGGTTGCACTCCGACCTTCTGGACCTCGATTCCGGCGCCGAGATTGGCCAGTTGACAGGCATCATCGATATCCCACCCGGAAGCCAGTGCCGCCCCCAGCAGGCTTAGGACCATGTCCCCGGCACCTGCCACATCGGTGACCGCCTGAACCCGAGTCGGATGCCGTCGAGAATCGCCGCGGGCAGAGACCCGGGTGATTCCATCTCGATCGAGAGTCAGGATGCAGTGCTCCAGATCGAGATCCTTGACCAGCGTCTGCCCGGCCTCCAGTTGCTGTTGCACCTCGCCGTCGAGGTCGATGCCGGTGGCACTGCCGGCCTCGTATCGATTGGGACAGATCAGCGTCGCACCACGATAGCCACTCCAACGTCCCGAACGCCCCGGATCGACCAGTACCGGGATCGACCGACGGTGAGCCCCCGCGACCAGCACCTGGAGAATCGAACTCCCCAGCATCCCTTTTTCGTAATCAGAGATCAGAACCGCCGCCGGATCTTGCTGGAGAGCGTCTTCGATGGCTCCGATCAGCAGCGCTTGCTCGCTGCTGTCGATGGGCTTCTTTTCTTCCCGATCGAGGCGTAGTACCTGCTGCTGACCTCTGCCGGCGTGCTGAACCCCTGCCAAGATACGAGTCTTGCGAATCGTCGGTCGGCTCTCGCAAACGATCACACCCTCGATGCGGGCTCCCGTCTCCTCGAGTGATTGGCGGACGAACCGTCCGCCCTCGTCATCTCCGACCAGGCCGATGATAATCGGCTCGAAGCCGAGGGCGGCCAGATTCGTCACGACGCTCCCTGCCCCCCCGACTCGCATCTCGTGGTGTCGCCCCTGGACCACCGGCACCGGAGCCTCCGGCGAGATCCGCTCGATATCACCGTAGAAGTACTCATCGAGCATCAGGTCACCGACGACCAGGATCCGTGCCTCGGCTAGGGTATTCAGTTCAGGAATCATCTCTGGCTCCTCGATCTTCCGACTGCAACCGTTGCAAGACGGCGACCCGGAACAACGGTAAGTTGATCTCGTGATGGCCAGTCAATGAGATCCCTCGTTCGACCGGTCGCTGCAGTACATTACGACTGGTGCGATAGTGCGAGATCATGTCGAAGTTGATGGCCGTCACGCCCTTCAGCGGCTTACCCATGTTGCGTGCGATGTTGACCACCTTGAGAAAAACCTCCGGCATCACCACTGCGGATCCGATGTTGAGCCAGCAACCCTTTTCCAGATCGCCGACCACTGCCGCCAGTAATCGGAAATCGATGGCGGTCGCCGCTCCTAGGTCCGCTCCCGCAACTCCAGGATGCATGTGCACGATGTCGGTTCCAATCGCCACGTGAACCGTCGCAGGAATTCCAAGTTGCCGCGCTCTCAACAACATCGAGAGTTCGGAATGAGGCGCAGACTGCGCCTCGATCCAGTCTCCTAGCGCCGCCCCCAAGCCCACCTGGTCCGCTCCTGCAGCACTCGCTTGTCGAAATGCATCCGCAGTTTCACTCGCCATGCCGAAGGAACCATCCGCCACATTGGACTCGACATCTTCAGAAGTCTCGCCAATCAGAGCCAACTCCAGATCGTGGATCGCGGTCGCGCCGTTCATCGCGATGGCAGAGATCACACCCTTCTCCATCAGATCGATGATCAATGGGCCCATTCCCACCTTGACGACATGGCCACCGAGGGCGGCGATCACCGGAGCCCCGCTGGCCACTGAACGGGCCACGGCGGCAGCGGCAGATCTCAACTCACCACCAGCCAAGATGTCCGGGAAGGAAGCAATCAGTTGCTCGATGGTCCCTTGTGGATCACACAACTCCCGGAACTGATCGCGGTGGACAATATTTCTGCGTTGACCGATCGGGATCGGTTTCACATCTCCGAGATCGAGAGGTTTCCATCGAGAGTCCGGTACCAAGAGATCTCCTGTTCAACGGGGTCTATTGCGGATGCTAGCAGGAAGGGGCCGCCTTTTCACGCATCCCCACTCCCTCTCAACCGCCAATTTCGGCCAGAATCGGCTCCAGATCGACAGCGGTGGTCACTTCCTGGACCAGGATCGGCAACCGAGAAACAAATCCAGCGCTCAACAAAGGCTCGATCTTGACCGCATCCTTGGCGGTGCAGACCAGGGCCACGGCACCCTGTTGTCCGGCTCGCCGGTTGAGGCGCGCCAGATCTGACCGCCGGTAGCGATGGTGATCTCGAAACGACTCCAGCCCAATCAGGTTCCAGCCATGATCGGTGAGGGTCTGCTGAAAGGAGTTTGGATCTCCGATGCCACAGAATCCGACCACCCTGGAGCCCGCTGGCGGGATCGCTGCAGAGCCGAGCGATCTGACTTCTGCCACTTCGGTAGACGCCAGGGTTCGTGGCCGAGACGGAAACCACTGACGTAAAAAACCGATGGTGTTCGCTAGTTCAATTCCCTGGCAGCGCTCGACCCGGGTCAGGATCAGGTGATCGGCACGAGCCAGATGATGCCACGGCTCGCGCAGGCGTCCCAGCGGCAAGCAGTGCCCACCCGCCAGCGGCCTGCGTGCATCGATCAATACCAGATCGAGATCGCGATGAAGACGCCGGTGCTGAAACCCATCATCGACCAGGATCAGGTCCAACTCTGGATGGGCCGCAAGCAACTGGAGCCCGGCCGTGTGGCGACATCGATGTTGCTGATGCGGGACCCCCGGTAAACTTCGAACCAGCATCCGGTGCTCATCGTTTCCGTCAGCGCCACCACGATAGCCACGACTGACGATTCCCGGATGCCCACCACGACCGAGCCAGTGTCGAGCGATCGCTTCGGTGAGAGGAGTCTTGCCAGTGCCCCCGACTGTGATGTTACCGATGCTGATGACGGGAACCGGAAGCCGAAGGGGCCACTCGCCGGCAGCCTCTCGACGGCGATGGCGCCAGTGATCGAGAATCACTCCACCTCGCCAGCATCGTTCTAGCAAGCTCAACAGAGAACGGGGCCAGGGCAGAATCGGTTCAGTAGACAGGATCAAGTCTCCCGTTGGCCATGACGGGGACGGTCATGAAGAACTCTCAGCACCTCGAGCACCTGATGGTCCGTCATAAAACCCAGATCGATGAGGATTTGGCCGAGGAAACGATGCTTCTCTCCTCGCGCCTCATCACGGGCCTGCAGCGCCAGCGCTTCATAGAGGTGGGCGGTGGAGATGCATTGCATCTCGAAGGCGACCTCACCGAACATCCTCACCTCGCCAGACATATCATCTCCTGTCGATCGAAATCGGATCCTTCACAGATACACATACACCTCGATGACCGTTGCACATCGATGAGATACGAAGATACCAAGGACCCGGCGATGACGCCACCGCACTAGAGATTCCTACGCCGGCGTTCCTGTACTTGCCTCTGGCAAAGTAGATCGGCGACGGCAGTGATCTCTTTCGACTCCAGCAGTCCCTCCACCAACGCCGGCGGAAAGCGTTGCTCGCCGGTGCAGGAGCCCACCAGAGCCCCTCCCACCGCTGCCGTCATCTCGACGGCTCCCCCGGCGGAGAGGCATGAACCGATCACCGCCATCGGTTCCGACGGATTTCGCAACCAACTGTGAAGTGCGACAAGAAAAATAGGTAGTGCTCGATTCTCAACTCCGGAGTGATCGACATCCGTAACTTTGTCCGGAGAACTGGCCAGTTGATCGAAGGCCACCGTCTCTGCAGAAGCGAGTAACATCGGGATCTCCTGGATTCGCTCCGCAACTGCCAAGTCGATACGACCGGCAGCAGCGGTGGCGCCATCGATCACGTCGCCCAGGACCACATCCTTGTGGGTGAGATTATGACCGATGATACTCGCCAGCGCCGAGCAGACCGCTCGAACCTCCTGATCCTCATGGGTCACGCCGATCAAGCGTTCGCAGTCATCGACCAACGAACTGGGATCATCATGGTCCCACAACCCGATCAAGACACTGGACACCAGAGAACCACTGCCCACCTCACCGGGTCCACAGGCACAACCCCTGGCTTCATGCCCACGACGCAACCAACGAGACATGGCCACATCGACATCGGGGAGCCTCTCGATGATGCGATTTTCTCGCCACAAGGGAATCCAGAAGTTGACGATCTCCTTCGGTTGGACAGCCCCGACACTGGCGATCGCTTCTGCAGCGAGCGCCATCAACTGGACCCCTGCTCCATGCTGCCCCACCGGAAAGTAGCCGTTTCGATGACGGACATAACCCTCGATCACCTCGGATCCGAGCGCCCGCATGAAGGTTCGTGAAGATCCTGAATGAGGGAAGCCGAGGGCACTGCCGATGGCGGCACCTAACAGGGTGCCACGGAAGCGCGATGGAAGCTGGTCTTTGAGGGTCGTGGGGCTCTTCACGTCTGCTCTCTCGTCTCCACATCCGAGGTTCCCAGTTCATCCGTGAATCGATCGATCCACGACTGGAGAGTTTCGCATCGACATCGCTTACGCCACATCGGTCTCATGTCTCGATACCACCCGAGCCCGACTCCAGCCAGCAGTGCCGGAGCCCTCGAAAGGCAGCCGAAATCAGCAGAGACGACCATTTCATCCCGATCGACGCTCCACGTTTGTTCCGGGTCGATCGAGGCGGCATCGTAGACCACATCGGCGATCGGGGTCTCCCCTCGACGGGGATCTGCGACCTCGACTGCTTCTCGATGATACCAGTGATCGCCGTAGGGTGACGGAAGCACCTGGTCGACGGAGTCGGAGGGTTTCGGCTCTCCCCCCACTCTCCACAAGGTCGCCCCGTTCGGTTCGAGCAAGACGATTCCCTGACCCGGACGGGGCTCTGCGGCGAGCCACAATCGAGCGGCTTGAGGAGTGGTGCCGGCACAGAACCAGGTTCCCCTCGGGAGTCCTGTCTCTCGAACCAGTTCTTCCTGAAGGGTACCGATGCGATGGGGTCCCGGCATCAGCGGCGGGACCTGGTCCGACTCGAGCCCCAGTTGCTGGAGCAGCTCTGCATTCCAGCGTTGACCGGGACTGTGCGGACTCGACAACCCGCTGTTCCAGGCGAAAGCGGTCGATGTGGCCACCGCTCCGGTCCAGCGATAGCGCAACCAATCCTGCAGATCAAAGACGGAATGAAGGCTCCGCAAGATGCTCGGGTAACTGGCCAGGGTGGAACGAAGCACCTCAGCGGGATTCGCCTGCTCTACGGTCAGATCCTGCCAATTGAGAGCGCGTGGCGGGTACGGTTCCATCTCCGCATCGACCAGCACCAGTGACGGCTCACAGGAGATCCCGATGGCCGACACGGCAGAAGGACGGATCTTGCCCTCCTGCAAGGTATGTTGCAGCACCGCTCTGACCGATCGGACCCGCTCATCTGGATGCAGCCCCCACCACTGGTGGAAGGGAACGCTAACCGGCTCCTGCACTTCGGCCCGCACGGTTCCCCTACGATCGATCGCCTGCAACGAGACGGTCGATCCCTGCAGTTCGATCCCGACAAGAATGCTCATCCGGCTCACTTTCAGGGGAATCCCCCTCTGAACGATGTTCGGGGCTTCCCTCGAAGCCCCAGGGAGATCATTCTACCCCACGTGAGACCACTGCCCAGCGAACCCCTATTCCCGCGTTCCATCCTCGTCGTACGGCTGTCGGCCCTCGGCGATCTGATCCAGGTGCTTCCCGCCCTGGAAGCGCTCTCTGAGCACTTTCCTGAGGCCCGGATCGATGCAGTGACAGAATCCCTTTCGAGCGGCCTGTTACAGGGTCACCCGGCACTAGACCGGGTGATTTCCCTTCCCAGGAGTGAATTGAAGCAATGCTGGAAGCAACCAGAACAACGGGATCGGGCCTGGCCGCTGGTTTCCCGCTTCACCCGAGAGTTACGCCAGCAGCACTACGACCTGCTGATCGACTGGCAGTCCAATTTCCGTTCGGCACTGGTTCGAATGCTGGCGCGAGCCGATCGTGTCATCGGAATCCACCCCGAAGACGGCGGCGAATTACCACGCTGGTGGCGCGGGCACCATCCGCCCCAGCGTGCCGGGCGGATCCATCGGAGCGATCGAGCCCTGACAGTGGTGAGAGCGCTCGGCTGGGATGGAGCCACTCCGCTGGGTCAGCTCGGGGATGTCGATGGCGCTCTCGACCAGACTCTCGCCACGACACCTCGGGGCCGCATGGCTCCGATCCTGCTGCACCCCTTTGTCAGCCACTTTGGTCGTTTCAAGGAGTGGCCAACACCTCGCTGGAGTGCACTGGCACGATCGCTCGCCCGCCGCGGCCACTGCGTTTGGATCTCCGGAGGTGCACAAGATCAGACACGGATCGATGGCATCGTGACCGACGCCGGAAACGGGGTGGTCGCCGCTCCCGAGACCAAAGATTTGACCGCGATGGCTGCGCTACTGGGGCGCTGTCAGGGAGTGATCGCTGCAGACACCGGGATCCTGCACCTGGCCGCGATTCGCCGTATCCCCTGCATCGGTCTGTACGGACCGAAGGATCCCGCCATCTACGCACCACGAGAACCCTGGACGCGAATCCTACGCAGTGGCATCCCATGCTCTCCATGCACCCTGCGCCATTGCGATCACTCCTTTTGCATGTCGGCGATCTCGGTGGCCGTGGTAGAGCAGGCGATCCTCGAACTTTTGGGTGAAACCGGAGCAAAGGCGGTCTCTCATTGACGATCCCCCCTCTGCTCCCTCATCCTGTGCTCATGAAAGCCACCTCTGCAGATCCACCCTATCCCCTCGCTGGCAGGGCGCTCTCGGTGCTGCTACCGGCGCTCTATGACTCTCTTGATCTGCGCTGGTCGGGAGGTCACCACGCCATCGACGCCCTGCGAAAGCATGGCAACCTGGTGGTCGGTTTCTGGCACGAGTGGGTCCTGCCCCTCAGTTACACCCTGCGCTCCAATGGATTTGCCGCCATCACCAGCCAGCATCTGGATGGAGCCCGACTCGGCTCTGCACTTTATTTTCTCGATGTAGCACTGGCCCTTGGATCCAGTTCTCGAGGGGGACTACGCGGCTTCCAAGAACTGGAGAAACTGGTTCACGAGGGGCACTCCCCGGTGCTCGCTGTCGACGGTCCGAAGGGACCTCCGAGACAGGCAAAGGAGGGCGCGGCAGCCCTAGCACGGAGAACCGGGATCCCGATGATCCCGCTCGGATTTGCGGTCGACCGTTCGCTGCGTTTATCGACTTGGGATCGGATGATCCTGCCCGCACCCTGGGGGAAAGCAGTGATCGTGGTGGGCCCCCCGGTCTATCCCGCCAAGGAACGAAAGGGCGACAGCGACGCCGCGCTGCGCTTTCAGAATGCACTCGACGAAGCGACCGATCAGGCCAGGGACAACTTCGACCCACGATGGCGTGAGGGTTCGGGAACCTCGCCGCTAGGCACATCTGGGCTCACTTTAGCAGCGCAATGAAATCGACATAGGCCGTGAACTTCTTTGCTCCGAGGAACTGAATCCTGAAATCCTTGACCCGATCCCACGACACATCTCCCTGTCCCTTGAAATTCCGCAAGGGGACTTCGATCCGCTTGAGACCCTTGTGAGATTTCATCTGGGCGATATAGGCGTTATTCACCACCTGTACTTGGCTCACGCCCGCCTCCGATTTGCCCGGAACGACGAACACTAACTGATAAGGAGATCCTCCCCGCGGCATGTCGAGATAGAACGCGATCGATTTGTAGGCGGACAGTCCCCCGGGGACTCCCTTGATTTTCAACTCCGTCTTTCCTGAGGCGACATCCCACTGCAAAGCTCTTTTACCCTCCTGGACCCACTCCACCTCGTCGATGAACTTCTTGCCGTATTTTTCCGAATATCGACGAGAGACTCGCTCGAAATCTTCCAGCACGTGAAAGAGTTTCCTCTGCAATCCAGTGAGGAAATTCTTGTATTCCTCACCGATAAAAGTCTCGGAAAATTTCGCGTAGTTCTTCACTGCCATCCGATAGGCCGCACTCTCTTTTCCTTCGGAAGCTTGCTTCTTGAGGGCCTGCAGTTCATTGGCGCCCTCGGTCGAGGCGAGCCAGCGTCCGACATGAGAACGAGTGTCGCGGTTCTTGGCTTTCTTGCGCGCGTCCTTGAAGAACGCGTAGGCCTCCTTGAACTGGTCTGCTTCGTAGGCGGTCTTTCCTTGCTGGAACACCTCCGCTCCATCGCCCTTCTTCCACGACAGCTCGGGAGCCGCTTGCGCCGCCAGGAACGATGTCGATAACAAGAGCGCCCCCAGCAACATCGACACGACCAGGGCCGAAGAGATCGATTGAATTTTCATCCGAGGTTTCCTTTCGTACTGGTGGCTCGCAAGTGAATACAACCGAACCGGGTGAGCCAAAGTACCCGACCCACCTGCCCGCATCTTATGCCTCCTGAACCTCTCCCTCAAGCGAGCGGAACCTATCCGTCCATCGAAGGGCGAGCGCGTCTTCTCTTCCGTCGCTCGACGATCGCCGGGGTCGAGTACCAGCGAGAGTGCATCCAGGGCCATTGTGAGGGGTGGCGGCGGATCGCTCGCTCGATGGCACCATTCAGTGACATGCTGATCTGTCGGATCTGATCCTCCTTGGATCCATCCTGCCGAGTGGGATCGATATGCCCATCGAACTCGAGGTGATAACCATGACGATCCCGGATGAAAAAGAATGGCATCAGCCTCGCCCCTGACATGAGCGCTAACCTGGCGGGGGCCGTGGTGGTGTGAGCTTCCTTGCCGAAGAACGGAATATGAATCCCATCCATCTTCTTGATGTCGAGATCGGTCAACATCCCCAGAATTCGACCATCTTGGAGCCAACGGATCGACCGTAGCAGTGACTCATCCTGAAAGACCAACCGATCACCCAGTCGAGATCGAATGCCATGGACCCACTTCTGCTCGACCTCATCCAGGTATCGCCGTGCCAGGAACAAACTGTCGTGCGGATATTCCCTGCCGGTGATCGCTGCTGCGAGTTCCCAGCTACCGATATGTCCAGAGATGAGAATCACTCCCCTGCCGTCGCTCCTCAGATCAGCAATCCTACGGTGGAACTCATCGAGCCCCTCGATGGCGACCCCCCCTCGTCGAGGAGGACTACCGAGGCGATCCAGATCCTTCCCTGCCAGCGAGATCAGTTCGAGGACCGTCTCTCCCATCTGCTCGAAGCAGCGTGCCCCGATGCGCTGGCGGGTTCTCTCACCCAGGGCTGGATCGAGATGCCGTAACTGCTCACTGGTCCTCTGACGTTCGGATCGCTTCCACCTCCATCCCAAACGTCCGAGTAAACGCCCCAGACCTCTGGCACGAGAAATCGAAATCGTTCCGATGATGAAAGAGACGACATGCAACGCGAGCCAGGTGGCCACGGTCGCCGGCATTCTCAAGATTCTGGACAAGCGAACTCCTTTCGCCGAAAGGTATCACTGAACGGACTCTGCGGAAACGCCACCAGATCGCTGGAGTTTCGGGTCAATTGGCGGTAAATTGGGTGTGTTGAGGGTTTTTCACTCGCACAGGAGGATTCGAGAGATGATTCACGTCACCGAAGCTGCAGGACAGGAAATTTCACGCCTGACCCAGGAGAAGTCTGCCGGAGAAGAGGGTGGCTTACGTCTCTACGTCCAGGGTGGCGGCTGTGCGGGTATGTCCTACGGCATGGAGATTATCGAGACCCCGACCAAGAAGGATCGAGTCATCGACGTAGTCGGCGTGAGAGTGTTCGTCGACCCCAAGTCCTGGATGTTCCTCAACGGCGTGACCGTAGACTTCAAGGAATCTCTGATGGGACGAGGATTCGTCTTCGAGAACCCCAATGCCAGTGGCGCCTGTGGCTGCGGGACATCCTTCAGCGTCGAAGAACCGGCACAACAGGCTTCCTCGACCGAATAGTCACCGCTCAACCCGCGAAGACATCCCCGAGCATCGCAGCGGCGTCGGGGATCGAATTTTTGCGACTCTGAAGCGAGTCCTCTGCAGCCTTCTCCACCTCTTCGATAACCTGTTGCTCCCACTCCTGCAGTGCAGGCCGAGGATCCACGGCGAGCAACTCCCCCTGCCCCAGCAGCCATTCCTCGAAGCAACCGATCGGATCGCGCAGTGCCCAATCCTTGAATTCCTGCGGCTTGAAAAGAGCGCGAGCCTCGGCCTCGTCATGAGTGGCGTGTCCGCCAAATCGAAATGTCCTGGCCAGGATGATCACCGGCCCCTTGCCTTCGAGACAAACCTCTCGTGCTTTGGTGACCGCTGCATGGACCTCGAGTACATGATTTCCATCGCACTCGATTCCCACCGAATCGTAGCTCGCCGCCATATTAGAAAGCGAGTTCCCCAGACGATCGTCTCGTCGGGTTCCCAACGCCACTGCGTTGTCCTCGATGATCACGATCAGCGGCAACGAGCGACTCGAGGCCAGCGAAAGCCCCTCGTGAACCGCTCCGGTGCGGGTCGATCCATCGCCAACCCAGGTCAACGCCACCCGTGGCTCCTTCTGAAGTTGGAAGGAAAGGGCAAACCCGGCACAAACAGGAACTAGATCCCCGACATGGCTGATCGGAGCGACCACTCCATGAGCCAGATCCCCGAAGTGGAGATCTCGCCCCTGGGTGATGCCATCCCCGGTCGCCAGGTAGGAGCGGAATGACTCCGCGATGGGAATGCCTCGCTCAAAGGTGGCCGCCGCATTACGGATCATCGGCCCCACGACATCGTCGGGACCCAGTGCATGGCAGGCGCCGATAGTCACCGCTTCCTCACCGCAGCCGAGCCAGGCCTTGGTGATGACTCCGGTACGAACCCAGCGCTTCAATGCGATGTCATGAAGTCGTGCTCGCAGTAGCCCCTTGTACAGTTGGATCATCCCAGCGGCGCCGAGGCTCTCCACTGAAGCCTTCACCTGCGGCTGCTCAATCGTCTGCTGGTACTGTTTCATCACCTCGGGGTCCGGTTGCCATTGCTGGTACTCGATGGGGTCGTATGCGGGATACCGTTTCATCGAGGCCACACTTCTTGAATCCACTCAGTGACCACCTGAAGAACCTGCTGAGCCGCAGGGTGCGGTCCGATGAACGGGTGAACCAGTCCGAAAGTATGGCCCGCTCCATCGATGAGGACCAGGCGAGCGAGAGCGGAATCAACGTCCTCCAACAATTTCGTCGCACAGCAACTCTTCACCGCGGTATCGGCAGCGCCATGAATCGCTAGAACCGGCACCGAGGCCGTGGCCAGGGCATCGGGTGCGTTGTAGAAATCTTCCTGCTCCAGATAGTCTTCCAGCACCGAACTGTGCTGGAACAGCACCTGCCCGGTTCGCGCATTGACGATTTCTCGTTTTCCACGGGAACGCCACTCTTCCATCTCGTCATCGCTGATGTCAAGCAACTGATCCGGCGTTCCCAAAGTGATCACTCCGGCGATCTGAGAAGAGGCCGCTGCCGTCAATGCAGCGACGATTCCTCCACGAGAGTGCCCCATTATAATCACATCATCCGAGCCCACCTCGGGACGCATCAGAACCGTTTCCAGATCCTCGACGTCATGTCCCAGGGTTTGTTGGGCGAATCGAGCCGGTTCATCAAAGGAATCGAGACTCGCTCCGACTCCACACATCGATGGGTTGACCCGAAGAACTCGATGTCCAGCCCTCGCCAGTTCAGCACAGAACCACGGCCAGCCGCCCCAGTCCTTGAATCCCTTGAATCCAGGGATAAACAAGATGGTTTTCGAACGAGAGGTCGGTTTCAGCGGTTCATCGACGGACACTCGAACCACTCGCTGTTCGTCGATGGGGACCTCGAAGTCATGCCTTTTTGTACTCATTGGTTGTTTCCCTCGGGAAGTTCGACACCGATGATCCGGATCGCCTCGTCGATGGAGATCTCCTGTTGAGACCCCTTATCCATCTCCCGCAATTGAAGGGTACCCCGGCTCTGCTCATCCTCACCAATCACCACGACAAACGGAATCTCGGCCTTCTGAGCAAACTGGAATTGCTTCTTCAATTTGGCGTCACGTGGGTAGACGACCGTTGCGATGCCAGCAGTTCTTAGCCGAGCCGCAGCCGCGAAACTGGCGGGTGCCAGCGCCTGAGAAAACTGCACCACGAGAACATCGGCTGGCTGGCTTCGATTTTCGAGCAGGTTCAGTTCCTTCATGGCAGAAAAGAGACGGTCGAGTCCAAGGCTAATGCCAATCGCAGGCAGGTCCTTCCCTGCTAACAATCCCACCAGTCCGTCGTATCGTCCACCGCTCATCACCGAACCGAATCCTGGCAAGGAGTCGAGGAATGTCTCATAGACCAGCCCCGTGTAGTAACTGAGTCCACGGGCGATGGAAGGATCGATGTGGCACTGCTCTGACACTCCGGATGCTTCGACAAGATCTAGCACTTCGCTCATTCGCTCGATCGAACTCACCGCTTCCGGATCCGATCCCAGTGCATCTTCGAGTCCGGCAAGAATCTGTCTTGAATCACCGGGGTTGGCCATCACGATCTTCAGAACGCTTTCCACCCCGGCCTCATCGATTCCAGAAATCTGACCGACCTGATCGCGGAATGCATCGGCTCCGATCTTGTCCAGTTTGTCGAGCAATCGCAGGAACTCCACCTCTCCAGCGGAAGTCAGCCCCGCCAGGCGACAGAGAGCGGCTAGGATGCCGCGGTGGTTGATCCGAATCCGGTAACCGGAGATTCCCAGTTCCTTCATCACTGCGCTTCCGATCACCAGCATCTCGGCATCTGCGGCCGCAGTATCGGCTCCCACCAGGTCCACATCACATTGCATGAACTCACGGAAACGACCTCGGGCTGGCTTCTCTGCTCTCCAAACCGGAGCGATCTGATACCTGCGGAAGGGCATGGTGATCTCGCCATGCTCCGCCAGAACGCGGGCCAGCGGTACGGTCAGATCGTAGCGTAGCGCCACATCACGATCGCCGTTGTCGCGAAAGCGATAAAGGAGCATCTCTCCTTCCACGCCATACTTTCCGAGCAAGATTTCTGAATACTCCAGAGCAGGAGTCATCAGTGGAGGATATCCATGACACTCGAAGACCTGCTGAACCGCCCGCACCATGCGATTCTTCTGCAGCATCTCCTCTGGAAGGTAATCGCGGAACCCCTTCAGGCACTGCACCTTCATCGCTCCTCCATTCTTCATTCGCACCACTATCGGGAGTGAGCACCGAACTCGCAAGGGGATGCGATCAGTTGAGTAGTCCCAGATCCTTCCCGACCTCGGTAAAGACGCCGATGGCATGGTCAATCTGGTCG
Organism: Planctomycetota bacterium; assembly: GCA_028825265.1. Classification (GTDB taxonomy): domain Bacteria; phylum Planctomycetota; class UBA8108; order UBA1146; family UBA1146; genus QNYK01. The sequence continues at coordinate 23,723 of JAPKAM010000012.1, forward strand.
ATCTCGTGGCCGGCGGAGATCTGCACCCGGATCCGTGCCTGGCCCCTCGGGACCACCGGGTAGGAGAATCCGACCACGAAAATTCCTCGCTGGTTCATCGCGGTGGCCATCTCCATCGTCTTGCGTTCGTCCCCGAGCATGATGGGGACAATTGGGTGAATCCCGGCAGTGATATCAAATCCTGCGGCGGTCATACCCTTGCGGAAGTGTTGGGTGTTCGACTGACTCTTCTGCACCCGTTCTGGCTCATCATCGATCAGATCCAGTACCCGGATCCCTGCCGCTGTGATGGCAGGTGCGAGCGTATTCGAGAAGAGATATGGACGAGATCTTTGCCGCAATAACTCGATCAGTTCCTTGCGCCCTGTGGTGAAGCCGCCACTGGCACCTCCCAGTGCCTTTCCAAGAGTACTGGTGATGAGATCGACCCGATCCTGAACCCCGAAGTGCTCGGCGGTCCCTCGACCGGTCTTCCCGATGAAGCCCGTCGAGTGGCTGTCATCCACGACCAGCAGGGCATGGTGCTCATCACAAAGTGCTGCAATCTCATCGAGTGGGGCCAGATCGCCGTGCATGCTGAAGACTCCGTCGGTCACGACCATCCGGGTTCTGGCTTCACTGGCCTCGGAGATGCATCTCTGTAGGTCCGACATGTCTGCGTGTGAATACCGAAATCGTTTCGCCTTACACAGCCTCACCCCATCGATGATGGATGCGTGATTGAACTCATCTGAGATCACCGCATCTTCGGGTCCCAGCAGAGTTTCGAACAGCCCGCCGTTGGCATCGAAACAGGAGGTGTAGAGGATGCTGTCCTCGGTCGAAAGAAATTTGGAGATTCGCCGTTCCAGTTGCTTGTGTATATCCTGAGTACCACAGATAAATCGCACTGAGGAGAGACCAAAACCATGACTCTCCAGCGCAGCATGAGCCGCTTCGAGAATGGCCGGATGACTCGACAAACCGAGATAGTTATTGGCGCAAAAATTGAGTGCCTCTCCATCGGAGGTGGAGATCTTGGCTCCCTGCGGACCGGTGATTAACCGTTCATGTTTCCAGAGACCCGAATCTTCGATCTCCTGCAACTGTTCGACAAATCGTTGACGATCCCGAAACATCGCTCTCTCCTGACCAATCCTGAACTACTTGGGCACACCACCGGGATACAGGATGATTTTGCCGCACTCACCCCGACGAATCAGGTCGAATGCAATCTCGTAATCCTCGATGGGAAGCTTGTGGGTGATGATCGGAGAGATGTCCAGCCCCGCCTCCAGCAAGCGAGCGGTATCGTGCCAGGTATCCCATACTTTTCGACCGAGGATGCCCTGCACCCGTGCCCCCTTGAAAATGATGTCTCGGGCGACATCAATCGAGATCCGATCGGAGGGAACACCAAAGAAACGGTAGTCCCCACCTCGACTGAGACAACGCAAACCATCTTCGATCGCCTTTTCGTTGCCCGACATCTCAAGCACGACGTCAGCTCCGCGGCCATCGGTCAATTCGTGAACCTTTGTCACCAGATCACACTTCATCGGATCGAAGATATGATCGGCGCCCAACTGTTTCGCCAGAGACAGCCTGTAATCCTGGACATCGACGGCAGTGATCGAAGCGGCACCGCAAGTTTTCGCGATGGCCACGGCAAACAGGCCGGTGGGTCCGCAGCCAGTGATCAACACATGGCGCCTCGAAACTTCGTCTGCCAAGGCGACATGAACCGAATTTCCAAGTGGCTCCTGCAAGGTCGCGATTTCAGGAGGGAGAGTATTCGGAGTCCTCCAGATGCAACGCTCTGGCATCAGGATCTGCTCGGCAAAAGCCCCGTCTCGCTGAACTCCGATGATCTTTTCATTCTCACAGATATGACGCTGGCCTGTTCTGCAAGGACGGCACTGATCACAAAACACATGCGACTCGGCAGCGACAAAATCACCGGGCTGGAATCGAGTGACCTGTGGTCCCACCTCCAGCACCTCTCCGCAAAACTCGTGCCCCACGGTCAATGGAGTGGTGACCTTCGAGGCCGCCCATGCATCCCAGTTGTAGATGTGAAGATCTGTACCGCAGATCGAAGTGGCCAGTACCCCGATCCGGACTCCATCTGGGGTCAGATCGGGGATCGGCTTCTCCACCAGTCTCAACCCCGGTTGGGGACCGGATTTGATCAGAGCCTTCATCGTCGCACTCAAGATACACCTCATCACCGTTCAGGACCGAGTAGGTCAATCCGGACTGATCGCTCTATATTTCATGCTCCTGATCTTATCGCCTGACACTCCCCGCTGGAAGCGCTCCAAAGAGAGTCCTGAGTCGGGACTTGCTGAACCCATCTGAGTTGGTTCAAATAGGGGTTAGCCTGTCCAACTTTATTATCAGTATCCTGATCCAGATCTCTCAGATTCTCGGATCCGGTGCTTTTGGAGTGTCCCATGAACCGAATCTCACAAACTGTCCTGCTGCTCCTCTTCTTGAGCCTGCCCGTGCTGGTCACGGCCCAAAATGTTCTCTCGATCGGTGACAGTTCCGCGCTACCGGGCGACAATGTCAGCGTCAATGTCCAGATCGCTCATAACGATCCGGTGCTGGGATTTTCCTACGGTGCCACTCACGATGGCACCATCTTGACTCCCGTCAGCATTCTCCAGGGAGCGGCATTGCTTCCTCTCAATGGAGCGACCGGGGCCGACTACTTCTTCGAAGATATCGCCCCGGCCAATGGGCCGGGAGTGGTACTGGCGTGCATCTTCACCTTCGGCGGGGCCCTCGACTCGCTGCCACCCGGTTCCGGCCAAGAAGTGGCCACGATGAACTACACGGTGGCCGCCACTGCAGCCCCCGGAAGTAGCACAGCCGTGACCCCGACGGCCACCCTCGGCAGTCCGCCCATCAACATCGTTTTCACTGTCGGCGGATCGAGTATCTTCCCGTCCAGTAGCGGTGGATCCGTATCCATCGAGATTCCCGCCCCTTCCGGGCTCACCAGTACCCTTTCGGACATCTGCAGTTGTACTCATGATCTCAGTTGGATCAACAACGCCAGTTACACGGGAATCCAGGTGCGACTCGACGGGGCGCTGGTCGCAACCCTTCCGGGAAGCGCCACCTCGACCTCCGTGATTCTTCCGACCACCAGTACCAACATCTGCATCACCGGCGTCGCACCTTCCGCTTCATCGGCGCAGACTTGCATCCTCGATTCCTGCGCAGGATACACCCCGCCCGCGGTGGCGAGTGGATTCAGCTGTAACATCATCGCTACCGATCCCCTCACGGGGTGCACGGCAGATGCCAGTTGGACTAATCCTGGTGGTTACTCTGCAATCCATCTTTACATCGACGGAGTCTTTGTAGAGACGCTGGCATCCGCAGCCGCCACCAGCTGGCAAGGAAGCCTTGGGCTTTCCCCCGTCCCTCAGACGATTTGCATCGAATCGGTCGACGGCTGTGGTGGTGTGATGGCTCAAGTTTGCTGCCAACTCACCTGTACCTCAGGTCCGCTCTTTGTCAGGGGTGATTGCAACACCGATGGAGGATCCAACGACATCGCAGATGTGGTGGCCGCTCTCAATTTCCTGTTCGGTGGTGCCGGCTTGCCTCCATGTGGAGATTCCTGTGACATCAATGACGACAGTGGATTTGACATCAGCGACGCCATCTTCCTGCTGTCGAATCTATTCGGAAACGGAGCGTTTCCTCTGGCTCCTTACCCAGGCTGCGGAGAAGACCCGACCGACAACGACGGCATCAATTGTGATAGTTTTCCGGCATGCCCCTAGTCAGAGTACTCCTGTAAGGAAAGAAGGCCCGGAACTTCCATCGAAGTCCCGGGCCTTCTTTTTGTCATCGACAACGCTTCGATGCGGGGTTCACTTTACAGCAGAGGCAGATGCGGCCATCATCGAAGAATGGATACTCCTCATTCTTCTGCATTCAGGCAAACGAAGATCATCGCCACCCTCGGGCCAGCTTCCTATTCCCCCAAGATTCTCCAGGGGATGTTCGAGGCGGGTCTCGATGTGGTGCGGATCAATGCTTCCCACGGTTCCCACGATAAGGACCGGACGACCATCGAGATGGTCCGCGAAATGGCGACGCAGGTGGGTCGTCCCATCGGAATCTTGTATGACCTTCAGGGCCCCAAGATTCGCCTCTCCTATTTCGAAGGAGACCCGATCCCGGTCGAACCGTCCGAGGAGATCCGGATCGCGGTCGGACGCCCGCCGGAAACCGGTGAGATCGGAAGCGACTATGACTTGCTCGATAAAGATCTCTCGCCCGGTGATCCCATCCTCATCGATGATGGCAATATTGCCTTCGAAACCATCTCGGTCGAGAAGGGCCTAGTCATCGCCAGGGCTGCAAATGCCGGGCTGATCCACCCTCGAAAAGGCATCAACTTGCCGGGGAGTCACGTCTCCGCCCCTGCAGTGACCAAGAAAGATCGCGAGGACGCCTTCTTCGCCGCATCGATGAATGTCGACTTTATCGCACTCTCCTTTGTGCGCCAATCCGAAGATGTCCTGGAGTTAAGGGATCTACTCGCCAGCAAAGGTTCGAATATCCCCATCATCTCCAAGATCGAGAAGCCCCGAGCCGTCGAGGATATCACTAATATCCTCAAGAACTCATGGGGCGCGATGGTCGCCCGAGGGGATCTGGGAGTGGAAATCCCACCGGAACGAGTACCCGTCATCCAGAAGCGCATCATCGCCGAAGGATTGAAGATGGGACGTCCGATCATCACTGCGACCCAGATGCTCGATAGCATGACGAGAAATCCAAGACCCACTCGCGCCGAGGCCAGTGATGTGGCCAATGCTGTGCTAGATGGCACCGATGCAGTGATGCTCTCGGGGGAAACCGCTATCGGGGAATATCCGATCGAATCGGTCAGGATGATGTCCGATGTGATCTATTACACCGAACAAAATTCAGTGAAGACCACCAACAGTATCAGAAGAGAGAACGACACCCACTCGATCGCCGATGCGGTCACTGACGCGGGCTGCCAGGTGGCCCAGGATGTCGACGCCCATGCACTTTGCGCATTCACCCAGTCCGGAACGACCGCAATGCTGGCTTCACGACGTCGACCAGAACGACCGATCCTTGCCTTCACCACCAATCCAACGGTCCGGGATCGACTGACCTTGGTCTGGGGAGTTCGTCCTTACCAGATCCTCCCGGCCCGAACCACTGATGAGTTGATCGAGCAACTGGACAAGACCATCCAGGCGGACGAGGTCGCTGCCAGGGACGATCTACTGGTGCTGTTGCTCGGGGCACCCACCCATCGAATGGGTCCGACCAACCTGATGTTGGTGTACCGTGTGGGATCCTGGACAGGACTGGAGGGGCCACATCAATTCGAAGACGAAGACGAGTGATCTTTCCCCGCACTCCATAGCGATCTGAAATCTTCCACCGTCGCCGGAGCATGACCGGCATAGTGATTGTTGAAGAAGCCAAACACATCCACTCCCGATTCCCTGAATGCTCGCATCAGCGGAACCCATCGGGCCAGCCGATCGCGTCGATCGACCACTTGACGATCCCACTTGTCGGTCAGTTGATCCATCTGCTTGTGATCGCCCAGAAACCTGAAATATCCCGGACCAGCACCGGGTCCGTCCAGCAGCCGTGGCCAATCTTCAGGCTCCGGCATCCATGCCTGGTCGACCCAGGCCAGCGACACACCATGTCCGCGAAGTAATCGCTCCAGTCGAGGACCAATCCAGTGGCGGTTTCTGACCTCTACCACGTATCTGGGCCCCGCAGGAATCCGTGCCAGAAACTGGTCCAGGCGCTCGAAGAACGGCTCCGGACTCGAAAATGCTTTCCGGTTAAAGTATGGAAATTGCAATAACAAGGGACCCAGTCGATCACCGAGCCACTGCATCGTCTCGACAAAGATCTCCATATCAACCAGAGCATCCACCAGAACCTTGTCATGTGTGATCAGGCGAGGGACCTTGGCGGCGAACTGGAAACCATCCGGAGTTCTGTCCCGCCAGCCTTCCACGGTACTGCGAGCGGGTATGGCGTAGAAAGTCGCGTCGATCTCGACACTGTCGTACACCGTCGAGTAATGACGGATGTACTCGCGAGAAGCGATGCCCTCCGGATAAAAGACCCCTTGCCAGCTTTTCTCAGACCAGGATGATGTGCCGATATAAAGTCCGGGATCTTGATCAAACAACCGTCACTCCATTCCAGGCCAGGTTATCTCGAGGATTCGAACCGAGGGAACGAACAGGTCACCATGATGAACAGCAGTAGAAATGCGCGCGAGCGGATTCTGGCCCTCGAAAGAATCCGTGTGGTTGAAACGGAACTGATCCAGTGCTCCTTGCCACTGATCCGTAGGCTGGTCGAAGATCTCTCGTCTCACCTCGGAAGCAAACTCCCGCAGCGATGGCACCAGTGGCTACTTCGAGGAGATTTGTGGTGGGCAGCCGCCAGCGGCGAATCTCTGCCAGACGATCCGCGGCGTTTTCCGGTGGTACGACAAGTCGTCGATGCGCTGGAGGAGGAATCGGGAGACCGCTGGCAACCGGACCTGACGCTACGGGATGGAATCGGCTACAGCGATCTCATCGAACCGATCTCCGTGCAACTGCAGCTCCGGACCGAACTGGCCAGGATCGCCCAAATCGGTGGCTGATCCTAGCGGTATTGATCGCGAAGGGCGATCAGTGGTCCTTCTGGAACGCCACGATATGGCCCGCAAGTGCGCTGGCAGCAACAGTCAGGGGACTGGCTAGATACACCTGTCCAGGACCTGATCGTCCCGGGAAGTTCCGGTTGATGGCACTGACGCTCACCTGATCCGGCGTACGGCTGACCCCTGGACCGGCATTGATGCAGGCACCACAGGAGGGCTCGATGACCTGGGCTCCGGACTTCTCGAAGATCTCCAGGTAGCCCTTTTCACGGCAGTACTCCCTGACCTCCTGAGATCCGAACTGAATCCAAAACTCGACTCCATCGGCAACCCGTCGCCCCTGATGCAGGCCATGGCGAAGAACCTCGGCGTACATGTCCATGTCTTCCTTCTTGCCAGCAGTGCAAGAGCCTCCGTATGCGATGTCGATGGCGACTTCATGTTCCAGTGCGGAGATCTCGACTCCGTTCCCGGGGTCTCCAGGAAGGGCCACCAGCGGTTCCAGTTGATCCACATCGATGATGATCTCGTGGCAGTAACTAGCACCCTCATCCGAAAACAGGCCTTCGCAGTATTGACGCGCCTGATCCGGATCCATGGAGCGCTCAGCAACCAGGAACTCGACTGTTTTCTCATCGGGAGCGACAATTCCACTGAAGGCTCCCACCTCTGCCGCCATGTTGGTCATCGTGGCTCTCTCATCAATCGAGAGAGCTTCCACCGCCGGACCGCAGTATTCCACCATCTTGGCGATCGCATGCCCGTCCACCACGTAGGGGATCCTGAGGATCGCCAGCATCATGTCCTTGGCAGTGATTCCGTCGGGTCGTTCTCCACGAATCTCGATGCGGACCGTTTCAGGAACCGTCGAGTAGACATCCTTGGTGATCCAAGAGTTGAAGATCGCAGTGGTACCCACACCGAAAGCAACGCAGCCCACGGCTCCTGAGTGTGGAGTATGAGAATCACTACCGATGATCAACTGCCCGGGAAGCGCATAGTCTTGAATAATCTTGGAGTGGCAGATCGCCTCCGATCCGCCCAGACCGGTTTCCCCGTGCAAGGTGATTCCGTAAGCTTCGGCAAACTCTTCCTGCTTGATCTTCAACTGCTCAGCAGTTTGAAGAAGTCCCATCTTTCGCCGTTCCGGAGTGATCGCCTGCTCGAGGAATGTCAGATGATCTCTGAAGAAGATGACGGAGTCGGGATCGTTCAGCGGTTCACCCTTCCCCACCTTTTGTTCGAAGAAAGATGCCGCCATCGGAGTCACATACTCGTGACTGAATCGGATGTCGGTCTGGAAAAATCCAGCGTCACCAATCTCAGAACTTTCGCAGCCCACCTCCCCGGTGGCGGAATCGATGATGCGGCTCCGGGAGAAGATTTTCTGGGTGATGGTTTGGGGTCCGGTCGCAGGGATGGGGCCTGGCAGGTCGACCTTCCCTTGCAATCTTGCGAGGTTGAACTCGAACAGGCCGCCCCAGTCGATGATCTGCTTGGTGATCGGGTCCTTGCCCTTCTTGAACTCGGCGAGCGGTACCGACTCCCCCGCGACCAAACGTTCGAGCACCGAGAAATCGGTACAGGTCAGCAATCCCAGGTTGTGGCAGTTTTGCTGGTAAATCCGTTCGATGTTCTCGGCGAAGACCAGATGGATTCCTGCACATAGTTCCGCGTAAGGAGATGCCTCACGACTAGACCCCTTACCCCTTCTCTTACCACTGACAGCAGCATCGAAACCGCCGTCCTTGATGGAATTTCTCTTGACCGGGAATTCACCACCGGCCGAGAATCCAACATAGGGAAATTCGCCCAGTGTTTCATCATGATAGTAGCAGACGTAGGCAGGGGTGATCTCGTCAGTGGAGATGTTATCGCGGTAGGTCAATCCGTGATCGAGCGGGAGGTCGGTTCCGGAGAGTTGCTGAACCATCGCATCCGCATCATCGACCAGATGAAGGACTCGCCCCTGCAGGCGAACCTCCTGACTCCGCTTCGAGACATCTCGTTGCTGTAGTCGACCTATCACATCGGACATCTGGTTCTCCGGCTATCTACTGAGGAATTCCGTCGCTTCATCACCAAGATCTATTATCCACCCAACAGGACCGAGGTTCAACTCGTCGCGCCCTGAACTGCGCGGAAACGGGGCAACAGTTGCTCCTGAATCACCTTGCGTCGCGTCGAATGCTCACAAAATGCACTCTTCATCGAGTTGACCGCGATCCGTTCCAGGTCTCCAAGGTCGAGTCCAAATAAATCTACCGCGAGTTGCCACTCCCTCGACAGCGTCGTGGCCGACATCAGGGTGTTATCGACATTGAGGCCAACCCGATATCCTTCCCTCAGATACCTGGGGAACGGATGATTCTTGAGGGAGGCCACCGCACCCGTGTGGAGATTGGAGGAGAGACACATTTCGAGAGGAATTCGATGGTCAAGAATGTACTCGCCGAGGGTCCCCCGATGATCTCCGGGCACCGTATCGTCCTCCACCAATCGCGTGGCATGACCGATACGGTGGGCACCGCAATGCTGAATCGCCTGCCAGATGGAGGGCAGTCCAAACGCCTCACCTGCGTGAATGGTGATATTGAAGTTGCTCCTCCGCAGAAACTGAAACGCTTCATTATGATCTGAGGGAGGGTGTCCCGACTCATCTCCAGCCAAGTCAAACCCGACCACTCCACGATCCCGAAACTGCACCGCTACTTCCGCCGAACGCAGCGAAATCTTTGGGTCCATATGTCTCAAAGAGCAGACGATGATCCGGACATCGATTCCAGTCTTCTGACACCCGACCGCGACCCCATCCAGCACCGCTTCAAGAACCGCTGCAGAATCAAGACCCTGTTCGCCATGAAGAACTGGTGCGAATCGTACCTCTCCATAGATGACACCATCAGCCGCCAGTTTTTCGACATGCTCTCTGGCGACCCGGTGGAGAGCCGTTTCATCTTGCATCACGGAAGTCGTGACGGAGAAACCTTCCAGATATTTCGGTAAACTTCCCTGATCCGCTCCTCTGAAAAACCAGTCCCCCAACTGATCCGGATCGTCTGAGGGAAGCTCGATTCCCCTCTCGTCGGCCAGTTCGATGATGGTACTGGGGCTGAGGCCCCCATCGAGATGGTCGTGGAGTTGTATCTTCGGGAGATCCGGGATCAACTTCTGCATCTTTTCTTCATTCTCCATCGATTCTCATTTTCCAGTGCCGATCCCGGCCCTATCTCGAGTCTTTTCGATCCCAGGAAAAGAAGATTCCGGAGTCCGTCCAGAACGACTCGCCTCGATTTTTAGCAAACTTCTAGTGGTGTCATCGAGATCGAGTTTCTCATCCGCTCCAAGAGTCTCCCAGATTCTGCACTTCACTGACAGGGGAGCTGAAAATTCAGGAGTCCTGAGCGCGGAGATGATCGAATCACGGCGGACATCGGGAAGACGCTGACCGTACCACTTTCGTTCCAGACGATCCGCCAGTTGCTTGCCCCTTCGAGCTTCCCAGGGAGTACCACCACCGCCATGAGCCACCATCGATTTACCACGGATTCCGACTAACAATCCTCTTCGCTCTCGCTCACCATCCTGGTCGGTCAGGGTCCCGAACACCAAAGCATCAATTTGAGACTCCAGCGCCGCTGGGGGGGAATCCGGGGAGTCTCCGGCCAATTCTTGATACCGAGTCAGCAATTGCATCGCCATCGAGTCTTCCCCCTGGAGCCATGCCGTCACCACCGATTCAGCGATGATTTCCAGCATCCTCGGAAGAAGCTCGTCGGGAATACCCTGCCCAGCCGTGAGACAGATCAGGGATCGCTCGTAGGAGGGCAAGATTCCCGGTTGTGGTAAACTGGTGATCAGCAACCCCTCCTGATCGAGGAGCGGGCGGCCGTAGCGAACCAGTTTCTGAAGTCCGATGCGCACATTGGTCGACACCAGGACCAATTCGATGTTCGAGTCGTCGAGAGATTCCGAAAGCCCGTCCGGTTGGGATCGAAGCGTTCCCTGTGCAGCCCAATAGATGGCATGAGCCCCTGGAGTTCGCCAGTCTACCGGACCCAGGTAGGTTGTGAGTCTCGCCATCAGTTCCGGGGACATGTTCAACTCACCCTCCAGCAGGCTTCGCCTCAACATGTCCTCGACTTCTTGCTGATGATCGATGGGCAGTCCTGGAATCGAGATTCCGACACCCGCTCGCAGGAATGGCTCAGGATCATCGAGCGCCGCCTCGAGACCAGCGCTCAGGGTGGCATCCTTGAGCCATGGTAGGGAACTGGGAGAGACTTCCGTTGCTGCGACCGAGATCCGTTGCAGCACTTCCCGGTAACGCAGCGGATCTCCCGCTGGAGGATCACCGAGGAATCCACGCCAGCGCTGACAGAGGCGCCGCTGGTAATACCCTGCGGACTCATCCTGGAACTCACCGATCTTGAACCAGAACAGGTAAGAGAGTTGACCGTGGATTTCGTGGCTGAAGGGATTCGCCCTCAATCCTGGCCCCCGGAGTAGATCCACCGATTCCCGAACCCAGGACCAGCGTTGCTCGGGGTCCCTGCTGTCGAGAGCCAGTTCGAAGGCCAGTAACCAGGATTGAAAATTCCAGACCCTGGGAAAGTACGGCTGTAGTTTGGTAATCCAGGTCGCCAGTTCCATCGATTCGTGGAGCCGCCCTTGTTCTCTCCGTGCCAGGGCTCGAAGCCACAGCGCATCGATGGCCCAACCACGAAAAGCACCCAGAGTTTGTTGCATCAGCAAGACGTCGGCTGGAACACCCGTAGCACTGGAGATGGGCAATGAGATCCCATCCTCTTCAAGCCCACGATCGAGCGGCACGGTGACCGCTGCGGCGGCACCGAGCAGCACCAGAAACAGCATCAAGGGGATCAGTTCAGAACGATGAATCATCGATCCACTCCCAACCCGTGCTCCTTGCGTGAGTTGATCCAGGTCCCGAGCAGTAGTGCGAGACCGGCCCAGATCAAACCGATCCGGGTGAACCCGGAATAGACCTCTGCAATCTTCACGTTTTCACCTGCGGCGACGCGGGAGCCGGTCACATGGCGATTCCAGTCCCCGAGTTGGCCGACGATCCACTCCCCTCCCCCTGCCAGAAGATCGATGATGACTCGGGAAGGTTCTTGGTCCCGTGGATCGGGATGGGAATGGGATCCTTCATGGTTCTCATCAAAGGCCCCTGCAAAGCCGCCACCAGCGGCTGCAATGAAGAAGCACAGCACCAGTAGCGTGGCCACGGGCAAGCCAAGAAAGGTCGACACCATCAATCCCAATGCGGCAACAAATCCACAGCGAATCCACAACAACAACTGGGAACGTATCAACGACGACAGCAAGGAGCCCTCCTGGATCCTGAGCAGTAGCGCATCCGATCCGTTCCAGTTCATCGAAGGGATTCTCATTTCTTCTGAAACCGCTCCGAGGAACTCCATCGTGACGACGATTTCTTGATCTCCGCGAAAGCGATCGGGAACCTCGACCTGACTCCGGACCGAGTTCCGAATCACCACATCTTTCGAAGTTCCATCAAATTGAACCCGAAGCCTTGCCCTCTCCGATCGGTGAAGACGACCCAGCGATGGCCGGAACTCGAGTACAGCACCCTCACTCAATCCACCCGGATATTGAAAGTGATAATCCATCGGGACTCCCTGAACCAGTGAGTGCGACAACCGCTCAATTCGCGATCGAGCAATCCGATACGCCTTATCTCGATCGAGCGCTCCCCAGCCAGCGGGATCTTCCAACTTCTGTAGTGCCACGTAACTCTCCACCTCCTCGCGACTCACCTCCATGATCTGCGGCTGAACCAGTTCATATGCAGGTTCCCCAAATAGATCGGTGGAGCGATCCACGACCTGCCCACTGAGCATCCAGAGCATCGCAGTGGCGGGTACCAGGAGCGCCAGGATGGCCAACACACTGCCCAACCATTTGCCGGGCAACAGTGCACTCTTCCCATGTCGGTGTACCACCAGGACACGCATCCTGCCCGTCACGATCTCGTCCGCCAGGCTTCCGCTGGTGATCCACATCGAGAGCAGGAGTAATACCGAGGAGATCCAAATCTGTCCGTAATCGAGGATGGTTTGCAATCGAGAGGACTCCTCGGAGGAGTCATCGAGGATCCAGGGCAACATCGCAAGACCAAGGAACAGGATGCCGCCGCAAATCGGCAACACTCCTCGTCTCCAGATTTCTATCAGCAAGGTGCGTGAGATGGCCACCACTGCCCCACCCGGTACCGGTACACGTACTGCAACCTGGACCACCAGAGCCATCATCACCCACGCCAGAAATGCCAGAATAAATGGCGTCACCGAGGCACCTTGGACTGCCCGATGAATGCGGGTAGCTTTGCGCCTATTCCGGCTCCAGTGGTTTTTTCTCCACTCTCGCGAGCCGCTTCCACTGTCTCCAGAAACTTATCCTCAAGACTTCTCGACCCCGGGCCCATCGACACCACTTCGATTCCAGATTTCTCGATCTGACGACGCGCCTCGGCAAGAAGATCTTCTCCAGGATTGGAAGTCACCCAGAGGGTACGATCGTCGCGAGCAAGGATCTGCTCGATCGAGCCCGTTGTCTGAACCTTACCGCCGTAGAGAATCGAAACCCGATCGCAGATCTGCTCAACATCTGCCAGTAGATGACTGCTGATGAGAACTGTTTTACCCCGCTGACGCAGTGCGCCGATCCAATCCTTCATCTCCCGGACTCCGAGTGGATCCAGCCCATTGGTCGGCTCGTCCAGGATCAGAATCTCTGGATCGTGTATCAGTGCCTGTGCGATTCCGATGCGCCGTTGCATCCCTTTCGAGTAATCTCCGATTTCACGGTCTCCGGCATCCTGCAGCCCGACCATCTCCAGCAGATCTTCGATTCGCCCCTTGCGCTGAGAATCGGCGACCTTGGCGAGGCTCGCCGAGAGATCCAGCATTTCTCTTCCGGTCAGAAAGGGATAGAAGACTGAATCCTCGGGCAGATATCCAATGCGATTTTTGATCTCTGCGGTTGCTGGAGGCTTCCCCAGCACGGAGACCTCCCCTGCGCTGGGAAAAAGTAAACCGAGCAGAATCTGGATGGTGGTCGACTTGCCCGACCCGTTGGGTCCCAATAGACCAAACACTTCCCCCGAATAGATGGTCAGATCCACCTCTCGAAGAGCCTCGACTCTGGGGCGCAGCCAGAAGTCACGGAAGACCTTACGCAGTCCTCGTACCCGGATCACTTCGACATCTTGTCGATTATCTGGCTTCACCTTGACGGACATCGTCACTCCTCTTTCCATGGGCTCCTGAGTTTGGGAGTATACTGTCAAGCCTGGATGGCAGGGAGAGTTCACCCCAAACATCCAGTCGCGACGTTTTTGCAGTGGAGAGGAGGCAGTTTGGATACCGTATCCGCCTGGTGGCGCATTTCCCGAGCCGCATTTCGAGAAGGGCTACGCCCCTCCTTCCACGCTGCAATGCTGCTGGTGGGGATCGGATTGGTCGGCATTTCTCCACTGTTGAGTGCCTTCGCCCTCGGCGATGAGGATTTACTTCTGGTCGACCTGTCCCTCAGCACCATGCTCGCCTGCGGCCTTTTCCTCGGTGCCTTCACGGCGGCCTCCAGTCTCGGAGACGAGATTCGTCGCAGGACAGTGATGGTGCTGCTCAGCAAACCGGTCACTCGAACCACCGTTCTGCTCGGCAAGTTCACCGGAATCGCACTGGCTCTCTCGATGGCGCAACTGTCTTGGATGGCCACCCTTGCGCTGGCGATCCGCCATCGAACCATTCATTCTCAACTAGTCGATGACCAGGCTCCAGTTCTGTGGGTCAGTTTCGCTGCCATCCTGATCTCGCTACTCCATGCGGCGTGGGCACACCGCCGGGGGGCCAGTTTCCCAGCGACATTGTCGAGGAATTGCACTGTGACACTGGTCGCTGCGGCCATCGGGATGTGGTCATGGGCACCGGACGGTTCCTTTCGGTGGCCTACAGCGGACTTCGATCTGGATATCCTGTGGGCGATGCTGCTGGTCCACGAGGGAGTCTTGGTGCTGGCGGCAGTGGCGTTGACCGCATCGACTCGCCTTCCGACTGCTGCGACCATCGCGCTGTCTCTGTCGACATTGCTGTCGAGCGTGGTGGTCGGATCACTCTTGAGAGGTTCCGAATGGGCGCGGTGGGTTCCCGACCTGCAACGCTTGTGGATCTCTGACGGGCTAATTCGAGGAGGCCAGATGTCAGGCTCCACAGTAGCCTGGGCGAGTCTCTGGGCGGCTTTGATTCTCTGTTCCATCCTGAGCCTCGGGGTCGCCTTGTTTGCCCGCCGCGACGTCAGTTGACGATCAGAAGGGCCGCCGACCCGACAGCGTCTTGAAGCGGGCACTGGTGAATTTCCAACCACCCCCCTCCTCGCGGGCGGCTCGACCCGCGATTTCGAGCACCCACACCGATTTCCCTGCGAGTCTTCCCCGTCGATGAAACGCCACTGGAGCCACCACTGTGGCGCTGGTCGCTTCCTCCTCAGGCCCCTCGAATTGTACAGAAACCTGGTCCTCGAAGATGGAAGCACGCCATAAAAAAGACCGATCCTTCCGATCGAGCTCTGTCAGGAAGATCCTCACCAGAACCGCTCGAAACGAACTCGAGTCGAGATCATATTCCGATTCCTTGAAATCCTCGGAGCAGTGACGAAGAACATCTCCTGCCGACTGGGAATTGAACCCGTCTCGCATCTCCAGAATTGACTGCACCAATTGTTCCTGCGGGCTGGACGCACCGCCGAAGAAGATCACCATCACCAGCAACAGGACGATACCCAGGGGAATCGCTAGGCGTACGATCAGTCGAGAAAAGCTACCCACCGATTTCGTGCATTCGACGGCTTGCGTGGATCCCCTCATCGAGAGCATGACCGACTGGCTTGAGGAGAATCGCCTCTCGAAGGGCTCGACTGACCGCGTCGACGCCTCCACCACTTCGGATCACCGCCCTCAGGTCCGCCTCGTCATCTCGAAGCAAGCAAAGCAACAACTTCCCCTCAGCGGAAAGCCGAACTCGATTGCATGCAGAACAAAATGGATCGCTGACAGGGCTGATGAAACCCACGGTTCCGATCGCCCCAGATAACTGATAGTTGCGACTTTCATCGGAAGCGTGGACCGCAGGAATGGGGTTCAAAGGACCGAGACTATCGATGATTTTCTCCATCGACTCCTGGGATGGAACCACCTTCGAGAGTGCCAGTTTAGCTTCCTCGCCATCCCCCATCGGCATCAACTCGATGAATCGCACACCCCATGGTCGAGTGAGAGTCTGCCGTGCGAGTTCCACGACATCCGTATCGTTCTCTCCCCGCACCACGACCGAATTGAGCTTGATGGGAGTCAGGCCCGCAGCTTCGGCAGCATCGATTCCGGCCATGATTTTCTGCAGGTCTGCAAATCTCATCACCTGGCGAATCCGTACTTCATCGAGTGTATCGATGTGCACGTTGACTCGATCCAGCCCCGCATCTTTCAGTTCTTTGGCCATCCGTGGCAGTAGCATTCCGTTAGTGGTCATACCGATCTCGACATCCGGACCCGCAGCGCGGATTCCAGCCACCACTTCGACCAGATCGCGTCTCAGTGTCGGCTCTCCACCGGTAATTCGGAACTTGCGGAATCCACAGGAGACTGCGGCTCTCGCCACCAGCGCGATCTCATCGGCGGTCAGCAGATTTTCTTCGGGAAGAAACCGAAGCCCCTCCAGCGGCATGCAATAGGTGCAACGTAAATTGCAACGATCCATCACCGAGATGCGAAGGTAGTCGATAATTCGTCCGTGGCCATCACGTGGCATTCCAACTCCCTCTGGTCGATGAATTGAAGCCGATCATCTCAAGTCGCTCAGTTCGAGTCGACGATGTTCGAGTCGACGATGTT
>JAPKAM010000098.1 GCA_028825265.1 Planctomycetota bacterium
GGTGACCCCAACAACGATGGTGCAGTGGACATCTCCGATCCGATCGTGATCCTCAACTACCTGTTTGTCGGCATCGATTCGATCAGTTGTTACGACGCCGCAGATATCAACGATGATGGTTCACTCGATGTCGCCGATCCGATCAGTTTGCTCGGCTACATCTTCAGCGGCGACATCCCGCCGCCGGCACCCGGTCCCCTCGAATGCGGACTCGACCCGACCGATGATCTCCTCGGCTGCTTTACCAGCAGTTGTGATGGAGCTGCCGATCCACAACGAATCGTCGCCGGACACCTATTGCACCGTATCGCCTATGGCCCAACACCAGGAGATGTGACCCGCGTTATCGATCTGGGCATTCCCGTTGTGATCGATGCTCTGTTGCAACCCGAGGTCGGGGACGAGGTCGGGAACATCCCGCTCCTGGCTCTCGAAGATCAGTTCACCTCGAGTATTCCGGTCAGCCAGGAGCAGTTCATCCTGCGACCCAACGGCTCCTTTCATTACTTTCTCGGATTCGAGGAGCCACCGGCAGACTGGGCCCAGCCAGGATTCGATGACAGCAGTTGGGCGGTTTCCACCGGCGGGTTTGGTTTCGGAGATAACGACGATGTGACGACGATCGGCCAGTTCTTCACTACCGATCTCGCCTCGATCTACATCCGCACCCAGTTCGTGATCAATGACCCCGCAGGGTTGCCCGGGATCTACCTCAAGATGCTCTACGACGATGCATTCGTCGCCTACATCAATGGAGTGGAACTGACCCGAAGCACCCAGAACAATGGGTCACCACATCTGGTCGGGAGCCCTCCCCCCTTCAATCAGTACTCCAATGGCTCACATGAAGCGGGTATCCCCGAGTACTTCCTGATTCCCGACTCGCTGCTGCAGCCAGGAATCAACACCCTCGCCATCCAGGGTCATGACGCGCCCAATAACGCCGACTTCACCCTCGATCCAAGCATCGTCGCGCAGTCCTTTACCAGCACCGCAACCCGCGATGTCATCCTTACCGATGGCAACCTGCAACGATTCATGTTCATTCGAGGCATCTACTCGAACCGGCAGTTGCAAACGGTGCTCGGTGAATTCTGGGAAAACCACTTCACCACCGACGAGGAGAAGTTGAGGGATCTGTTTCGATCACTTCGTAATCGTTACAACCATCGAATCCTCGGCAGCCAGACCGGCTCACGGCCACACTCATCCTCTCTCGAGTTCGAAGAATACGAGTTCTTCCGCGATCATTCGCTCGGCTACTTCTCCGATCTTCTCCTGTACAGCGCCAGCAGCGTGCCGATGCTGGTGTACCTCGACACCATCTTGAACTTCGCTGCCCAACCGAACGAGAACTACGCCAGGGAAATCCTCGAGCTTCACACCCTCGGGGTCGACAACGGCTACACACAAGCCGATATCGAGGAGGTGGCTAGGGCCCTGACCGGCTGGTCCGTCACCCGGATTCCCAACGAGATGATCGTTCCCTTCCCCGACTACGTCACCAATCCGGTCACCACCAATCACCATTCCTGGATCAGCACTGCACTGATCGAAATCGGCGAGAACTGGAGCTACTTCAAGGGGATCGAGGAGCCCTCTCCCGCTCCTTCCGGCGCGGCCACCACTGCTTGGACCGAACCCGCCTTCGATGACTCGACTTGGCTGGTCGGTCCGACCGGCATCGGCATGGGGGACGGTGACGATGCCACCATCCTCACCGACATGCAGAACAACTACATCAGTTACTACGCCCGCAAGAACTTCATCATCGCGGATCCGCAGACGACCGATCGCCTCGAGTTGGAAGTGGCTTACGACGATGGCGTGGTGATTTACCTCAACGGCACCGAGATCGCACGAAGCCAGACGATGGCCAATGCCCCGGCGCCGCCGCCTTACACCGCTTCCAGCGGTGGACACGAAGTGACCGGACGGCCGATGCTGGTCGATCTCGATCACTACAGGCATCTGATGGTCGCCGGAAACAATGTACTGGCCGCCCAGATCCACAATGTCGCGGTCACCAACAACGATGCGTCCTTCTTGCCGCGAGTCACTTCCAATCAGCCCACCCCACGGCACATCGATCTGAATAACCGTCAGGGTCAGTGGAACTTCCGCTTCAATCCGGGCCAGCACGACGACGGTGCCAAGTCGATCTTCTTCGGCACCCCGTACCAGCTCGATATCCCTGCCGGACGAATTGGCGCCGACGGAGTTCTCGATGGCATCGAGCTGGTCGATGCACTGACCGCACACCCGAGCACCGCACAGTTCATCTGCATCAAGCTGATCCAAAAGTTCGTCTCCGATGAGATCTCGCTGGCGACCATCGCCAATGGAACTGCGCCGATCGAATTGCAGGGACTCCTGGCCGATATGATTGGCGCCTGGTTCTCGACCGTGGAGCCGGGGCATATCGGAACCGTGATGGAAGTGTTATTGGATCCGCTCGACCAGAGCGGTCCCTTCTGGAATCCAGACTACATGCGCATCAAGGTGAAAACCCCGGTCGAGTTCATCAACTCCACTCTTCGAGCGTTGGAAGCGGACATCAGCAGCGATGATCTGGCAAACCTGATGAAGGAGATGGGAATGGACCTGTTCCAACGCGACGAACCCGATGGCTTCTCCGAGATCGGATCGGACTGGATCGGAACCACGACACTACTCAAACGCATCAACTTTGCCCGCAGATTTACTTCCAACGTGGATAACGACTACCAGTGGGACGTGACTAAATTCATCGCCATGGATGTAGACCACAGTGCCGTCGAGGTGATCGATGTCTTCGATGAACTGCTGTTCCAGAACACCCTCACCGAGGCTGAAAAGTGCATCGTGATCGACTACCTCGAAACTGACCTCGATGGACTGCCGTGGCCTCTCGACTCGACGATCCCCGGCTACGAGGGTCGAATCCGTGACATGGTTGGCTTCATGTTTAGCCTCCCTCGCTGGCAGTTTCAGTAGGAATAGGAGAAGACCATGTTAAATCGAAGAGACCTGCTCCGAAGCGGCGGACTCGCCGCCCTGGGACTGATCCTTCCGCCATTTGTCGGGCCCGAGTTCCTCGCTAGGAAGTTGATGGCTGGAACCGGCGGGACCGGAATGAAAAAGATGATCTTCATCTTTCAGCGTGGTGGTAACGATGCCATCAACACCGTGATCCCCCGTGGCGATGCCGATTACAGCAGCGCAAATCGTCCGGGCCTGTTCATCAACGACACCGAAGCGGTCGACCTGGGCAATGGTTTTGCTCAGCTTCATCCTTCACTGCAACCGTTGATGGAAGTGTTCAACAATTCCGCCCTCAATGGAATTCCTGGACCCGGCAACCTCGCGGTCTTGCACAGGATCGGCTATCCCGAACAATCGAGGAGCCACTTCAGTGCCCAGCAGTTCTGGGAAAATGGAGTGCCGGGCAACGAGACCCTCGACGAGGGGTTGCTCTACCGCCGCTTCGCCAACGTTCCAGGCTTTTCCGATCACCCCTTTCCCGGGGCCTACCTCAATGACTCGCTGCCGGTGGTGATGCGCGGCTCGGTTCCGATGCCGGCATTCCCTGCCACCGCAGACTATTCCTTCTCTGGTTCGCAGGCTCAAGTGGCCAAGTTTCTCGGCCAACTTCCGGGCACTCCCGGAGGAACCGATGGTCGCGGCTTCTATGGTGCCTACGGTGGAAAACCCGATGTCGATGGAGCCCAGTACCGCGACATCTTGATGCCCACCGGGGTCAAACTGGGAGAGTCGGTCAGCACCGTCCAGCAAGCGCTGGCGCAGGGTCCCTACATTCCCCAGAACGGGGCGATCTATCCCGACAATACTTTCGGAGCCCAACTCTCAGAAATCGCCATGTTGATGAAGAGAACTCCGGCCACCTTGCTCGGGGTCAACATCGACGGCTGGGATACCCACACCGCACAAGGTCGCATCACTGGGGCTCACCCCAATCTACTCGGAGACCTGGCGCTGGGAATTCAGGCGCTCTCCCGTGACCTACAATCGCAGTGGCAAGATGTGGTGATCGTGACCGTTTCAGAATTTGGACGGACGTCGATCGAGAATGGCTCACAGGGCACGGATCACGGCGCCAGTAGCACCATGTTTGTCGCCGGAGGAGGCGTCGTCGGTGGCGTCTACAACTGCGATCCGACCAGCTGGGCACCGGGTTCGATGTTCACCGTCAACGATCGATACCTGGCGGCCAACACGGATTACAGGCTCATCTTCTCGGAGATCTTCGCCAATCACTTCGGCGACGATCCGTTACTGATGGATCAGTTCATGCCCGGCTTCGATGCCGCAGCGGCAGCCAATCCGGCACTGTTTACGCCACTCGGTATCCTCGGTTGATCTGATATGCACTCCATACTGAAGATCTTGGTCGTCGTCGTTTTTTCCTTCTCTGGAATTCTCTGTGACGATGCGGGGGCTGAAGATTACCAGATCAACTTCTTCAACTCCGCCTTCATTCCCACCAGTCTGACCATCGAGGCGGGCGATTCCGTCACCTGGAACTGGGTATCGGGAAGCCATCAACTCAACAGCGGCTTCCCCGGTGGCACACCGGGAACCCCCGACGAGCCGGGAGCCCTCTTCTCTGCCACCATCGATCCCCAGAATCCAACTTTCAGTCACACCTTCACCGAGATGGGCATCACCATCGGTTTCTACGATGCAAACAATCCGGCTCAGATCGGTTCCATCACCATCCTCGACGACACCCTCACCTTCGAAGTCGACGTGGTCGACAACTCCTACATTCCGCAGATCATCGAGATCTTCGAGGGCGATCGGGTTCGCTGGATTCACGAGCCGATGGAGATGTTACACACGGTCACGAGTGGCATGCCGGGCGGTGCTCCTGGCACCATCGAGGAAGCGGGAGCCCTCTTCGATGAGGAGTCTTCCGACCTCAATCCGATCTTCGAGTACACCTTCGACAACGCGATGGAGTTGCCCTACTTCTGTATTCCTCATGTCGCTTTCGGCATGGTGGGGCAGGTGATCATCCAAGATCGCTTCATTCGAGGCGACTCCGATCGCAATGGCGTACTCGGCATCGGCGACGCGATTTTCAGCCTCGGCTTTCTCTTTCAAGGCGCGGCCACTCCCAACTGTCTCGATGCCCTCGATGTCAGTGACGATGGACAGGTCGACATCGCAGACCCGGTCTCGTTGCTCGGATATCTTTTCTCCTCGACGGCGGCTCCGGCGGCTCCCTTCCCTACCGAGGGACCGGACCGAACAGTAGATTCGCTCCTGTGCCACCCCTGAAGCCGATCCCGCTTCATCGACACTCCACACCTCGCCCACTTCAGCCGCATTCTCGGCCCTCGTAGGGGTCTAAGCGTGCCAGTTGAGAACTGATCTGACGGCTGATTTCGGGTAGGATCCACGGTCCACTTCACTCTTCAGGAAGGATGTTTCCTCATGATTCGAGGGCTCCAGTTTCTTACCCTAGTCTTGACCATCTGCTGGATTTCCCAGGGGCTACAGGCACAAACAGAACCCCGCCAGGGGATCGAGCGCCGCACCCCGGAAATACACGCCATCACTGGTGCAGATGTGATCACCGAACCGGGTGAGACGATCAAATCAGCGACCATTCTCATCGAGGATGGTGTCATCACCGCCGTCGGTACCGATGTCCAGATCCCCGCCAATG
Source organism: Planctomycetota bacterium (assembly GCA_028825265.1). Classification (GTDB taxonomy): domain Bacteria; phylum Planctomycetota; class UBA8108; order UBA1146; family UBA1146; genus QNYK01. The sequence goes on from JAPKAM010000098.1 coordinate 5,675, forward strand.
CGCGCACCTGGGATCGCAGCGGTTCTGTCATCACTGCAGGCTTCATCGACATGGACCTGCGTGTCGATATCGAGGAATCTACCGACGCCTCCCGGGCTGGACGCAGCTGGAATCGCAAGGTCCATCCGGAGTACCAAACTGCCGAGGGCCTGGTCATCGATCCAGCAGTCGCTTCCGGATTTCGCAGTGCCGGATTCACCAACGCACTGGTCTCTCCGGGACAGGGAGTCTTCTCCGGCTCGATGGTCTTCACCCGTCTCGTCGGCGGAGCCGATCGCAGAGCACTGATCGAAGACCAGATCGCCGTCAGTGGCGGACTGCAAACAGGCGGCTGGGGTGGCGGCGGAGGATATCCGTCTTCCCGCATGGGAGCCATTGCACTGGTACGCCAGACGTTGCTCGATGCCACCTGGTATCGCGAGGCGTGGAACGCGCACCGAGCGCATCCCGATCATCTTCCCCGACCCGAATCCAACCTGTCGCTAGAAGCGCTGTTCCCGGTGCTGGACGGCAAGGTGCCACTGGCGTTGCGGACCCGTGATGTGCTGGAAACCCTGGCTCTCACCGAGGTGCTCGAGGAGTTCAAGATCAAAACCTGGTTCCAAGGCAACGGCCTGGAGTACCAGCAAGTCGAGCCCATCGCGGCCACCGGGTCGCCCTTCATCTTGCCGGTCAACTTCCCCGACTCCCCGACCGTCGACGGCGTCGGCGGAGACACGGGAATCACCCTCAGAACCTTGGAGTTGTGGGCATCGGCGCCGGAAAACCCCGAGCGTCTTCGCCGTGCAGGTGTTCCCTTCACCTTCACCACCCGAGGCCTCGATTCACCATCCAAATTTGCTTCTCAGGTCGGGACCGCCATCGAACGTGGCCTGCCCGCAGACGTGGCCCTGGCTGCAGTGACCACCGAGCCGGCTCGCTTGATCGGAGTCGAGGATCGGTTTGGCCGCGTCGCCGTGGGGAAGACCGCCATGCTGGCGGTCTTTGACGGACTCCCGTTCGACAGCGGCAAGATTTGCACCGAGGTGTGGATCGATGGAATTCGTCACGAGAACCGTGCGGCGGATCCCGCCGACATCCGGGGCCAGTGGCAAGTTGCCGTGACCACCGCTGAAGGAACAATGGAACTGGGCTTCACCCTGACCGGCTCGCAAAAGTCTCCCAAGATCACCGTCCAGTACGAAGAAGAAACTCTCAGCCCCTCTCGTTTCCACTACGAGGGCAATGAAGTGGGGATCACCTTCTCAGGGGGCCCGTTCGGAGAAGAGGGCTATGCCCGCTTCGGTGGCACCGTCGGCACCGATGGTAAGATTCGCGGCAACGTGGCGAGCGCTGGATACCCAGAGTACTCCTTCGTCGCCACTCGGACCGGCGATGCAGAGCCGCAATCCTCGACCCCCGATTCGGATGATCAGGTCGCAGAAGCAGCGGGCCAAGATGCTCCCATCGGCCGTTCCGGTCGACGCGGGGCCGGAGGCCGCAAAGGTGCAGCACGGCGCGGACAAGGCGGCGGACGTTGGCCTGGAGCCGGCGGAGATCGCCCACAGCGTGGGGCCAAGATCGACTCTTCTCACTTCGAGGGATCCATCGATCGAGACATCGCCATGCCGATGGGAGCCTACGGGACCACGGATGGCCCCTACGCACCTGCCGCAGTTCTCATCACCGACGCCACCATCTGGACCTGCGGGCCCGATGGAATCCTCGATCAGGCTGACCTGCTGGTGATCGGCGGCAAAGTGGTCGAGGTGGGCCAAAACCTGACCGCCACCAAAGGCGCACATGTCATCGACGGAACGGGTCTTCACGTCACCCCGGGCTTGATCGATCCACACTCCCACACCGCCATCCGTGGTGGTGTGAATGAGGGCACCCAGGCGGTCACCGCCGAAGTGCGGATCGGCGACTCGGTCGACTGCGAAGACATCAACATCTACCGGCAGCTGGCTGGGGGAGTCACCACAGCACAACTGCTACACGGCAGTGCCAACCCCATCGGCGGCCAAAGTGCGCTGGTGAAGTGGCGCTGGGGTTCCTCTTCACAACAGATGAAGATCGACAATGCACCGAAGATGATCAAGTTCGCTCTCGGTGAAAACGTCAAACAATCCAACTGGGGCAACGAGGCGACTGGCCGCTACCCCCAAACTCGCATGGGTGTCGAACAGTTGATCCGCGATGCATTCCATGCCGCCACGGAGTACAGAGATACCTGGCGCGCCTGGAAAACTGCCGATCGTTCGACGATGTTGCCACCACGCCGTGACCTGGAACTCGACACTCTCGTCGAGATCCTCGAAGGCGATCGGTGGATCCACTGCCATTCCTACCGACAAGACGAGATCCTCATGTTGATGCGGGTCGCCGAAGATTTCGGATTCAGGATCGGCACCTTCCAGCACATTCTGGAGGGCTACAAGGTCGCTCCTGAGATGGCTCGTCATGGGGCTTCAGGTTCCACCTTCAGTGACTGGTGGGCCTACAAGTTCGAGGTCTACGATGCGATCCCCTACAACGGTGCCCTGATGCGACGCGCCGGGGTCAATGTTTCCTTCAACTCCGATTCTGACGAACTGGCCAGACGCCTCAATCTCGAAGCGGCCAAGGCGGTCAAGTACGGCAACGTTCCGCCGGAAGAAGCGCTCAAGTTCGTGACCCTCAATCCCGCCTACCAGTTACATCTCGACGATCGGGTCGGCTCACTGGAACCGGGCAAAGATGGCGACTTCGTCATCTGGTCTGGCGATCCACTGTCCGGCTACTCGATGTGCCTGCAGACCTGGATCGAGGGCAAGAGGTACTTTGACCGCGATCAAGATCTTGCGATGCGTACTCGTGACAAGACTCGTCGCGAACAGCTGATCTCGATAATTCTAGAATCAAAAATGGGAGCGGACAAGCCTGAAAAGGACGCCGCCGAGGGAGAGGAGGGAAGCCGATGAACTGGTTCCACAAGCTTTCCATCGTCACCGTTGTCTTCTTGTGCTGGTTCCTCTCGAACGGTTCTGAACCCACCTTTGGTTCCGATCCGATCCCTGGACCGATGCAAATTGGCACCATCGCCATCGTCGGTGCGACCCTTCATCCGGTCGAAGGAACGCCCATCGAAGATGGCACCATCATCTTCAGTCGTGGCCTCATCACGGCCATCGGTAGCGGCATTCCGGTACCGAACAACTGTCAAGTGATCGAGGCCCACGGCAAGCACGTCTACCCAGGACTGATCGCATCGGCCACCAGTCTTGGCCTGATCGAGATCTCCTCGGTACGAGCGACCAATGACCAGCGCGAGACGGGAGATCTAAATCCCAATGTTCGCGCCGCCAGTTCCGTCAACCCCGACAGCGAACACATTCCAGTGGCTCGCGCCAACGGGATCGCCCTCGCGGCCACCCGACCCAGTGGTGGATTGATCTCGGGTCAATCGGTATTGCTGCGACTCGACGGCTGGTCTTGGGAAGACCTTGCCGTGCAGACCAATCTTGGACTTGAAATCCAGTGGCCATCTCAGGCGGGCAGACGCCGCTTCTTCGAGCAGGAGGATGCTCACGCCCACGGCCACACCCATGACCGCGCCGGAGACGTCGATCCGCGTGCCGCAGAGACACGCGGATCTCGCCGTTCCAGTACATCCGCCGCCAAGGTCGCCAAGATCCGCGAGCTGTTTGATCAAGCGAAATTGTATTGCGAGAGTCGCCCGGCCAAAGCGGAGATCTTTGAAGGCCATGCCCCCGATCTTCGCCTCGAGGCGTTACGGCCCGCCATCGATGGCACGGTCCCAGTCTACATCCATGCCGAAGGGGCCAGAGAGATCCGCTCTGCGGTGGAATGGGCCCTCGGTGAAAAGTTGCGACCGGTGATCGTCGGCGGAAGAGAGGCACCCCGTGTCGCTTCATTCCTGGCGGAGTACCAGGTCCCGGTCGTCTACGGTCCGGTTCATCGTCTTCCCTCCCGCAGGGATGAGGCCTATGACGAACCGTTTACAGGACCAGCGATCCTGGCCCGCGCAGGAGTCGATTTCTGCATTGGAGCCTTCGACACTTCCAACGTGCGTAACCTGCCGTATCACGCCGCAACTGCGGCGGCGTACGGCCTCTCGCCGGAGAAGGCACTGGAGTCGATCACCCTGGCACCGGCGCGAATTTTCGGCGTCGATGATCGATACGGCTCACTGGTGCGCGGCAAGTCCGCCACGATGATCATCACCGATGGCGATCCGCTGGAGATCCCGACCCAGGTCGAAGCGATGTGGATCGATGGCCGCTCCGTCGACTTGACCAGTCGCCACACTCAACTGCGAGACAAGTATACAGAGAAGATTCGCCGCAAGGCGGAGCGTCGCGCCTTCTGAGTTCTACGCGACATGACATGACTGTAAAGAAGAGGCGAAAAAGAAGGGGCGAAGTGCTGTTGCACTTCGCCCCTTCTTTCCTAAAGGTCACTCTCCAAGTCGAGGTCGTGAGCGACGCTTTCGCTCTCTT
>JAPKAM010000190.1 GCA_028825265.1 Planctomycetota bacterium
GCATTGAGTTCGGGCATTGAGTTCGTCGGAACTACGAGAACTGCCACTGGATGAACAGAAATTACGATCCACGAGCCATGAGTGGCTGGTGGATCTTTTTTTGTTGCTGGGGGGGGGCTTGCCCGGGTCGTTTCTCAAGGCGACTGGAACCGAAAGTGGCTCACTCCGATTTCACCGATTTCTATGGCTGAGTCAGGCTGGCGAGTCAGGACGGCGGAGTCAGAACTCGCATCAAGTGGTACGACAGGTCCCACTGGAACTCCGCTGCTGCGGCAGTGAGAGTCACCGGTGCCGTCGGGCGCAGGGGATCGAGGTCCTGTCCTGCAAACCACACCCGCCCCCCCGCTGAATCCTCGATCAGCGGCCATTGGTGGCGAAGCCGTGGAGGAACGCCCTGGCAACGCAGAGTTTCCTCGATGGTGGCCTGGCGTCCCGCAACTTTTTCACCGGGTTGTAGGGTTCGAAGGGTGAGCGGGGTATCGACCAGCGATTGCCAGCGGATGCCCCATTGGATGCGGCTGGAGCGAGGTTGAATTTCACAGGGCAGGCGAGGACCCTGATCCAGATCGGTGGCTGGCACGGAGGAGTCGGTGGCCGCGGTGGGATCGGGTCCGATGTGGAGCCAGCCGCCACAGCGAATGGCGGAACGTGCTCCCGGCAACGCCAGCGATGCCGATCTCGATTCTCCAGTGGCGAGTCGCACCAAGGACTGGAGATGCTCTCGCCGCAGGCCACCTTCTTCACCGCAGCCGAGGATCACCGCCTGACGCAGTAGATCGGCCAGTTCTGGTCCCTCGAACCGTTGCCAGCAGTGTGAAGGAAGGGAGATGCGAGGGGGGGAGAGATGGGCCTGCTTCAGCGCCTGTTGGATCCGCCGCCGCTCGATCGACCACCGTTCTCTGGCCTCCTCGGAGAGTGCCAGCAGTTGCGAGACGAGATCGGGGTTTTCTAGTTCCATTGCTGGGATCAGATCGAGGCGAATCCGGTTTCTTCTGAATTCTCGCGATCGGTTGCTCAGATCTTCGATCCCCTCGACCGCCACTGACTTCAGGTATTCATCGATTTCGCTTCGCCGGATCGCCAGCAGCGGCCTGGCGATGGTGACTGGGCTCGATGGAATGTCAGACAACGGTTCCATTCCTCGCAGTCCCCGCAGTCCGCATCCTCGTAACAGATTACCGATCACCGTTTCCGCCTGGTCGTCCCCATGGTGGCCGGTTAGCACCATCGATGTGGATCGACTCCGACAGAGTTGGGTGAAGCGGCGTCGGCGGGCGTTCCTCCCTGCGGTCTCGATCGAGGTGCCGTGGCTGTTGGCCGATGATTCGATCGACTCCGAGACCATATGGAGTGGAACCCGCAACTGCCCACAGATGGTGGCGCAGTGACGAGCATCTCGGTCCGCTTCCTCCCCACGGAGTCCATGATGGACATGAAGTGCCTCTGGCATCGGACGATCGTTTGCGCCATTGGACCATTGTCCGCACGAGTGCAGCAGTGCTACCGAATCAGGCCCCCCTGACAGTGCCACGATGTAGCGCTTCACATCGGTGGGGAGATGGCGGGAGAGAAAGATGCTGACGGTTGTCGAGAGTGAACGGGCCACCATCACTCCAGAAAATCTACACGGAGTTGAAGGTGAATAGGGGTGGCGACTCCCGGGGGGGGGGCCTTGATCGGATTGAGCAGAGCGATGGCATCGCGAATGGCGAAGGCATCGATTTCGAGTCCCGGGGCTGGTCGCAAGGTGATGTCGAAGATCCAGCCTTCTGCATCGACCAGAAATCCGAGCAGGCAACTGGCTTCCCCGGGTCCTTCGGAGATGCGTAGTTCTCGCTGTTGCAGCTGCGAGAGGTTGTGGCGTACCTTTTCACGCACCTCGAGCATCAGCCAACGATCTCGTTGGTGATGACTGGAAGCCTGCTGCATCGTTTCCTCCAGCAGCGAGCGGACCCGTTCTCGATCGGGATCGCTCGCCAAAGGAGGAGCATCGAGTGGGCTGGAGGCCGCAGCAGGAGGATTGGGTGTGATTTCAGGTCGGCCTTCCCGTAGGTCATCTTCCAGCGAGGTCGGAAACGGCTCGAAGGGTACCTCTAGTGCCGCTTGTGGATCTGGATCGGGCTCTGGCAGTTCAGTGATTTCCGCTTCAGGAATCTGCG
>JAPKAM010000099.1 GCA_028825265.1 Planctomycetota bacterium
CAAAGCAAGCGGCAGCAAAGCAAGCGGCAGCAAAGCAAGCGGCAGCAAAGCAAGCCGCAGCAAAACAAGCGGCGGCCCAGCAAGCGACAGCGAGGCTCACCGCCGCAGCAGAGGAAGAAACCGTGGAGTCTGCTCCGCGGCGGCGCAAACCTGCGGCCGCTCCGGGCCGAGGGGCCAGAGGCCGAGCGCCTCGCCGAAAGGTCGGTCGACCCGCCGTCGCGGCCAGTGGCGGGGCGCGCTTCGAGCCATCCGCTGACGATCAGACTCAGGAGGCTCGCAGTCCACTGCCGTTGATTCTCGGTGCAGTAGCCGTGGTGGTGGTGATCATCTTGGGCGTGATCTTCAATCCTTTCTCCGAACCGGAGCCGGTGGTCGATCCGGAGCCGCTGGTTCAAGAACCTCAAATCGATGTCAAGCAACTGAGAGAAGACAAGGCTCGCGAGGCCTTCGCCCGGATCGAGGAAGAGAATCGAAAAGAACCTAGCGATCGCTACGGAGCGGCTCACCGCTATCAGTGGTTTTCATCGGAATACTCTGACACTCCTGTGGCGCAGGAGGCTGCGCAGATGAGGGCCGATCTGCTCACCAACTGGAGGATTGCCGTCGACCAGCAGTGGCTGACCCTCAAGGGAGATGTTCGGGGAGCATTTGAGAGTGGTGAATTTCAGAGTGCGGTTCAGATGTTGGAGACCTTGCCGCCGGTATTCGTGGGCGCGGAGGTGGTTCTGGAATCGAGCTTCGAGACGGAACTTGATAATCTCCGCAACGATGCGCAGGAGCAATTCCGCTACAAGAAGCGTCTCGATGAACTGGCAGCCAAGGCGGGCAAGTATGCACGCAAGGGATACGACGATATCGCCCTTGCCACCATCGAGGCCCTCGATGAGAAGGTTGCGGAAGAAGCTCCCGAGGTCTGGAAACTGAAACAAGATCTGATCAAGCGGATTCAGCGTGAAGGTCTTGCGATGCTGATCGAGCAAGAGGGAGCGATCGAGGAGGAACTGGCAGAAGTGCGGCGCCTCGAACAAGAAAAAAAGAAAGCGGAGCGTGAGCAGCGCTGGCGTGATCTTCGAGAATCAGTGGTATGGTCGAGCCAACTGGCAGCGACCAACCTCTACAACTGGCCGATCACCAGTGATCGACAGCTGGTGGGTAGCGGGCAGGCGGGTAACTGGCGTGTGCTGGAGCGAGAGGGCTCGGCGGTTCTGGTCGGTCACAATCAAACGGGTGGTGAGATGCACATCGGTCTGTTTACCAATCACTGGGAAGATTATGTCTGTCATTTCGAGGTCAATATTCGTGACGGAGCGTTGAGGATCTCGCCCCGAACCAATTCTCGGGAAGGGGCGATCGGCGATCAGACCTCCCCGATGATCGAACTGGGCGATGACTTTCCGAAGTCTCGCTGGGTCCAGTGCGACCTGGAGGTTCATGGCGATGAGGCTTCTCTGAAGTTTGGCGACGACCGTACCGAGATTCGTCTCGACCCCGAAACGACTCGTCTTCCCAGCGCCGGAGGCTTCGTTTTCTACATCGATGATGGCAGCCGTCTCGAGATCCGCGATGTCAGGATCAAACTGATCAGTGACACCCGTGGGGGAGGCATCTGGGCTCGTTGAAGTCTCGGTGTCATCCCTGCCAACCTGGCAGTGTCGGTGGTGCGATCATCCGCAGGTCTGTCGATCTGGCAGGTACAGCTCTCTCCAATTCCATCCGTCTTTCTGCAAGTCTTTACCATGTAATAGTTTATGAAGGGGCCCTGGGAACGGGATGGCCCGCCATTTGCGAGTAGTGAGGAATCCAGGGTCGGAGATTCCGATCTTTCGACACCGGGAAGAGCCAGGCTTGAACCTGGTCAGGAACACTCCCGCAACCGTCTGCAGTACTGCGAAGAGGAGCCAGCATGGTGAAAGAACTGACCTTTGAAGATGATGCACGCAAGAAACTGCTGCTCGGAGCCCAGAAGTTGGCACGAGCGGTACGGACCACCCTTGGACCGCGAGGTCGAAGCGCAGTGATCGACCGTTCCTGGGGAGGTCCGAAGATCTCCAAGGACGGGGCCACTGTTGCCGAAGAGGTGGAACTGGAAGATCGCGTCGAAAACTTAGGCGCACGGATGTTGAGGGAGGCGGGAGTCCGCACCGCGAAGGACGCAGGTGATGGAAGTACCACCTCTACCGTACTCGCCGAGGCGATTTTTCGTCGTGGAATGAGACTAGTGCTGACCGGAGAGAATCCGGTACTGCTACAGCGTGCTCTGCTGTCCTGCTCCGACAAGATCTGCAAAAAACTGGAAGAGTTCGCCGAGCCAATCGAATACCAGGAGTCGATCGTCAGTGTCGCTTCAATTGCGGCCAACAACGATAAACGGATCGGCAAGGTGATTGCAGAAGCTCTCGAAGCGGTGGGTAACGATGGCGTTTGCACCATCGAGGAAGGCAAGAGTCTCGAGACCAGTCTCGATATCGAGGAAGGCCTTTTCTTCGATCGAGGATACATTTCGCAACAGTTCATCGCCGATCCAGAATCGGCAGAGATCTCGATGGAAGATCCCTACATTCTGATCATGGAAGAGAAGATCTCGAACATCGCACAGATTGTTCCGATCCTTGAGAAGGTGGTGGAGAAGCGCAAGCCATTACTGATCATCGCCGAGGATATCGATGGGGAAGCCCTCACCACCCTGGTGGTCAATAGCCAGCGTGGCGTGATCGATGTGGCTGCGGTCAAGGCTCCTGGTTATGGCGATCGTCGCAAGGCGTTGCTGCAGGATATCGCCATCTCGACCGGTGGTCGGGCGATTTTCACCGACCTCGGGATTGATCCAGGGTCGATCAATCTTTCAGATCTGGGCAAGGCGAAGAAGATCGAGATCAATTCGCAGACCACCACCATCATCAATGGAGGGGGTAAGAAGAAGGACATGGAAGAGCGCTGTCGCGTGATCCGGTTCGAGATCGAAGCCGCCTCGAGTGATTACGATCGTGAAAAATTGCAGGAACGGTTGGCTCGTTTGATCGGTGGAATTGCCGTGATTCGCGTCGGCGGATCGACCGAGGGCGAGGTCAAAGAACGCAAGAAGCGCTTCGAGAATTCCCTTGCCGCAACGCGTTCTGCGCTGGAGGCGGGCATCCTTCCGGGTGGTGGCCTGGCGCTGATTCACTGTGCTGATGAGGTCGCAGAGATGAGATTTCGGGATCCGCTCGAAAAACGGGCAGCGGGAATCCTCGCCGAAGCCTTGGAGGAGCCCTTCAGGCAACTGGCCAGCAACGCGGGAGTCGAGCCATCAGTGATCCTGCGTAAAATTCGCGCCGGAGAAAGTCTCACAGAGGGTTACGACTTCGCACGTTTGGAAATGTGCGATTTACTCGAAGAAGGAGTCATCGATTCCTGCGACGTGATTCGTACAGCACTTCAGAATGCGGTCAGTACCGCATCGATGATTCTCACTTCTGATGCGGTGATCACCGAGATTCCCTCGGAGACCGCAGTAGAAGACCATCACCATGACCATGAAGGCGTCGGTGCGCTTTAGAGCCCCGATTGCGAAAGATCAAGGAGCACGAAGATGACCAAGCAAATTCTCTTCGACGATGATGCCAGACGCCACCTCAGAGCGGGAATCCGAATTCTCGCCAAGGCGGTGAAGGTGACCTACGGTCCTGGCGGAAGAAACGTCCTGTTCGAGAAGAACATGGGTAAATCAGAATTGACAAAGGACGGCCAGACCGTCTCTCGTGAAATCGAAATGACACAACCTTTCGAGAACATGGGAGCCCGTCTGGTCAGCGAAGTGGCCAACAAGACCAACAAGGAAGTGGGCGATGGTACTACTTCTTCGATCATTCTCGCCGAGGCGATGATCGAGCGAGGTGGACGTTTTGCGATGACCGGAGTCAGCCCAGTCGAGCTGCGAAATGGCATCGACAAGGCTGTGGCCACTGCCGTCCGAGAACTGGCTGCGATCTCGAGCCCTGTTAAAAAACGCCAAGAAGTGGTGCAGGTGGGAACCATCGCTGCGAACGAGGCGGAACTGGGCAAGATGTTTGGCGAAGCGATTCATCGAGTGGGTGAGAAGGGTGTCGTCACCGTGGAAGAGAATGACGGTGTAGAGACTTCTCTGGAACTGGTGGAGGGACTGGAGATCGACAAGGGTTGGATCTCGCCGTACTTCGTCACCGATCGCGTGGCAGGGGTCTGTGTGCTGGAGAAGCCCTGGATCCTCTTCACCGATCACAAGATTTCCTCGATCCAGGATCTGCTTCCGGTTCTTGAGCAAGTCGTCGCGACTCGTCGTCCGTTGGCCATCATCGCTGAAGATGTCGAGGGCGAAGCCCTCGCAGGGTTGTTACTCAACAAACTACGTGGAGTGATGGATGTAGTGGCCATCAAGGCACCAGGATTTGGCGATCGTCGGAAGGCGTTGCTGGAGGACATGGCCATCGTGACCGGTGGTCAGATGGTGGCCAAGGATACCGGAGTTCAGTGGGAGCAGGTTGGCAAGGAACAACTAGGCTCCGTCCGTAAGTTGGAAGTCTCCAAGGATCGGGCTCTCTTCTACAGGGGGACCGGCCATCAGGAAGCGATCGATAGCCGATGCGCTCAGATCGAGGCTCAGATCGAGCAGACCCAGTCCAACTACGATCGGGAAAAGTTGGAAGAGAGACTCGCCCGGATCATGGGCAAGATTGCCGTGATCCGCGTTGGCGGCAACACTGAACTGGAAATCAAGGAGCGTAAGGCTCGTGCAGAGGACGCTCTCAGTGCGACTCGCGCGGCGATGTCCGAGGGGATCGTGCCGGGAGCAGGAACTGCATTCCTCAATATCGTCGAGAAGGTCGCAGCTACGCGAGCTTCCGGTGACGCTCGCTTCGGGGTTCAGGTGGTGGCCGATGCATTGCTCGAACCGACCGCCCAGTTGGCTCGAAACTGCGGATTTGATGGACCTGCCATGGTGGCTGAGGTGATGGAGCACGAATCTCTCGAGATGGGTTTCGATGGTGTCAAGGGCAAGGTCGTGAATCTTCTCCGTGCTGGCATCGTGGATCCAACCAAGGTTCTGAGAGTTTCACTTCAGAACGCCGCCAGCGTGGCTGGCCTCTACCTCACCTCTGACACAGCCATCGCTGATCTCGAAAAAGACGAGACCGCAGTAGATGGTGCGCTCGTCTAGGGGGGGATCGGATGTCAGCCAGGGATTACTACGATGTCCTGGGAGTACCTCGGGAGGCATCGGAAGAAGAGATCAAGAAGGCCTATCGCAAGTTGGCCCTCAAACATCACCCGGATAAGAATCCTGGCGATTCCAGGGCGGAAGCCAAGTTCAAGGAAGCCGCTGAGGCCTACGATGTTCTGCGAGATGATGAGCAGCGTAGCATCTACGATTCTCATGGGCATGACGGCCTTTCCGGTATGGGGCAGGGCAGTGGATTTTCCAACGTCGAGGACATCTTCAGCGTGTTTGGCGATCTGTTCGGCGGCGGTGGTCGTGTTCGCAGGGGAGAGAGTCTTCGTGCACATCTCCAACTGACCCTTGAAGAAGCGGCCAACGGAGTTCAACGCACCATCCAGTTGAGAAGAATGGTGGGTTGTGGTTCCTGTTCTGGAACTGGGGCCAGGGCCGGCTCCAAACCGGTTCGATGCCGGACCTGCTCTGGGGCGGGCCAAGTGCTTCGCTCTCAGGGTTTCTTCAGTGTCAGGACTCCGTGTCCAGCATGCTCCGGGCGAGGGGAAATCATCGACGACCCCTGTTCCGCATGTAGTGCTGCCGGACTGATACAGAAGACTGAAGAGATCGAGGTCGATGTGCCCGCGGGAGTGGAGGATGGAATGATCCTTCGACTGTCTGGCCGGGGCAATGAAGGCCCTCAGGGTATCCCCGCAGGGGATCTCCAGGTGGTTCTGAGCTATCGTCAGCACCCGTTTTTCAGCAGAGTTAAGGATCACGTCTGTTTCGAACTTCCCATCTCGTATTCGCAGGCGGCACTGGGTACATCGGTCGAGGTTCCGACCCTTGATGGAAAAGCGGTACTGACCATTCCAGCCGGTACACAAAGTGGCGACCTCCTTCGGATGAGAAAGATGGGCTTCCGTTCGGTTCATTCGAATCGAAAAGGAGACCAACTGGTCGAAGCGATCATCGAGGTGCCACTCGACCTGGGTCCGGAGGAAAAGCAATTGTTAGAGCGTCTTGCGGAGATCGAGGAGAAGGAAGTGGGAACGAGGCGAAGAGGATTCCTTGAGCGCCTCAAGGAATACTTCGGGTAGGAAGAGGTCGCATGACGAACGAACAGACAAATCTGGCTCCGGATCAGGATTCCAGTGGGAACCACGCAAAAGAATCCAGTGAGGAAGAAATCCAACTGAACAACGAGTCTGCGTCGTCAGCAGACCCCGCAGGCTCCGCAGAGTCAGAACTGGATGCACCGCAACTGGATGAAGTTCAGGAGGAGAACTATGAGTTCCTCGTCGAGCAGTTGCAGCGTGCCCGAGCCGACCTTGAAAATTTCCGCCGACGCACGTTCGAAGAGCGGGCGATCGTTCGAAAGAGAACCGTCTCCGAGGTTTTCCGTACTTTCCTGCCGCTGCTCGACGGATTGGCGGCTGCATTGAAGGTGGACTCAGAGGATACTGAGGGATCGGACGGAATCCGAGACGGTCTGAGATTGATCCAGGAAAATCTCGCTGGAGTCCTCGATCAACTGGGCATCGAAGCCGTGATCTCGGTCGGTGCTGATTTTGATCCTAAACTTCACGAAGCGATGCTTCAGGTCGATCATCCAGACGCTCGGAATGGCGAAGTTGTCGAGGAGATCGAACGAGGTTATCGGTTTGGAGAACATCTGATTCGAGCGGCCAAGGTGATCGTATGTCGCACAGCACCCGAGGGAGTCTGAAATGCCTACCTATGATTATCTCTGCGACGGATGCGGACATGGTTTCGAGTTGTTTCAAAAGGTCGATGCGAAGCTGAAAAAAACCTGCCAGGAATGCGGACAGAAAAAACTGCGTAGATTGATCGGTGCTGGCGGAGGAATCATCTTCAAGGGCAGCGGTTTTTACGAGACCGATTACCGCAGTTCAGAGTACAAGAAGCGCCAGAAGGAAGAGTCCGGATCTTCTTCGAAAGATGCCGGGAAGAGCGATGCAGGGAAGAGTGCTGGCGTGAAGAGCGATGGCCCGAAGAGCAGCGACACTTCAAAGACGGCCAAGAACAAGAACGGATCCGCATCTTGACCCGAGTCACCCTGTGCCCAGTCTGTAGCGATCCGGAATCGCCGATCACCGACCAAGCCGACAGCTTTCCCTTTTGCAGTGAGCGCTGTCGCGATCGTGATCTCGGAGGTTGGCTTCGAAACCAGTACAAGATCGGTTCCCGCCCGGTGGAATCGGATGATTTTGCCGAAGGGCTCAGTCCCGAGCCTGAGATCGAGCGATAGCGATCTCGAGCGAGCGATAGCGCTATCGATCAATTCAAGTGGCCGAGTCTGCGTCCACATCACACATTCGTTTCCACGGACAAATAAACGCAGCACACATTCCGTTCATACAAAAAACCTCCGTTTATACGGACAAAAAAACCTCCGTTCATACGGACAAAAAAAGAGGTGCATGGGAGTCACTCCCACGCACCTCTTCTGCAAGCTGCAACAAATCCGATTCAGTGGCTAGTTGCCACCTTCCTGGCCGACCAGGTTTTTCGGCAGATCTGCGCCTTCTTCCATGTCATTGATCTCTAGTTTTTTCACCGAGCTGTCGGCGTAGACCACGATCAGGAAACCGTCATGATTTTCCTCGATGTCATTTTCCTTGTCCACGATGGAGTCATCACATCCGAGAATGGTTCCCGAATTGGTGGCCGCCTTGGTCTTCTTTCCCAACCAGGCATAGGAGTTTGACATCTCATCGAGCACGAAACCGTAGTCGTCGTCCAACTCGGCTTTTTCGTCGATCGAGGATGGACAGATGAAGACATCCGGCTTCAATCCCGAACCCGCACTGGATCTGACCAAGACGTTGAGAGATTCATAGGCGGGCGGGAATTTCCCCTTGGCGACCGGAAAAAACCGCTTGTCGAGGGAGTAGGCGATGGCCGCTTGGCCGATGTTCTTCAGATTATTGGTGCAACTGACCTCGTCTCCCTTTTTGAGGGCGGTCAGAATATTCCCCGAAAATAGTGCGGCAAGGGTTCCGATGATCGCAATCACGACTAGCAGTTCGACTAGGGTAAACCCGTCCGAATTGACAGTTCCTCTCGAAGTCTTCTCGTGAGAAGCCTTGTATCTCATATCTCGCGTCTCCTTCCGGCTGTGGGGCGTGGGATCCTGTTGGGGTTCTGGAGGTACCCGACGGAAGACTCCCCGGCAAGGTTTGCCTTTGGGTCCGTCGCGATCCTCCAGGGCTCTGGAACGCCCCGACGGGGATCATAAGGTGGCAGAAGTGGATTTGCCAGTGGTCGGGTCCGTTGACACCCTGGATGTTGGGTTGCTATGATCTTTGCTTGCTCCTCAGGGGATCCGATCCTGGTGACTGAGGTCCGGATCCAGGGGGCGCGACTTCGGGGAAATCTCGATTTGGATCGAGCCAAGAAAATACTCGGGAGTCGATGGTGTTCGTTGGTGGCCCCTGACAGGGGGAGCCACGGAAATCGCGGGAAACTCACGACTCACGAATTCACTCACGAATTCACTCGGGGAGGCGAAAGCATGAACAAAATGAATGGTCGGCGTGATTCGATGAAGCACCGCCGCTTAGATGGAGCATTGCTGCTCCTGCGATTTGGGGGAGCATTGCTGCTCCTGGTCCTGGTCGGGATCCTCGGGATCCTTGGGGGATCGACCCCCGTGGCGGCACAGGATGATCCAGGAATCGCCCGGCTCGAGATGAAGTTCGAACGGCCGCGCCAGATCACGGTGTTCGGTGGTCAGGGGCATGATCTACGCGCCGACGGAGTGCCGGGATCGGGGCGAACCTACTGGTACCTTCCCTACACCATCGAGAACAAGAGTGGCCTCGACGCAACCTTCCATGTTTCGCTGACGGCGAGTTCCGACAAGAATCGTCGTTACTGCGACATCGCATTGCCGTGGGTGGAGAAGGCGGTCGAGCGCAGGGAGCGCAAGCCGCTCTTTTCCCGCGTGGACATGTTCAAGAAACATGGCGCCGGTGAGTTGGGTCTCAATTTTCCTGCTGGTGAAAAGCGCGAGTGCGTTGCGCTTTTCAACGCCATCGATCCCGAAGCGGATTTCATCGTCATCGATGTCCATGGACTGGTCGACGATATCGAGGTCGAGGAACTGCCAGACAACGGTCTGAGACTCACCGAAAGGGTCTTGAGGCTCGAGTTTCATCGCCCGGGTGACGAATTTTACACATCGATGGATTCTTTTCAGTTCGAGAAGAAGACCTGGGTCGCTGTGACCCATGAGTTTCCCGGCTCATAGGGGTCTGGGACCGATGAATTTCGATAGGGGGAGAACTGCAGTGACCGCGGATCATCGCGATTTTCTGCAGCGGCTCTCGAAGCAGGAGAAAACCCTGCTGATCATTCGCGAGGAACTCTACGAGGGATCCTGGACCGAGATGACGACCGATCTTGAGGCGCGCCTGGAAAAGGGGCCTCATGTCTTTGAACTTTCAGAAACAATTGAAGCGGACATCGCTCGGATCCATAAATTGACCGAGTACGAATTACAACATGATATCGACCTCGGGGAATACCTCGAGGATGACCAGTAGCAGGGGCCCGACCAGCAGATCGCTGCAAGAGTCGTGGAACCGGAACGGGAGAACCGAGCGAATGAACTCGCGATCTAACTTGGCCAACTTGGCCGCCATCTTCATGCTGACTCTGACTTTACTGATCCACGGCTGTGGAACTTCAAATTATTGGCTCACTCCGGATGAGCCGGCAGTTCGCCAACCGGTGGCCGGTGGGGAGGTCAGCCGTCCCTCGATGATGATTTCCAGAGGGGCGGACACCAATGGCCTGAGCGCTGAGGGTCTGAGCGCTGAGGGTCTGAG
>JAPKAM010000100.1 GCA_028825265.1 Planctomycetota bacterium
CGATGGTGGTGACGGTTTTTCCTTCTCCCAGTGGTGTGGGATTGATGGCGGTCACATCGATGTACTTGCCTTGTGGGCGGTCGCTGATTTGTTCGAGAATCGAGAGGTTGACCTTCGCCATGTGATTACCATGAAGAATCAAGTGGTCTTCATCGAGATCGTAGCGGGCGGCGACTTCTCGAATGTCGAGCAATTTTGCCGCTCTTGCGATGGCGAGGTCTGAAGTTGGCTTCGGCTGGTCCAAGGAGAGTTCCTTCCAGGTTTTCGTCAGATTTTCGCCAGCGGCGAGAACCAAGATTGCTGGGACGGTTGAAACGGTAGCCTAGAGGCACATAATTGGCAACGAAACCGCTCCAGTAGAGTTCCTGGAGCGACTATCGACTTCTCACCAGCAATGATGACTCAATCCCTAGGTCCTTGCGTGCCTCCTCCACCTCACCGATGAATCGACGCGCATCCTGGGGATAGCCCGCCGTGGGCTTCAAATCAGTGACGTGGGTCGACCACCAGCGGTTGAGCAGCACCATGTGGAGTTCTCTTAGATACTTGGCCGTCATGGAAGCCAGTGCCGTACAAAAACTGAACTGTTCGCAATCCTTGCGAAAGTGAACCTTGAGGACACGATCTCCATCCGAAGAGGTGGCTCGGTAAGATTGCCGATCTCGGTTCTGTTCGAGGATCTTGAAACGGGAGTCATTAAAAAGGGGAATCAGGAGAGGTCCATATCGTTCGGTTCCGCCCAGGCGATCGGCCCAGGCTTCGATCACCTGTCGATCTTTCTGGAGCCAGAGCCACTTCAAGAAGCGTCCCATCGCCCAGGCATCCACTTTTCCTTTGCTGCCGTGGGTCATCACTTCGCTATTGAATTCTCGGACTTCGAGGGGGATCGCTCTGACTTCCCCGACTTGGATTGAAACGCGATCGAGTAAACGTTCCAGTCTCCTGACCTTTCCGGTCAAGTTGATGGCCGAACAGGAGTAGGGCAGTTCCAGGTCGATTCCCCGATACCACGGATATTGATCGAGGTATGACGACCTGCCCTGGGTGCAGTGATCGATGAGCTCCCGGAAGGAACCGGGCATAGAACCCCTTTCGACAGCGACAAAGGACAGAACCCCTTCCTCGAGTCTTGAGAGATCTCCGGTACCCGGGCGGTGTAACTTCTTCGAATCGGCGATGGAGATCACGTCTGAAACTTTACGCCCGGCTTCACCGATCAAGGGAGCCAGCAGTTTCCACGGATCCAGTGCGCTGATCGGCTGATCACAATTCAAGGTCGTCATGGCGACGACCATCGGACCAAGCTTGGGTCCATAGCCCGCTTCATCGAGTCCGGCTAGCCAGTGGGTCATCTGTTGTCCTGATCGGTTCGAGGATTCGTCGAACTGGTGACACCATGATCTTCCCATGGGGTGGGATTTGGCATCGACAGCCAACGTCTTCTCACCTCCGAGAGGATCACACCGGTGGCGGTGGCGACATTGTGGGAATGCTTGGATCCGAACATCGGGATCTCGATGGATCCATCACACAGGTGCAGAACCTGTTCATCGACACCCACCACCTCGTGACCCACCACGATCGCCAGCGGATGAGGTAACTCTGCAGCGAAGATGGGAATTGAGGTGTCCGTTTGTTCCAGCGCCAGAACGGTGACCCCTTGATTCTGTAGCACCCTCACCGCCTTGGCTGGATCCTCCATCTGTTCCCATGCAGTGCTTTCTTCCGCACCGAGTGAAATCTTGGAGATTTCCGGTCGAGGAGGGGTAGGGGTAATTCCGCACAAGAAGATTTTGCGAGTTCCGAAGCCGTCTGCGGCTCGAAAGATGGAGCCCACATTGGTCAGGCTTCGGATGTTGTCGAGGATCAAGTACAACTCCGGGCGCGTTCTGTGCTCTCGCTGGTCGGCGTCGGCTCGGTGCTGATCGATCCTTCTCTTACGAGACATTTCTTCCCCCTGGTCTGTCACTGGATGAGGAGAGGTTAGCCCGATCCGGCAGCGGAAGCGAATCAGATCCTCGCCAGAATCGAGCATTCTCGGGTGGAAAGCGGATTGTTAGCAGGTGCTCCCTCGATCCTCCTCGATTCCCGCATTACCCTGTTCTACATACCAGTATTCGGTCTATTCCAGATCATCAAGCCAGTTCAGTGGGAGAGAATCTCATGTCAGATCCGATCATCTTCGATGAGCGCCAGCAAAGGGTCCTAGGGGTCCTCATCGAAAAATCATTGACCAATCCACATTCCTATCCGTTGACTCTCAATCAGGTCGTCATCGGCTGTAATCAGAAGTCGAGCCGTGATCCGGTGGTTTCCTGGATGGAAGATGAAGTCGATGAGGTCCTCACCGGACTGGGTCGAGCAGGATTCGCCAGTCAGGTTCACGGGGCGGGATCTCGTGTCGGAAAATGGCGCCAGGAATTGACCGGGTCACTGGCTCTGACCGGTCAGGCGATGGCAGTACTGGCCGAGTTGCTTCTTCGTGGCCCACAAACCCTGGGAGAATTGCGAACCCGTGCTTCGCGGATGAAAGATGTACCTGACCTTTCAACATTAGCGGGTGTACTCACTGATCTGGCAGAGCATTCTCCTCCACTGGCCAGTCGGTTCAGTCCCGATGGGGTCAAGCGGGGAGTGCGTTGGGGGCACCTGCTCCAATCGGAGTCCGCAGTTCATCGTCATCGAGTCGCGGAGGAGACGGGAATCACGACCACCGTGACTCGTACCCCCACAGAAACCAGCACACGTTCGCTGGAAACTCGTTCTCCCGAATTACAGTCTCAAGAAACCGGCAGGCTCGATCGACTCGAGAAACGGGTACAGGAGTTGCATGACAGAGTCGAGCGACTAGAAAAAAATTCGCGGTGACCGTCGATGCCCGAAAAGTACTCAGAAAGGTGGAATAATGGTCCCTTGGCTTCTGATCAGAGACTGGCAGCCAAAGTTGCTGATCACACTCCTCACGCTCGGTGCAGCAATTCCCACTCACTTGCACGCCTCGATGGGGGTCGAAGGCTCCACAAATGGGGTGGTGGGTGAAGTGACCTCGGTGATCCTTTACTCGACCCATGCAAGAGTCGAGAGAACCATCGGGATCGCTGAGGGAGAGATCGGGCTGAGAGCGATTCGAATTGGCCCATTTCCAGCATCGATCATCGATGGGTCCATCGAGGTCAGTGGTTCCCCCAATCTCTCAGCGGCCTCGGTTCGGGTTCAACGCAGTCGTGGCGAACCTGTTGAATCGGAGGGGATCCAGAAGAAGCGAAAACTACTCAAGGAGCGCGAGCAACAGCTCCTCATCCTGCAACGTGAAAATGCCGCTCAGGAAATGATGCGATCGCGTTTTTCTGCAATTCTACCAGAACTCGACAACGAGCATGACGCAGCGAATCTGATCGATCTGAATCAGTGGGCGGGGATGCTAGATCTGGTGCAACAAGGAATGGCCGGTGCCGCCAGATCCAGTGCAGCGCTGGCACCCAGAATCAGAGAAGCCAAAGATCTCCATGAGCAGGCTCGTGGCGAACTGGCTGAACTCGAGCAAGTGGGGAACCGCGAGCGGGCGATGATTCATGTCGGGCTCCAGGATCTGAGCGGAAAAGGCGGAGTGATTCGAGTGCGCTACCTGATTCCGAAGGCGACCTGGCATCCGCACTATGAGATCGATGTGAAATCCAGCGCAGGCTCGCTGCAAATTCGAGCCTTCGCAGTGGTCCGGCAAACCACCGGTGAAGACTGGCCAGAAGTGCCTGTACGATTTTCCACTTCCACTCCGGAGCAAGGCTCGGGAATTCCGGAATTGGATTCACTGGTGATCGGGCGAGATCGATATCTGGATCAAGACGACTTTAAGAAGGATTTCGCTGGTTTCGCTGCGCCCGCCCGAGAAGACGGCTCCCGTACTCGGCGAGCCCGCGACCTACATGAAAAAGCAAACAAGCCGGGCTCGTTGGGGGAGCGGCGAAGAAATCAACCGCTAACTAAAGAGGGTCTGGGTGCCGATAATTGGTACGCAACTGGAGGAACCTCGCTGCGATCGGTTGATGAGATGCAGCGGGCTGGTTTGAGGATGCCGTCCGATGATCGGTTCGGGAGTGCTGCCCGCCGTGGGCGATTGCCTTCCACTTCCAACCGAGGGTTCTTGAGGATTTTTTCTTCGGTGAAGCCAGAGGCGATCCCGGCCGATGGCCAGCAGCACAGATTGCTCTACTCGGTTAAGAATCTCGAATTTGATGAGGAACGATTGTGCGTTCCGGAACTGAGTACTGCAGTGTTCAGGCGTGTCATCGCGACCTTGTCCGGAACCGATCCGCTGTTGAGTGGTTCGGTGTCTGTGTTTCTCGATGATGATTACTTGGGACAGACCTGGATTGAGACCACCGCACCCGGTGAAGATCTCGAACTGGATCTGGGTGTCGATGGGCAGGTCGTGGTCGAGCGATTCCAGCGAGATTCAGAGGATGTGGTGGGTCTCTTCTCGAAGGCCAAGATTTATCAGACCGATCTGGAATTGAAGGTCTCCAATTTCCATGCAGAGGCGGTGCAGGTGTTGCTCAGAGAGCGGATTCCCTTCACTGAATCGGAATCCCTGAAGATCCGGGTGGATCGCACGAAATCTGCTCCTCTTCCTGCAGGCCTCGATTCCAAGTCTGGACTGCTCTCCTGGAAGGTCGATCTGGCCGCTGGGAATACAGAATCGATCCAGTTTATCTGGTCGATCGAGGCACCTCTGGATGTCCAATTGATGAGACGAGAAGCACCTGAACGCGCAGAGGAGGAGGGACGATGAGATGGTCAATCCTGATCACGCCATGGATCTTGCTCATCCAATTTCCGTTGATGACCAGCGCAGCCACTTTTTCCGATGGCGTGGTGGTGGCCCCTTCGGCAGTGACCGTTTTTGAGGATCGGGCTCGCGTCTACCGCCGACTGGCAGTGGAAATGGAAATTGGTTCGAAGGAGGTGATCCTCAAAGGGCTGCCTCATGGCCTCGATCCTTCCAGCGTCAGAGCTCGGCTGCTCGATCTCCCTGGACTGGTGCTCGGAGTCCGGATGGAGCCAGAAGTTCATCAGGATGATTTCCAGAAAGAGGTGATGGACCTGACCCAACAGTTGGAACTGGTGGAGGACCAACTGCAAGGAGTGGATGCCAGGATAGAGGAGGTGGCCCGGCTCCAACTTCTTACCGAACGCCTCGCAGCGATCCTCGCAGAGACGGTTTCCAAGGTGGGAAAAGGTGGAATCCTTGGCCATACTAGTGTGGATCAGATCGTCGAAGCGCAGCAGTGGATCACTGATCGCCAACTCACGCATTCGCTCGAATTCGATCAACTGGCGATCCAGCGGTCAGAACACCGGATTAAGAGAACTGACATTCAAGAGGATTTGAAGCCTCTGATGCAAGGAAACACTCGAACCACATGGACCGCGATCGTCTTGATCCAAGCCCAGGAAGAGGGGACCGGGACGGTGGAGTTGGCCCACGATGTTCCCGGTGCACGCTGGGTTCCTGTCCACGAGGCGAGACTCGACGAGGAGACATCGAAGGTGAACTGGATCGCCCGAGGTCAGGTGATTCAGATGAGTGGAGAAGATTGGAATGATGTGAAGTTGACCCTCTCGACTGCGCGATCATCACTTGGCTTGGCTCCTCCAGCATTGATACCAGTACGCATCGCTGCGTTGGTTCGCAGGGAAGAGCCTGCGGCCACTGTGACTATTGAGACGAGTGAGCAGGCTGATTCCTACACCGGGAGGGCGAAGGCTTCGAGTGCTCCAGCGCCAAGGAAAACTGCAAAGAGCCTGGTAGGCTCAGAGATCGTTTCTGGATCGGGACCGATACGATTCGAGGTGCGAGCTATCGCAAGCATTCCATCCGACGGTAGTGTTCATTCTGTGACGATTTCCAAGCAGCAGATGGACGCGAAACTGGATTACCAGTCGATTCCGATACTGAGCCCTCATGTGTTTCGCCGCGCGAGATTGATCAACGGCAGCGGCGCACCGCTATTGGCTGGCCAAGTTAGTTGCTTCCGCCAGGATGCTTATGTTGGAGACGGTCGAGTGGAACGAGTCGCAGCGGGACAGGAATTCTCGCGCCACTTTGGTTCAGAGGGGCGCATCCTGGTTCGAAAGGTAGAGGTTGAGGATCACTCCGGTTCTGCGGGATCCTTCAGCAAGAAACTCGAACTGAAGAAAGCCTTCAAGATCACCGTGGATTCGGTTTTTCCCACCAGTGTCCCCTTCGAACTGGTGGACCGGATTCCTCTCAGTACATTGAATGGAATCGATGTCGAACTGGGAACGGATACAACACCCGAGCCTGGCTTGAATGAGGATGGAATCGTGCGCTGGGTCGTGTCGCTAGTGCCCGGCGAAACCAACGAGTTCATCTTGCAATGGATTGCCACCGCTAAGAAGGATCAGGCACAACTATTGGAGCGTTTGAAATGATTCCAGAAGATCTTATGGCGAGATACCTCGCTGCTAGTGGGCGGGAGCGGAAGGCTCTGTTGAAGGAGGTCCTTGCTCTCGATCCTGGAGTGGATGAGGCAAGGGTGATGGCGCCTACCCTGAGAGATCCGAGTCCGAGGGTCGCCGCAAGGGTCACCGCTTTGCTGGCTCGCCATCGACTTCGAGATCTGTTCGAGAAACAACTGGTGAATCTGAAGCCTGGAAAAATCCAGCTCCTTCGAGGGCACTTCAACAAGATTGTTGGGGTGAAATCGGCGGCGAAAGTGGAACCTGAAGGCGACGGGGAAGCGACAGGATCAGGAGAAGCGACAGAATCAGCGGAAGGATCAACGGAATGAGAGCGAATCAGTTCTGTTCTTCCTGTGGACCCTCGTTCAACTCTTCCTCATGATTTTCCTCATGATTACTGTGCTCCAGTAGAACCGCTTCCACATCGGCGGTTCCGATCACTTCGGTTCCGTTGAAGATCACTTCCCAGGTGTAACGCCCCGGTTCTGAAAATTCCATCGGAGGCAGTTCAAAGATACATTCGTGGTGTTCTCTTCGATCGGAATGCTCGAGGGGGAACTCGGGGCTTTGCTCGATGATGGAGTCATCGGCGAGCCGTTTGAAACGGAATGAAACGGTGTGGTGACCCGAAAAATCACTCAGATTCAGATACAAGGATGCCGGTTGATATTCACAAGGGAATTCTGCCAGCGGGATCTGGTTGAAAGTACCTGCAAGCACGCACTTCCGTGTTTCGTCATCCTTGTAAACTCGATCGCAAAGGATGATGGCCTGTACCAGCGGCAAGAGCGGTCGAGTCATGAAAGTTACACGCCCTTCAAACGGATACAGAGGGTAATGGTTACTGGAGATCAGGGTTCTAAGGAACCCTATCGAGCCTCCCGTCAAATCCTGAACCAATCCTTATTATTACAGGGCGGAGGCGACTTGTCATCTGATCTGGGGTGCTGGTCTTGACCCCATCTATCCGGAGACTCAGAATGCCGGACGCTGGGGTCGAATCGCTAGGCTCTCCGAGCAGGGGGGTAGGCTGACTGATCCATGGAGGGGTTCTGGATACCTTGCGAATACTCTCGGTTCGTGAAACCGCCTGGTTCAATATCGATCCCCAGGAGACATGGGAATCGATCTGTAATCTAGAGGAATGGCCTCAATGGTGTCAGGGTCTCGAATCTGCCCGATGGGCCCAGGGAGAGGCGTGGAAGCCGGGATCACGATTTGAACTGATCTGGGAACCCTGGGGTGGGGCGCCGCTCTCTGGCGGCGTGATCGTGATGGACGATGTGGTGGCACTAGCCGAGCCAAACCTCGTCAGCCCCCCCTCGTTGAGGGGCATCTCCTGGATCGCCGGAATGGGCCCCTTCAGAAGTCAAGTGCGCCTGATCATCATGTCGGACGGTGGCGGCTCTCTGGTTGAATTCGTGTCATCATGGAAGGGCTGGGCATCGCTCATGATCGGACCTCGTGCAGAGCGCTGCGCGAACCTTCAGAGAGATTGGCTCGCCAGTCTCCGCGAAATTCTCGAACGGGTTGGTAGTCAGGGATGACCAGAGAACTGTCAGAATTGAGAACCCTGTGGTACATGGGCGCCAAGACGAGGCTGTGTGAAGATTTTCTCGACGGTGCAGTACGAGATCTGCTCACTCCAGGAAAAACGCTTCTCGATGGGTGTGCAGGAACCGCTGCCGTGTCTCGCTGGTTCGCTCCGACCTACCGAATCCTGAGCAATGATGTTCAACAATTCTCCTCCGTTGTGGCCAGCGCTCACCTCGAAGGGGATGAGTCATGGCGTACGCAGCTGGACCATCTCGATCACGAACAAGATCTGGCGAGTGCCATCGAGGAGAATACTCAGTGGCTCACCCGCCTGACACCTCGGGCCCTGGCACTGGAAGATTCACTGCTCGACCGGGTGATTGAAGAGGGTTCGGGAAAGGCGGGCGATCGCGGCGCCTTGGATCGGTATCGTTCCTTCGTGGCCCAGGCCCCGCTCCCAAATGGCGACCGCGGATTCGCCGCAGGAGAAGAAGGTGCAGATGTGCACCAACCTCTGGCGAGTCGCCTGGAAGCCCTGCTCGACGAGAGAAGGAAATCTCAGGTAGGTTCTCCGTCGATGCTCTGCACTGCGTACTGGTCTCACGTCTACTTCGGGCTCAGGCAGTCGATACAGATCGATTCGATCCGCCATGCCATCGAGGCGATTCCGCACGCTGATCCCCATCGGACGAGGAAGCGGGCCATCTATCTCGCAGCACTACTGCATGCGGTTTCCGTGAGTACATCCGGTACCAGTCACTTTGCGCAGCCTCGATCGATCGAGCGAGATCCGGAACTGATAGCCGTGGTGAAGCGCAGGAAAATTGACATCGCTCAGCAATTCGAATTGGCGCTTGAGGCGATCCTCAGGGAGTGGTCTCACAAGCCAAGGCTCGCTGGGAACCGGGTTTTCTGTAGTGATGTTCAGGAGTTGCTCGATCCCGGTAGCCCGCTCGATGACGAAGAGGTGGATCTGGTCTACCTGGATCCGCCCTATACCGCGGATAACTACTCTCGCTTTTACCATGTGCTAGAGACCCTGGTCGCCTACGACTATCCAGAACTGGAGAGTCGGGGAGGATCGTTGACCAAGGGACGGTACCCGAAACAGGAGATTCGATTTCGCTCTGACTTCTGCAGTAGTGTCCGTGTAGAGGGTGCCTTTCGACGTGTCGCTCATGCATGCAAGGAGCGGAACTCAAGGCTACTGATCTCGTACTCCACCGATACTGGACTTCTGACCAACCGATGGGCAAAGCAGGGCGAACAACAGCCGGAACGAAGGTTCCGTGAGTTACTGCTGGAATACTACGGGCATGTTGAGATTCGCGAGAAACTTTTGATGCACTCGGGGCAGGGGGATTCCAACCGATCGGTTCGCGAATTGCTTCTGCTTTGCGAGGAGTAGTTTGCGCTGGCTTGGAAACAAGACCCGATTACTGGATGAGATCCTGCTCGCCGCGGAACGGGCCGGGTTTCAAGGGGGAACCATTTGCGACCTGTTTGCAGGGAGTGGGGCGGTGGGGCGCTTCTTCAGGTCGAGCGGATACCGTGTGGTTTCCACCGATCTGATGCACTGTTCCCTAGCTTTCCAGAAGGTCTATCTGGAGTGCCCGGGCCCGCCCACATTCAGTGGCGTTCGGGATCACTGGGAATCTCTGGAACCGATCGAAGCCAAGAGGGTTCACGATGCGACTCCCAGCGACCCTGAAGCGTGGTTGCCATTTCTGAAATTGATTCGGTTTCTGGAGCAGGAATTGCCGGCCAGAGAAGGAATTCTTGTACGGCAGTTTTCTCCAGCAGGATCGGCCGAGAGGGGGTACCTGACCCCGGTCAACGCCGCTCGCCTGGATGCCATCATCGATCAGATCCGCCAGTGGCGTCTCACCGGTTGCCTGCAGGAGAGTGAAATGTGGCTCTTGATCGCAAGTGTCATCGA
>JAPKAM010000191.1 GCA_028825265.1 Planctomycetota bacterium
GTGTGGTTTGGAGAGGCTGCAAGATCAGGTTCTCAAGATGGGTGGTGGATCCATCGTTGGGAGTTCATCGCGGGGGTATTTTTCGGATACTTGCCGGCATCCTTGCTGATGTTGTTGTCTGGAAAGATGAACTCTGGCGCCGGTTGGCTCGGGGATCATCGTTATCGACCACTCGCTTTCTCCATCGTGGTTCCGTTCATCATATTTTTGCTGTGGCCATCGGTACAGCCACGCTACCTGTTGCCAGTACTCCCGGTCATCGCATGGCTTGCCGCAATGATCCTCGATGAATCGTTCGACGATCGATATCCTTCCGCTTCGGGAGAACGGGCGCTATCGATCGTCACCGATGGAATTCGCGCAGTGGTGACGGTCGCCGGGGTGGTCGCCGTTGCAGTCGGAGTGGCCCGGTGGTTCGATGAGAGCGTCTTCACGAACATCCCTGCGGTGGCTCCGGGGGAATTCATGCTGCTCGGCACCTTCTTGCTGCTTTCCACCGGGTTACCCTTCAAGGGGGTCGAGCGACGATCGGTAGAGCAATCTGCACTGCGGTGGATCCTGATGCTGTTGGCCTGGTCCGGGTGCCAGGCCACGATACTGTTGCCCTTTCGAGGCTCCGATCGTCCTGGGCAGGAGGTCGCCAGGAGCATCGAAGCAGTGGTCCCATTGCAACAGCAGGTGTGGCACGATGTATCTGGTCGGTGGAATTCACTCGCTCAGGTCGAGCGAACATTGAAGATCGTTTCCAAGCAGGTCCAGCCAGTTCCGGGGGATTGGTTCCTCACGATGGAAACTCAACAGCCGCAACTGCAAGACGGCTGGAGGACCATCGAACTGAGAGATGGAATACAAGCGTGTATCGGGATTCATCAGCGACGGGTGTCGACCAAAGGAAAGGAGAAATGATGTCCAGAATCTGTCAGATGGCCGGCCTCTTGATCTGGATGATCACGAGTTCCTTTTCACTCCTGCTGGCTCACGATGGAGTGCATGTCGATGTCGATCGAATCAACAAGAGGATTGAATCGAGTGATGATCCGGGTTCCTTGTACCTGATCAGGGCCAAGTTGTGTCGAGCTCATGGCCGCCCCGAGCTGGGGCTTCAGGATTGCCAGACGGCGCGTGGCTGTGGAGTCGATGCCTTCGCTGAGAAGTTTGAGCGCGCTCTTTGTTTGCGAGACACTCTTCGGTATGACCGTGCTCTGACGTTGCTGGACCAACTGGTGGAAGTGTCAGAAACAGCTCCTCTCGACGTACTGAGTCAACGATCGGGCATCCGCGAGCGACTGGGTGATATCGATGGTGCGATCATCGACCTGAGCCGGGTTCATGCGATCCGCGCAGATCTTGAATCGGTGCTGCGACTCGGATCACTGTACGAGAAGAGAGATGCCCCGGGGCTGGCGGCGACCCTCTATCGGCAGATGATCGAAAGAGCAGGAGAGAGTGCCTTGCTGACCATCAGTTTGATTCGAGCCAGTTCCGCCAGCGGCCAGCACGAGGAAGCGCTCTCACTGATCGAGAAGCAGTTGAAAAACGCTGCTCTCAAGGCGCCCTGGTTGCAACGAAAGGCCGAGGTTCTGACCGCTGCGGGTCGGGCCGAAGAGGCGCAGGCAGTCTTGATACTGGCTCTGAACGATCTCGATCAGATCTTCAAGCGCAGGCCGGTGCCGATTCATCGGGTGACCAGAGCGAGGATATTACGGCTGCTGGGACGATTGGATGAGGCACAAGAAGAGCTGGAAAAGGTACTTCAGCAAGCTCCCGGGTACGAATCGGCTCGCTCCGAACTACAGAGAGTCGTCGCGCTCCAGGAGAAAGCGCGCGAGGAACAGAAGTAGCCATCCAGAGGGCCATCGCTCTTCGCCATCTCAATCGAGAATTCGGCGGCCGTTCGCCACGATGGCCGCTTCTTGATGCCGGCTCCCCCAGACGATGCATCCGACGGCATAGATGGCGCAGATGGCATCGAGGACCGCTCCGTCGCTCCAGTCCGGTTCTTCCCCATATCCCTCGATGAACCGTTCTCTCAACTCAGGTGCTTTTTGCCAGATTCCGGTTTCCAGTCGAACCCAGTCAAATGCCGGATGGTTGGGATGAGCATGCTCAAAATCGATGATCCCGATCCGGTCG
>JAPKAM010000192.1 GCA_028825265.1 Planctomycetota bacterium
AGTCATCCCTGCTGTAGTCATCCCAACTGCAATCATCCCAACTGCAATCATCCCAGCGCAACCTCCGGTCGAGGACATCGCGCAGGAGGCGGCCAAGGAAATAAAATCCGACCCCATCGCAATCGTTCAAGTGGTCAGTTCCATCGTTGAACCGATCGTCACCACACCCTCGAAGCCACCCACCATCATCGAAACGGTGCCGGTCAACGGCCTCGAGACACTGATCCTGATGTGCGGCCCGGGTTCACTGACGGTCGTCCGGGATGAGAGCGCCGACCAGATCGTCGCCACCGCAGAGGTCGCCTGCCAAGCGTCCGACCCGCAGCGTCAGCGTGAGCTCACCGCCGGAGTTCGTATTTCCATCACTGGTGGCACCCTAGGCCTCAAAAGAATTCGCGTCATCGAACCGCAGCTCGAGGCGGGAGAAGATTGTCAGGTTCATCTCCACATCGTGTTGCCCGCGGGCGACGACTCCCGATTGGCCTTCAAGATCCAGGACAGCAGCGGGGACATCGCCATCGTCGGTTTCCACGGCGATCTCTCCATCACCAGTTTGCGGGGATCGATCGATGTGGTCGATGGAACGGGCTCGCTGGTGATCTCTTCAGGACACGGTCCCTGTTCCGTCACCAATTTCGAGGGCCCGGTCAAAGTTCGAGATGGAGCCGGCGATTGCACATTGGGTCAAGTCACGGGCGATATTGAAGTCTGGGGCCGCGACGGAGCCCTCGAGATTCGCTACATCACCGGTAATGTCACGGCCATCGATGGCCGCGACGGCATCCTAGTCCAGAGCGTGGAGGGGAACCTAACCATGTACGGAATTCCCCTCGGCGACAGCACCATCGAGGGCGTCTCTGGCAGCGTGATGTCTAAAACAGGAGCACCCTAACCAAGATGTATATCTCCCAGGGACAACAAAACCAGCCACTCGGATACGAGATGAACGCACACCCTTCGGCGACACTTCGTGATTTCAATGCGGCCATCGATGACTTCGTGATTCCGATCAGAGATCGGGTCTGTCCCGGCGAACCCTTTGCCATCTCGCCCCACATCGGTCAAAGCTTGGCGGGTCAATTATCTCGAAAGGGAGTGGCTGAATCTGTCGGAGATCGGCTGCGAGATCTCGATCTCCACATCTACAGCGTCAATGCCTTCCCCTTGAAAGATTTCCATGCAGAGGTCGTCAAGGACCAGGTTTACCTTCCCTCCTGGGCCCATGTCGCACGCGCCAAGACCACCTGTCTCATCGCCGATGTACTCGTTCGTATCGTTCCGGAGGCGCGCCACTTGACCATCTCAACTCTGGGAGGTGGCTACCGACCGGCCGGCAACACCCCGGCGATCCTCGAAAAGATGGCTGCCGGATACCTGAAGGTGGTCGCGCACCTGGCACAAATTGAACAGAAGACTGGCATTCACATCGCACTCAACGCCGAGCCGGAACCCGATACCACCTTCGAGTGTGCCGAAGATGTCATCGCCTTCTGGAAGGAATACCTGAAACCAGAGTTACCCGTTCTGGCCAGGGCGCTGCAATGCCATCGCTCCCGTGCGGAAGGATTATTGCGTCGCCACTGGACCGTCAATCTCGATGCATGTCACTCCGCAGTACTCTATCGCTCTCCTTTGGAAGACTGGCGCCGTCTCGATCGTGCGGGAATCCTCGTTGGCAAAACTCACATCACCAGCGCCATCTCGCTGTCCAATCCGAGCCGATCCCCTGCGGCATACAAGGAACTCCTCCAATACATCGAGCCACGCTACCTGCACCAGAGTGCTGCTCGGATGAAGGATGGAAGCATCATTCGGATGAACGACCTCGCTCGAATTCAGGATCATGATCTGACGTCCATCGAAGAAATCAGAACTCATTTCCATGTTCCGGTATCCAGTGCCCGTCATGGAAAACTAGAGACCACCCGTGACGACGCCAAGGCGTTACTCACCGAAGCCCTTCGTCGCAAGGAGCCGGCTCCACACATCGCCGTCGAAACCTACACATGGCCACTCCTGACAAAGGGTGTGAAGCAAGCGGAACAACGCAAGCGCCTGATCGACGGCATCGCAGCCGAGTTGCGCTGGGCGAGACGCGAAGCCGGGTGTTGATGGGAGTGTTGAGCGGGG
>JAPKAM010000101.1 GCA_028825265.1 Planctomycetota bacterium
CCGATGCGCGGATTATCGACTTCTTCTGCAAATGCAGAATGGCCCGGATGGACATGAATACAGGCTGGAAGGACAAATCCACACACGAGCATTAGCCAGCCGTAGTAAAGATAAGTTTTCATGATGTTGGGTTCCTGTCTCCTTGGGTTAGAAGCGTTTCGGCTTCGGCTCTTGGACACCGATGGCCCCCAGAATTTGGGCTTGGCCTCGGCGGATGATATGAATTGTAGAATCTGGATTCATCAGTTCCTGAAGTCGCTGCTGAGCATCCTCAAGCGAGCGGATCGGCGTTTTATCCATGGCGGTGAGTATGTCGTGAACCTTCCAGTCACCGATCGATGCCGGACTCAAATCTCGCACGCGAGAGACGATGACACCGCCCTCGGCCAATCCCGGAAGGTGTGCTCGCAAGGACGGATGCACTTCTTCAAGGGTCAACCCCAGTGGCTCAAGGGTCATACGGCTCCCGGAATTGTGGCTCTCCAGAATCACCTGACCGTTACGAGTGATGCGAACCTCACTGCTGGTAGACCAGCCATGCTCACTCCTGTTCTCTCGAGTCTGACGCGGCTTGAGAGTCTGGCCCCCCAAAGGAAGCCTCGACCGAGCCGAAGGAAAGCGTCGGAACATCTGCTGTTCCCATCTCCTCAGTTGCTCTTCTGCTCTTCGGATTCCATCCAACGGATCGTGACCGCCAGGAAACGGAATGGGATCGACAGGCACGGGCAGCCCATCGAAGTCGATGGCGATCGGACCATCGGTAGTCGTGCGTATTTTCTGGCCCAGAGTCCCATCGCCCCCCGAGCGCGACGCCTGTTTCTTCCGATCCAATGCTTTCAGGATCGATTGGGCCTGTGCCACGACTTCAGGATCCTGGCTGGCCAGGGCCCGCTTCATGGCCTCACGAACCGACTCCCCCTCGCCGATCAACGATTCGCTGGCGAGCTGACGTGATTTCCAGGAATCCGCAGCCAGGTCGGTGATCCAGCGATCGATCTTAGCCGCAGAGGAAGATGCGGCATCTGCAACATCCTGAGCGGGAACGGTCGAGACCGACTCTTCCGCCGTTGCGGGGTCGCCTGCCGAGGCCAGTGGACAAATAGAAGACATCACCGGAACCCCGGGAACGACGACCAGGGTGAGGACTACACCCAGCGTCACATGGGCCAGAACTCTCCTGCGAGTAGTTCCGGGGAGGTATTGGGCTTGGGGGAACCCAGGGCTCCGGTGAATTTCAGCTTTCGATTTCATCGGATCGCTCATTCTTGCAGCACCTTTCGTAGAGGCGGTGATCGCCGAAGAAATTCGAGCAAGCCACTACTTTTACAAAACCATTCGTTGAGGTAGCAGGCATCACCACTCACACCATCGGTAATAGCAAAGCAGGGGCCATTTTCCGCCATCCCACGTCTAATTTCCACGCACAACTTAAGTTGTTATTTTTTAAAGGTTTACGGTCTCCCTAGAATTGGAAGACCGAGGTACGGGACGGAGGTTGGGGCCCACTCACCCCGATTGGTCTCGTCCCATACCCCGGTTGAGGTATTGCAGTCTCGTCTAGTGCCTCGATCAGACCTCGATCTCGATCTCGAGGAACTCGGTGGTGCCCTCCTTGACGAACAGATCGTGGGTCGGCGCATTCTTGATGTGAGTGGGAGTCCCATCTCCACGACCAAAGTTCGTCACCCGAACGGTGTAGTGACCACTGGGTAAACCAGGGAAGGAGAAGAAACCCTTCCGATCACTCTGAACCCTCGCATCGGTCCCCTTCTGTCCTCCCGAGAGGAGCACCTGAGTTCCGGCGAGGTAATTTCCGTCCTGATCAGAAATACGTCCCTCGATAATGCCCCCGGCTCCGATGGCGATCACCAAATCGGACGTGCCGCTCGTCACTCCATCGATGCCGATGGTGATATAGGCCCGGTGCTCGATCTTCAGTGAAACCGATGGCACCGCCAGTTCGATGAACTCGAAGTAACCGTCGGCCCCGGTCAAGATCTGATCTCTTCTGCCCTTACCACTGCCACCGAGGGATGTGTTGAGGAAGTTTCGATTTCCTCCGACGACGGTCACCTTGGCACCGGCGACCGGTTGCTCGGTAGCCGCATCGATGATCCGTCCCATGACTCGGCCCCCTTGTCCGAGAACTACCGTCGGAAGGTCGACCCACTGATTCGAGCGGACCATGACGTTTTCCTGCACATCCTGGGCGAATCCAGGTGCACCGATGATCACGGTGTAGATTCCCGGTTGCAGGCCATCATAATCGTAACGGCCGTCGTCCGATTGAAACGTTCTTGCAGGCACACGAGTCACTTCACGATCGCCTTCGATGATCCTCGGAGAAACGCTAAAAGCTCGCAGGGCAACACCAGTCTCGTCGATCACGGTACCGCGAATTCCACCGAGAGCTTCCATCTGGATGGTGATAGGAGCGGCGTCGACAGCGACCTCGAACAGGCGAATATCCGCAAACCCGTTCTTCTCGACGATGAGATCGACCGGGAAACGTCCCAGGTCGTCAAATCGGAACCCTCCGGTCAGATCCGATGTGCGGTTCACCTTGCGCAGTCCATCGCTGGTATCGAGGGCGGTCACACGGACCCCCTCGATGGGTACGCCGCTCATCTCGGTGACCATACCCTCGAGCACAGCACCTCTGACCATCTGTAACTCGACATTGCCATGGTTGTGCCCCTCGGTCACCGCAACTCCGCTTCGTTCGATCAGCAGGTATCCTGGGACCGAGCAAAGAAGGGTGTGATCTCCGTCGGGAAGACTCTTGATCAACCAGTTGCCCGCGGCATCGGAGTAAGCCTTGTTTGGGAGGGACTCTGGATTCACTTCACCGAACCAGTTGTCACGCACTGCGACGACCGCTCCCTCGATGGGGGTACCGACCTCGTCGATGACGATTCCACTCACTTCCCCACCGATCTTCATCACCAACACCACCTCATCGATGGCGCCACCAGCAGTCAGGTCGAATCGATCGGACTCACTGGTCAGATACTGGGAATGGGATCCTTCGAGGAACATGCCTGATCCTGGAGAAACTTCGATCACCTCGAATGTTCCGTCGGCATTACTGGTCACAGAAGGAGCCGCATTCACCGTCACCGGATTCTGCTCTGAATGCTGCTTCCTGGCACTGACAGAGACTCCCTGCAAGGGACTCCCGTTGGCGGCCAGAACCACTCCACGAACCACGCCGTTTCGCTCGAGGTAAAAATCCTGTCCCGAACTTTCTGCGCCCTCGGTGACCTCGACCTGTACGTTTCCGGAGCGCATGTATCCGGTAGACGTCACGCTCACGTAAGCGATGGGACGGCGCTGCTCGGTAACACCGCGAACATAGTAGCGACCGTTGCCATCGGTGATTGCAGTCTTCTTGACGTCCGCTACATCATTGACAGTCACCATGGCACCCGAAATGGGCCCATTGGTTTCTGCGTCAAGGACACTCCCACTGATCGCCGCTCCATCACTCAACTGGATGCTGATCGAATCTGCACCGGGTCGAATCCGTAGTTCTTGATACGTCGCATAGTCAGGTGCACTGACGATCAGGCGGTAATCAGAATCGTCGAGGGTATCGAAGTTGAAGGCCCCATCGGAATCGGTCAGTAATCCGGCATCGGTCAGGTCGATCGGCGGACCCTCGGTGCGTGCTCCCATCGGATTCACCTTGCACCGTGCTCCTTTGAGTGGGGATCCAAGAGGATCGTAGACGGTCCCTTGGATCACTGCGCCCGGAACCAGCACCACATCCACTTGTTCAGAGGCCCCAGATAGGACTTGCAGGTCGGGGTACTGACGCGACTGGAATCCAGCGGCTCGAGTGACCAGGCGGTACTTGCTTTCACCACCGAGTTGATCAAACCGGAAGAATCCGCTGCCATCGGTCTGCACCGCCGCCAGCGGCGGCATGGCCCGCTCCTGGATAATCTCGATGATGTCCTGGGTACCGGTCTGGCGATACACCTCGATCACCGCATCGACGATGGCACGACCGCCGGGATCCTGGACCGTACCCGAGAGGACTCCTCCCAGGTCCAGTACAAAGTCGACCTCAGTACTGCCAGCGGCAATGTAGCGCTTCTCCATCGGTGAAAAACCACCGACTACCGATTGAAGCCTGTAGGAGAGGTTTTCGAGGCCAGCGATCACGTAGTTCCCTGAGGCATCGGAAACGGCCACGATGCCGTTTTCCTCCTGCATTTCTTGAAGTTCCAGGAGGACCTGAAGTCGCTTTTGAAGCGGAGCTTCCTGAGAAACTCGCTCCTTGAATGCAGCGATCTGCGCATTCGGTATTGGCTGGCCAAGCGGATCGTAGACGGTGCCGCTGATGGACATCCCCGAGGTGAGAATCAAGACCACTTCTGGAGGACTCTCTCCATCGATCAGCGAGACGTCTAGTTTCTGACTCTGATAGCCTGAAAGCGATGCCTGGAAGCGAAACAACCCGGCAGCGAGTTGATCGAATTTGAAGGTTCCATCGGCAGCGACACTCTGCTGCGAAAGCAAGGTCGCCGAGGCGATTCCGTTGCCACCATCGAGACGAAACATCATCACGGTGGTTCCAGGAAGAGGGGTCCCGCCCTCGTCGCGAACCCGTCCCGAAATACTCGACTTCAGAACTTCTCGCTCGGGTAGGCGCTTCACAGGAGTCATGGAATCCGACGCCGAAGGGTTGAGACCCTCGACTCCCGATCCTGTCCCGTTTGGCCCCTCTGGCCCATCACCGAGGAAACTCATCAACGCAAATCCGATCACTACTATTAGCAGTGTCAGCGCAGCCGCTTTCATCGCAGAACTCATCGCTATTCTCCTTGTGCAGCGCCGTCCTTCGAGAACCAGTCGGTTGCTCGAGAATCAGCCTTCACTGCTCATTCTATACCCAGGTTATCCTATACTCTGGAATCAACAATTATTCCTGACTCCCAAAGGAGTCTTCCGGGGCGAACCAATCGCCCCAGAGCCTAGGCGATTCGGCCTTCGCCGGGGACAATTTCCTCCGACGACACACCGTTCTCCTTCTTCAATCGGTACTTCTTGACCCGGTACTGGAGGGTCTTATAGGAAATCCCCAACATTTTTGCGGCAGGATCCAGCCGTCCTCCGGTTCTCTCGAGGGCTTGCTCGATCAGGTTTTGCTCCAGATCATCCAAGATCAAGCCTTCTCTGGGCAACTGGAACTGTCCATCTCCCGAGGGGCCTTGCTGCGATCCGGGGCTCGCAATTGTCGGTGGAAGGAGGTCCTCGCCTAGCACTTCCCCATCTCCGAGCACCATCATTCTTTCGAGAGAATTCTCCAACTCCCTGACATTACCGGGCCATAGGTGCTTCTCGAAAGCCGCCAGTACCGCACCAGACACGCCCTGGAAAACCTTTCCATGGCGCCGACTTCCAACAGCCAGGAAGTGATCGATCAGCAAGGGAAGATCCTCCTTGCGCTGACGAAGCGGCGGAATCGTCAAAACGATGACATTGAGACGGAAGAACAGGTCCTCCCTGAATTCACCCTCCGCCACTGCGGATTCGAGATCTCTTGCGGTCGCCGCGACGATTCTTCCCCGAAAGGGAATCGTCTCTGCAGAACCGACTCGAGAGAACTCCATCTCTTGAACAGCGCGAAGTAATTTCGGCTGCAGACTCAGATCCATCGAGCCGATCTCATCGAGGAACAAGGTTCCGTCTGACACATCTTCGAAGCGCCCCACCCGACGAGAAGTGGCTCCGGTGAATACGCCCTTCTCATGACCAAACAACTCGCTCTCGATCAGGTTGGCGGGAATCGCTGCGCAGTTGATCGCCAGAAATGGTCTCTTTTTACGAGCACTCATCTGATGCACTGCACGAGCGACCAGTTCCTTACCCGTTCCGCTCTCACCTAAGATCAGACAGGTGGAATCAACACCGGCGACCCGCTCGATCAGCCGATAGAGATCGGTCATCCCAGCACTCTTGCCTACGATGCCGCAGAAAGCATCCTTCCCCGAGACGAGCAATTCCATGAGGCTCGCATGATCTCGAGCCAGTTTGGACTTTTCCGCAGCGGATGTAATGGTGATGAGGGTCTTCTCGAAATCCAAGGGCTTGGATAAGAAACCGAAGGCACGGGCCTTGCCGGAGCGAAAGGCCACATCGTCGGTGGCATAAGCAGTCACTAGGACCACCTCGCAAAGCGGATCGTCGTGGCGAGCCTGCTGGAGAAGTTCGAGTCCCTCCTTATCGGTGGGCATCCGGAGATCGGTCACCACCACTCCGAACGGGTCGTCGGCCTCCCTTGCCTGTTCCAGCAGGGCGAGCGCCTGAGGAAGGCCGGTGGCCCCTTCCGCGCGGAAACCCTCTCCACAAAGAGAAGAGACCAGTACTTCCCGCTGGCTTCGTTCGTCATCGGCGACCAGAATTCTCACGGGAAGATCCATTAGCTCTTTCCTTCCACTTCTTCCGCTGGCAGCAGGAACTTCACTTCAGTTCCGACTCCAAGTTCAGAATCTAATTCGAGGCGCCCACCATGTCGCTCGGCAACTCGTCTAGAAATGGCGAGCCCAAGTCCAGTCCCCCCTGGCCTCATGGTGACGTAGGGAAGCATCACTCGTCCGAGGTCCTGATCATCGATGCCAGGACCATCGTCGATGAAGGAGATCACGATCCATTGATCATCCGACCGAGCCGTCATCTTGAGAGTTCCACCATCACTTTCCATCGCCTGCAATGCGTTCATTGCGATGTTGAGAAATGCACTCTTGGCTTCGATTCGGTTCCAGATCGCCTCGCGCAGCCCATCTTGGACTTCGATGACGAGTTCAATGTTGTGAACTCCTGCTTCTTGTTCGAGTAATCGCCGGAGATCTTCGAGTAAGTCCCCAGGGTTGACCCGCTCCGACTCATGAGCCGCCGGCTGAGCCAGTTGCAGGAAATCAGTGACCAAGCAATTCAGTCGCTCGATCTCTTCCTTTACATCCCCTGTGGAACCCAGGAATCGCTCACGGGCGATGGGGTCACTCGGTACGAAATCTCTTCGGATGCGGCCGACATGCAGCGAGATGGCACTGAGTGGATTCCGAATATCGTGAGCCACTCCTGCCGCAAGATCTCCCATCGACTGGACTCGTTCACGGTGCTCCAGACCTTTCTCGAGACCCCGAGCATCTTCGATCTGAAGAACCATGTCG
Organism: Planctomycetota bacterium; assembly: GCA_028825265.1. GTDB lineage: Bacteria > Planctomycetota > UBA8108 > UBA1146 > UBA1146 > QNYK01. Next base: position 7,182 of record JAPKAM010000101.1, read on the forward strand.
TTGAACTGGCGGCTGACCAACCCGAACTCAGGATCATTGCTCTCGGTCAACCGGACCGAGAGATCTCCGCTGGCCACCGAACGCATTCCTTCGACCACCTCGGTCACCGGACGCATCAAACGAGCACCCAGCACCCAGGCAATCACGAGCCCGATCAGAAATACCGAAATGGTCGCCGTCAGGTCGTAGTAACGTGCTTCATTCACCAGTTCCTGAAGGCCATCGAGATGAGGCTGTAACTGGATCGCCATCCCATTGAATTCACCTGGATCAGCAGCCATGAAATCGGTGGTCCCGAACGAAAAAGATTCGCGATCGACATTCCCTTGCCGCTTGGCCAATTCAATTCCTGGCATCGGAGGCATCGGATGCATCCGGGGATCTGCGCTTGGATGAGATTCGACGGCCCTTCTCGACGCATTTCCTGCGGACTGACTTGATTCTAGATCTTCCCCATCCGCCTCCAGATGACTTTCCTCTGGCACCACCTGATGGGTAAGAACGGTACCGCTCGTCGACCTCTCCCGAAATCCTGGGCGGGTCCCCAATCGGCTCCCATGATTAAGATCAGAGGTTCCTATAATGTCAAGGCCGGAAGTCATCTCAGCGCTGGCAACGGCTTCGAAATCAGCACGGGCAAAGATCGAGGCGTCGAAGGCGATGTCTGGATGATTCTTCTGCATGAGAGCAATCATCAGTTGCTCGACACCCGATCGGAGTAGAAGATTTTCCTCGGAATCCGATTCCGACCCCGAATCCATGGCGAGAACCCTGCTCTTGAGCTGGGCCAAAAGTAAGTCGGTCTCCTGGTCGAGTTGCAACTCGCGCTGGCCCGCAGATCGAGTGTTGGGCTTGAATGCGATGCGTATCTCTGACTCGGACAAAGGTAGTGCCGCGGTGGCATAGATTCCCATCACCACGGCTTCGGCCGCGATGTTCTCGGCGATCTTTTCCACCGCCTGAAGTAATCGCTGTCGCTTGAGTTCCTCGAGCCAACCCTGAATCGCCAACGTCCCCGCCAGCAGACAAGCCAGCAGCAACACCAGCTTGACCCGAAGGTTCCAGATTTGATTCCAGTGAAGACTCGACGGTGTCACGGAGCTGATTCCTTTCGATGGGGCTAAATCGCCGACAAACAGGCGGCACGCACTCACGAATACCTGCAAACCCTGTTCCCGCCACGATTCCCTTGGGAAATCTCTCAGCCCAACCCGAGTAAATCCAACGTAAGTCTATAAACAGAAGTATTTTAAATCAAATAATTGGAGTTTCAGAGCGTCGTTTCCAGAGGATCTCAAGGGGAGTCTCCCCCAGATGCGGTACCCATTTCGGGTAATAGTGTAGTATTTCTAGCCACAGGCCTCTCCATCTCTTCCAATTTCGTGGGCTTTCCCCGGCACCCTTCTGCATGCGATGATCTCGGCCAATCCAAAGCCGATGGAGGCCCCATGTCGACCTCGATGATGATAATTCTGCTGATTTCCGCCCTGAAAGTTCCAAGCCCGGTGGCGATTCCCCAGGATGAGCCGGACTGGAGCCAGGCGATCGAGGCATCCATCTCGACCCTGGTGTCCAACCAGGAATCGATGGATCGATCCGATGCCAAGTCAAAAAAGCAGGTCGAAGTTCGAGAATGGCCTTACGAGGGGGTGTACCGCGAAGGGGGGCAAATTCCTCCCGGATATCGTGTCGGTGGAACGGCCATCGTGATGCGCTCCTTGATCGAGGTTCCTGGATTGAAAAAGGATTCTGCGCGGGCCAATTCAGTGATGCGTGGCCTCTCTTTCCTGCTGCAGGAATCACTGCGTGCACCGCGCATGGGTGTCGGCTTCAGCGGCGGTTACGATGTTCGAGATTGGGGACACATCGAAAGCCTTGAAACCATCCTTCGGATGCAGGAACTGGCTGCCATCCCCTCCAAGTTGAAGAAGCCATGCCATCAGCTGGTTGAACAACTGATCTCTACTCTGGTCGAAAATGAGATTGCCAGTGGCGGTTGGAATTATTCCCGCCGTCGTCGAGCAGGAGCATCGAGTCCCGCCTCCCCTTTCATGACAGCACCGGCAGTACTGGCTTTGATGAGAGCCAGAGATCACGGCTACAAGTTTGATCTCGAAGTGATCGAGCGCGCTCTCGATACACTCGAAGCCGCCCGCCTCGAGAGCGGTGCATTTCAGTACTCCACCAATCCTGACCGAGTCACCGGAGAGGGCTTCGAGGCGGTACAAGGTGCCTGCGCACGGATGGCCGTGTGCGAAACGGCACTCTGGCTGGCCGGTCGTGCCGATGCGAAACGAGTCCGCTCATCCGTCGAGGCCTTCCTCGAGCACTGGGAATGGCTGGAGAAGCGGCGCGCGCAGACGGGCACCCACAATCCACCGTACTACATCGCTCCGTACTACTTCTTCTATGCGCACACCCACGCGGCCAGGGCATTGCAGGCTCTCCCCGAAGAGGAGCGTGAGCCGCTACGACAGCGAATCCTGGCGCGTTTGTGGCAAGTGAGGGGTGAGGACAATTCGTGGAATGATCGCGTTTTCCCGCGCAGTTCATCCTACGGGACCGCGATGACGATCCTCGCAATTCGTGGGAAAGAGAGTCCGCTGCCGAAAAGGGTCGCGGCGACGACCCCGAAAGCCAAACAGACCTCGAAGAAGATCAAAGAGGAGCAGAAACCCAGCTCCGGTACATCCCTCTAGCCGCTTCTGCCTCT
>JAPKAM010000013.1 GCA_028825265.1 Planctomycetota bacterium
GAAGCATCGGTGCGCCATCGCGCAGACCGCTGCCGCTCAGATCGCTGCCGCTCAGATCGCTGCCGCTCAGGCCGCTGCCGCTCAGGCCGCTGCCGCGAGTCCCGACCGGTTTGTTCCCGGGCTCGAGTCGACGGTCGGTTCTAGGGGCAACCTCCTGGATTGGGGAACGGCGCCGGCGGCGCGGATCCAGCCGCGAACAGGTACTCGACCAGGTAGATCACATCGGCCACATCGATCTGGCCCGAATCATTGACATCTCCTCGATCGGTCGGATCGGGGGTCGGCCCACCATTGAAGAGGTAGATCAACAGGGTCACCGCATCGGAGAGATCGATGGTGCCGTCATCGTTGAGTTCGCCTCGGACCCAGGGAATGCACTGACATTCGTCGGGGGTTCCATCGTTATCGGAGTCCTGACTGGTGCCACTGGCGATGTCCTGATCATCGGCCACGCCATTACCGTTGCAGTCGTTGCAAAACAACTCTCCCACCACCAGATCATCGATGGCGGCCTCCACGATAGAAGCGGCGGCCACGTCCTCGGCGCGGAAGCGGAGCCGCACCGTTGCGGTTAACGGAATGAAATCCGCCACCTGGAACTGATGCTGAAACCAACCACCCGAGGTGAAGTTGCCGGTCGGGCCGATCACCTCTACCGAGGTCCATGTGGTGCCTCCGTTGGCACTGATATCGACGCGGAAAGTATCGGTTCCCGGGCCGGCTCCACTATTGTTGGAGAACCAGCGCCAGTAACTGATGATCGGACTGGTGGCGGTGGAAAGATCGTAGTTGGGTGAGGTCAGCGTGGTCACGCCGCCGTCGACGTCATTCTCGCCCAACGCCCCTCCCACGCTGCCCTGGCCAGTGACCCAGCAACGGGTACCCACCACCGAATGATCCGCGGACGGCTGCGCTGCGGTGCCGATCGGAGCCACTCGCGTCCACACTCCTGTGGTGGCAGCATCTCCTGCCGCCCCCGCGGTCCAGCCTGGATTTTGTTCCATGTCGTCGGTGAAGAGGGAGTTGACCCCCAGCATCGCCGGAGCGCTGTAGAAGGAAACGGGCGCCGATGGAGGATCGGTCATGGCGCTCCCGCCGATCACATTGGCTTCGACATACCAACGCACATCGGTTCCGCAATCGACGGCGGGAAAGAGGGCGAGGTACTCGACACTGCCGGGTGCCACTTGAGTCATCAGGCTGGTCATCCAGCCGCTTCCCGCATCGAACCACAGCGTTGCACTCTGCGGATCGACCTCGAAGCCCGATCCGGGAACGATCTGAACCGTCAGCGTATCGCCAAATGGATTGAGCTGGTCCGGGATCCCTGCGGGATAAGAGAAGGTCAAAGGTGTCGCTCCCAGCGACCAGACGAACAGACCTCGCTCCAAGTCGCTGCCGATGATGGTCCCACTCGGGAAATACGGGTAAACGCTCCACAGCCCATTGAAGTTACTGTTGTCATCGGTGGGGTAGGTATCGAAGTAGGCCACCTCGGTCAAGTTGAGCGGGTTCGTTCCGTCGAGTATCCGCAGGCCGCTGCGATAATTCGCCTCGTAAACCAGATTGTCGACGGTGTAGATGTTGTGCCCGATGGCACTGTTTCCGTTGGTGTATTCATCCATCAGGATCGGAGTGGTCAGATCGGAAACATCGATCACGAAGGTCTTGGTCGGAACGCCCGGTCCCTCGTCCAGTTCATCGCCGAGGTAAAAATACTGCTGATCGGAGGACAACCAACCTTGGTGACTGTACGCCCCTCCAGGATAGATCAGTTGCCCCAGGAGCACGACGTTGGCCTTGTTGGTGACATCGAGGATATCAAAACTGACCGGACCGTTGCCGGTACACAGAAATGCCACCTGGCTACCGGCGAAGGGCCCCGCCTGCATCTGGACAATCTGTGCATCATGAACGTAACGATCGTTCCAACTACCCTCGAACACCGGAGTGCCCGGATTGTTGAGGTTGTAGAAGCGCAATCCGTTGCCGCCGCCACCACATCGATACAGGTAACCAGAATCGGTATCGATGGCGACATTGTGAGAGGAGAGGCCTCCGCCAGTGGTGATGGTGTTGGTCAGCGGGAATTGGCCGTTATCCACATTGGAAAGATCGATGACCTGAATTCCACCGCCCCCCTCCGAAACCGCATAAGCAAAATTCTGATAGGTCTTCACATCGCGCCAGAGACTGTTGGGCCCCGCCACGGTTCCGAGGATGGTGGGATTACCCGGATTGGTCACCTCGACCACGGTGGTACCGCTGGAATGTGCCATCAGGGCGTACTCTCGACCGCTCGGAGCCGTGTAACCCCAGCAGTCATTTCCATTGGAGATGCCTGATTGCATCTCGGGCAAGGTGATCCAGGACTCCAGGTTGATCCCATCCGATGGGAATCCCCCGACCGGACCGAACGGCTGCGGACCTGGCAGGCCGCTGCGATAACCCGGTCCAGTATAGGGAGGCTGACGATCTCTGGCCTTGGGGTCGTTATCGTGGCCCACTGCGATGAAGCCACCAAAGATGGTGCAGGTGATGCAAACCAGCAGCATCCAGCGAGTTCTGAATGAGGTGGACATGGAAGCCTCCTGAAAGCGATGCCCGAGGGGCATTCAAGATGAGTAATCGGACTGGACCGTAGCGGTATCCATCCATTATATGCCCTGAGAACCCCCACTCACACCCTAGTCATCGGGGGTCGGGGAGGATTCCCTGGCAGACAGACTTTCGAGGAAGTGGATCAAATCGTCCTCTTCTTGCCGGGTCAGGCTGATGCGGGTCAACATCGTCTCCCCTTGGTGAGAGTGACCGGCTCCGGTCGGCCTGGCTCCTTGCCGCCAGGTATAGAAACGGACCACCGAGCGCAGGTCTGCCATGCCACCGTCGTGGAAATAGGGAGCGGTGCCCACCAGATATCGGAGGGAAGGGGTTCGGAAGGCGCCCCACTGCGCTACATCTCGCTGGAGCCGTTCGGTTCGACCGGCACGGGCTCCCTGCGAATCGTCGGAGTACTCCCCACCACTTCGAAACGGATGGATCCGTAACTCCTGGATGCCACCGTAGCGGCCCGCGTCTCGAGCCGTGCGACCACTGGTGAGAATCCCCGTGTCATGAAATTCTCCATCCGACAACATCGAACCACTATGACAGCGGATGCACTGCGCCTTGCCGAGGAATATTTGCAAACCCCTTCGCGCAGAAATCGGATATTCAGCGGCGGCCACTGCATCCTCTTTTGCGACCGCCTCCAGATAATGATCAAAGGGAGTCGACGGACCGCGCAGCGTCCTCTCGTAGGCAGCGATCGCCTTGCCGATGTGGGTGAAGGCTCGATTCAATTCTCGCCGACGTGTCTGCGACAGCGCCAGCCACTCGGCGGTCGGCTCTCCTCCCTTGATCGCCTTCTCGGGGAGGGCGGATAGATCTGGAAGTGAACCGAACAACTGCTGATATCGCTGTAACAACGGCGGAGTCGCCGCCAGATGGCGAAGCACCAGGAGACGATCTCCGGCCATCTCGTCGACCTCCTCGATCGGACTCAGAGCCTGCATCCACAGCGAATCCCAGCGACCATCCCAGCCCCACCAGCGGTGGCCGGCGACGTCGTGAAGTGTCGGGGTGTCGCGCGGGATCTGGTTGAATCCCCGCGGATGGGTCTTGCCATCGACCAGTTGCTGATCGGGACGATGACAGGTCGCGCAGGAACTTTTCCCATCCCCCGATAGCCCTCGATCGGAGAAGAGCAAGGCGCCCAGTTGCACCGCCGCCGGATGGTCGGCATAGCGGTTGGTCCGATCGACGGGAGGTGCCGCCGCTCTTCGAAGCGAGAGTGCCAGACTGCGGAGCGGTTCCGCAAGCAGCGGACCCTGCAACGGCTCCTCGGTGGCCGCCGCGGGAGGAGGGTTCGGAGGCGGCGGCGGCTCTTGAACCGTGGCCAGTAGCAGCAGCGACAGAAACCAGATGAACTTCAACGGATCTCCACCCAGCCTCGGGCCCGCTCCAGATGAGGTCCTTCGATGATGTCCACCGTCAGCAGCCAGCGTCCTCCCATGTGGAATCGAACCCCTGCAGCGACGAATCCGCCCGCCGGGCGACGAAGCGTCACGACCGGCACGGCCAACCCGTGAGCATGCTGCGGCATCCCGCCATCGAACACGACTTCGGCACTCTCGGAGATGGGGATCCCATCCTTGAAGACGGTGCCGTGGGCGGTGAACTCCTGATTGAGTGGCGCAGGATCGGGGATGTAGAGATGGACCTGATAAGAGCCATCTGCGCTGGTCATCGTTCTCCATCCGGGGCCCTGAGGAGCCACAGCATTAGACGATGCCACAGTATTAGACGATGCCGCACCATTAGACGGGGACTGGCATCCGGCGATGAAGACCAGCATCGCCAGTCCAATCAGTAACGAGAAGAACACCAGCGCCAAGATGATGCAGCCGGGACTCTCCGTTTTTTCCGAGGAGTCGCTGTTGAATTCAGTCATCGCTGCTCCTGAAGTTTTTCCTGCTGCTTTTTCAACTGGCGCACCCGGGCCCCGCCATCGGGGAGATAGGGTGCGCTTCCGAAGTGGCGAAGATCTCCTGTCGGAGAGATCACCACTCCACGATGATTGCCATGATCCAGCACCCAGACCCAACCATCATCATCGATACGGACCGCCCGTGGCCGAAACAACTGCCGCTCACCGGTCCCGCCGCCGCCCAGTATCGTCTTCGCTTCCCCACCTCCGGGTGGGATCCTCAGCAACGAATGATTGGCTCCATTGGTATACCAGATGGAACCATCCGGATGCGCGGCCACTCCGACGGGCATCCGACAAACGACATCGATGACCTGCGGACGCAACTGACCCACTTCAAATCTCATCAGTTTTCCGCGGATGGCATCGGCGACCAAAAAGCCCGCTCCATCCGCAGAGATTGCGGTCGCCTCACGCAACAGGTTTGGAGCCTCGAATTGGCCGATCGGTCGAAATCTCCGATCGAGCAACAGGATCCTCGAGTTGGCATCATCGGCGACGGCGATGGTTCCACCTTCACCACAAGCGAGTGCTGTCAATCGTGGCGGCAGGGGCGACTTCCAGGGTAAATACTGTTGCACCAATTGTGCCATGTCGACGGTTCGGACCAAGGCCACCAACGCCGCCTCTCGACGCAACGGTGGCTGTTGCTGCCAGCAGACCTCGAACATCTGGAGTCGTTGATTTCCTCGATCGGCCACCACCCATCGCGATGGTTCCTCGCCCGGCATAAAATCGACCCCCATCGGCGTACGGAAGCGAGTCGGGGCATCTCCCGGGCCGCCGACGTTATCGAGTTCGAAGGGAATCTCCAGATCCCTGACCAGTACCGAGACCCGCTCCGAATCGGGCTCTGAAACCACCAGCAGCCTTCCTCCCGGCTGTAATGCCCAGTAGCGACCATAATGAGAGACTAGGTCGACCCGCTGCCACTGCTCTGCGGCGGCCACCGCCACCTCCGGATCCCTCACGCCGAACAGTTGCACCCTTCGCTCACTCGGTTCGATGACTGCACAAACCGCTGCCCGCGGGTCGTAGGCAACCGCGGTCGGATAGTGCAATCGACCTTGAGCTTCTCGTGGAAGCATCGAGTGAATGCCAAATTGATGCATCGAGAAACCGCGCCCACTGAAGAGTTGCACCCGGTGATTGTCTCGATCAGTGACCCAAAGGAATTGATCCCCCACCTCGCACAGTCCCATCGGCGAGGCGAGTAATCCTGGAGCGGCGCCATGGTCACCGATTCCTTGTTCCAGGTCTGGTTGTTGCGAGCGCGGATCGAACTGGATCAGACGGTGCAAGCCACGATCACTGACCCAGATATGGTCGCCGACCGAGCAGACCCCAGTCGGCTCGATGAACCCGCTCCAACTTTGTTGCACGTGTCCATCCGGGTCGAGGTGATGCAATTTTCCCTGGAGCAGGTCGGTGACCAACCAGCCTTCCCCCCGTGGAGCCCTCGACAGTGCTGCCGCTTGCCAGCGCCCCTCAGGCCCCGGCAGCATCCGCACCAGTTGTCCCTCACGGTCGATCTCACCCACATGACCGGCGCGATCGATGATGATGAAATGTCCGCGGCTGAGAGTTTGAATCCCACGAGGACGGGAGAACCGAGCGGGCAGTGGCCACGAGTCCGCCCTGACTTTTCCATCCGATTGCAAGAAGCGCAACCGTGCCGGACGTTCGGTGAGGATGGCAAAGCCTCCCTCCTCCAGCGCACAGATCGCCACCGGCAAAGCAGGGGCCAAGGAACGGGAGCCGAGCGGGAAGCCCAGGGCAAGGTATTGATCCAGGTCACGGACGCGTTCATCCGGCAGCGCCGGTTCAGCGTTCAGCAGGGGCCACAGCAGCACGATCCAAAACAAGTTCATCGCTCTCCTTCTTCGAGATCATCGCTATCTTCTGCTCCAGCGGCAAGCGTCCACTCGATCTCATCGGTCCCGACGATTATCCTAACGGGTGGACAAGGAGGGGCGATGGAAGCGCCAAATGAAACCAGAGGACTGAACTGGCGTATCGGACGCTGGATTCCCTGGGCCGAAATAGAGATTTCACAGCAAACCAGGGGTGGTCCCGGAGGTCAACACGCCAATCGATCCGCCACCGCCATCGACCTGCGCTGGGCTCCCGCAGCATCCCACGCCTTCTCGCCCGCGGAGCAGGAACAACTGGTCGAGAGAATCTCCACGAAAATCGACGGCCACGGCAGAATCCGCATCTTGGCCAGTGAAGAACGCTCCGCATCGAGAAACAGAGGGATTGCTCTGCAACGTCTCGCCGACCTGATCCGTGAGGCACTCAAACCAAGACGATCGAGAAGGGCGACTCAGCCGACCCGTTCGAGTCAGAAGAAGCGGCTGGTCGACAAGAAGAACCGCTCACTCCGCAAGCAGAATCGAAGTCGTGACTTCAGCGATGAGATCTGAGCCGCTGCACTGTCCACGCCGGGCATCGTGACGCAAATGATTCTTGACTCGGGTGATTCGTGATGGGCACGAAGAAGGGGCCCCGGGTTTCCCCGACGCCCCTCAAAATTTATGGGGTGGGTAGAGGGGCTCGAACCCTCGGCCTCCGGCACCACAAGCCGGCGCTCTAACCAACTGAGCTACACCCACCACTGAATTCAGATCCGGGAGAAGCTCAAGGGGTTGAGTCCCTCTCCAATGAACCGAATGTTGGCGAAGGTGTGGGTGGGTGTCAAGGAGACCGGGTATTCCCCTGCCAACAGATCTGAAATAGGACCCCCGATTCGCCACCGCTTTCGAGGTTTGCCGTCAGCAAAAATCTCAGACTATGGCAGTGGAAGGGCGAAAGTGTGTCGAGCCCGAGAGTGGCGCGGATTCCTCCCCGATTTGAGTTCCGCGAGTCGCTTTCGGCTCCCCAGCGGGTCCAGGGGAGCACCTCGAAGTAGGGGAAATAGACCTCCTCAACAGTCTTAGCGCTGGTTCCATATCGCTCTGCAGCGCCAAGATGAGCCGCGATCCGGTCGCTGGGAGGCCCGACGAAGGGCCCGTCGAGCAGCGGGTCGTCGAGGCCCAGGTCGAATCCTCCAAAGGAGCCGTAAGAGATGTACTGGTGCTGCTGTCCGCTGCGATAGCCGCTTCCACTGATCTGGGCCATCTCGGAACCGTATCCTCCCGCACCGTACTCCGGGTCGTTGAGCAGATGTTCTCGGAGCACTCCACGGACCGTTTGTGCAATCACCTCGGAGCGGATGTGGGAATTCCATTCCAGGCTAGAATCCACCAGGGAGGATCCAAATAGCGCAGGATGCTGATCCCCCTGGCTGATCGCTCGGTGAACCTCGGTGGGCAGGGTCCTGGCCCACTGTCCATCGCCCTGGATCTCCAGCAATGAAGGAGGAGGGGCCAGGGAGACTCTTCCGGAGGGGTGCAGAGCGGTCGCCAGTAGCAGAAAGAGGGCAGTGGCTGTATTCATCGACGACCTCAATTCAGGAACCTCGGGGAGTCCCTGGGTCATCGCGCACGTTCGAGACCTGACTCCCCCTGGAGTCTGGATCGGCACGATCAGGGTAAATCTGAGCAGGATTCAGGAAATCATTACCGGAAGCGATACCCGGAGGATGACTCGTGAAATTCCAGTGATGTGAACGGGCGGCCACCAAACCCCATCATCACGCTGCAGATGAGAGAACCGATGAGGGGAGCCCAGGGGCCTTCGGCGGAAGCCGGAGGGGTTCCTAGATGCCTTCGGAGAGCTTCATGGGCGCTTTCGAGGGTTTCACTTTATCCGTGAAACCAGCAGGTGATTGGGGTCAGTGAATCCTAAGGAGCGGTGTCCCTGTCTCGATGGTACCGCAAGCCTAGAAAAGGGGAAGCCCGCTATCGACCGCGACTGGCCCAGCGAACCAGTTGCTCGGCGCTCGGTTCTTCCGGATGATCTGCGACCACCTTGCGCACCCGGTCCTGAGCATCGGTCACGTGAAAACCCAGCACCTGCAAGGCTCGAACCGCATCTGCCGCAGCACCCTCGGGAACCCCCACCGTGGCCGGGGATCCGACGCTCGGCATCAGGTCCTCTTTTTCCAGCGCCCCCCTCAGATCGAGGACGATTCGCTGGGCAGTCTTCTTGCCGATGCCCTTCACTTTCTCCAGCGGGGCCGTTTCTCCCTCCAGCACCGAGGTTCGAAGCTGGTCCGGATCGACATGGGAAAGCAGTGCCAGAGCACTGGCGGGTCCGACTCCTGACACCTGGCAGAGGCGATCGAAAAAATCGCGTTCTTCAGGATGAGAGAAACCAAACATCACCAATTGTTCGTCACGGATCCGATGAGAGATGAACAACCTTGCGGTGACTCCATCTTTCAATTTCCGCAGAGTACCCGAGGGAGCACGGAGTCGATGGCCGACTCCCCCCACTTCGAGCACGGTATGTCCTTCAGCAATTCGGACCACTTCGCCAGTGAGGTATTCGTACACTGCGCCGCTAGCCGTTCGCCAGGTTCAATCCGCGATCGGCCAGTTTCCTCTTGACCTCATTAAGCGATGTCACTCCAAAGTTTTTCTGGCTGACTAACTCGAGTTCGTTGCGTTGCATCAGGTCTGCAATCGTCTCGATTCCGAGGCGGTCCATGCAACGCTGACTACGGCTCGAGAGTTCCAGCAGGCTGACCGGTTCTCCCAGTAGCGAAGCCGCTTCACCATCGATCGAGAGCAAGAAGGAATCATCACTGCGAGTGTTTTCGCCGAGGCGAAGCTTCTTCTGGTTCAAGATCTTGCGGATCTCTTGCAGGCTAGTCTCACCGAAGTTCTTGTAGGAGAGCAACTCCGGTTCGCTCTTGCTGACCAGATCTCCGAGGGTGTGAATTCCCATCTTCTGCAGGCAGTTGCGACTTCTCACCGAGAGTTCGAATTCGGTGACCGGAATCTGCAAGACCTGCTGCTTGCGGACGTTGTCTTTTTGCTTGTCTCGATCGTAGTACATCGATTGCGATGCTTCTGCATCCCGCAGATAGAGGCGGGCTCGAGCATGATTGGGATTGGAAAGCATCACCATCCTGTAACAGGTAATCGCTTCCTCGAATCGTTCCGCATCTTCATACAGCACGCCGAGGTTGATCATGGCGTGTGCGTAGAGAGGGGTGCTTCTTTGGCACATCCGATAGGCTTCAATCGCCTTCTCTTCATCTCCGTAGAGGGAGTGCATGTACCCCAGGCGAAACAGGAACCGAGTCTCATCTGGATTGCCTTCTGCGGCAGTGCTGTAGGACTCGAGTGCCTCCTGATAGTCTCCTTCGTGCTGATGGAGTAATCCGTTGAGATAACTAATCCTGGGGTGATCGTCCGGAACCTTCATTTTCGCAAGCAGTTCTCTCGCCTCGTCGATCTTGTCCTCGAGGATCAGCGCTTCACAAAGTAGCATCCCGACGCGCGGCTCGCTCTCTTGGCAATTCTTCCAACCCGTATCGAGCACCTTCAGCGCCTTGGAGGATGAACCTTCCTCGAGTAGTAGTTTGCCGAGCAGGTGCATGCAAAGAACATCAGTCTTGCACCCTTCGAGGGTTTTCCGTGCTTCTTCACGCCGGCCGAGCAGGTCCAGAACCACGCCTCGACGGAACGGGTCGCTGACATCATCTAGGATCACCTCGAGTTCATCGATCGCCTCCCGTCGGGAGGTCACTCCTTGTCGCGCCTCGTGGTAGAAATCGACCGAGGTTTCCCTCGTCAAGACTAGATCACGCAAGGAAATTTCGCTTATCGAATCCACCAATGCCTCCTCGAAGGAAGTCGAGCGTTGAATTCCGTGTTCCCGGGGCTTCGGAGTGGATCCGATATTGGTCCCCTGGATCTACGGAAGTGAGTCCAGGATCATAAGAAACGTGCAGGAGCGCGTCAATACGATCAGGATTCTCCTCTCGATCCGGCTCTCCTTGCAGCGCCACCCAATCGAGGGGACCATGGAACCATCAGTTTTCGGCTCCCCTCAGCAGCGGGGAGATCTGGATTGCGGCCACCCTTTTGGCCCTATCCTATGGCTACTTCGGGACTTCTGAAAATCCTGGTAGACTCACCAGCGGTAAAAGTAGAAACGAGAGATGAGATGAGCCCGGCACTCAATCCAGCCCAGCAGAGAGCGGTCTCGGCCCATCGAGGTCCGCTGGCCATCATCGCCGGCCCTGGCAGCGGCAAAACTAGGGTGATGACTCACCGCGTCACCGACCTGGTCCGCTCGGGAGTGATCCCGGGATCGATCCTGGCGATCACCTTCACCAACAAGGCCGCCGACGTGATGCTACGACGGACCATGAAACTGCTCGATCCACAGCGTCCATCCGATCTTCCGACCTCCGGTTTCCTCGGTCCATCTTCGCTCAATCTCAACGATGGCACCCCGGTCCTTCGCACCTTTCACTCCTTCTGTGCGCGATTACTCAGGCGTCACCTTCACAGAATCGAACCCTATTCTGGCCGATACACCATCTACGACGGTGCCGATCAACAGCAATTGATCGGAATGATCCTGAAGGAGTTACAACTCGACAAAACTACCTTCCCGCCACGCAGAACTCTCTCACGAATCAGTCACTGGAAGAGTCACATGACCTCGCCGGAACAGGCGGGCGAAGAGTCCTCGACCTTTCATGAGCGACAACTGGTGCGCATCTTCGATCGCTACCAGGAGTTGCTGGAAGAGCGAGACGCGGTCGACTTCGACGATCTGTTGCTTCTAGTGGTTCGATTACTGCAAGAGCATCCCGATGTTCTTGATCAGCTCCGGAATCGGTTTCAGTTCGTCATGATCGACGAGTTCCAGGACACCAATCGCCCGCAATATCTGATCGCAAAGTTACTGTCAGAACAGCACCGGAATCTGTGTGTCACCGGAGACCCCGATCAATCGATCTACTCGTGGAGGGGTGCCAGCCCCGACAACTTCCGACGCTTCAAGGAGGATTTTCCAGAGCACACCTTCATCACCCTCGACCAGAACTACCGATCCACTCCACAAATCTTGGAAGTCGCCGGCCGCCTCGCTGGAACTGAATTTGGCGAGCGTAAACTATTCACCGAGAACGCCGACGGAACCGAGGTTCGGGTCCAGCAGTTGCGCGATGAGAGAAGTGAGGCCGCTCGGATTGCCGACCATGTCGAATCCTGGATCGAAGCGGGCTGTCCGGCATCCGAAATCGCCGTGCTGTACCGGGTCAACTCGCTTTCCAGAACCTTGGAAGAGGAATTCGTTCGTCGCAGGATCGTCTACACCGTGATCGGTGGGATGTCCTTCTACGAGCGTAGGGAGGTCAAGGACATCCTCGCCTACCTACGGGTCGCACGATCCCCCAAGGATGACGTCGCACTGCATAGAATCGTCAATACCCCTGCGCGTGGCATCGGCAAGGTTAGCGTCGAACGGTTTCAAAATGCCGCCAGTGCAGCGGGCAGAAGCCTCGGTGAACATCTGCGAGCCGAAGAGGACTTCTCTTCGATCCGTGGCAAGGCAAGAAAGGGTCTCGAACAATTCAAAAATGTCATCGAACAGTTGTCGGCCAACCTCGGGACTTCTCTCCCCGATCAGGTAGCACTGGCGATCGAAGCGAGCGGATATCTTTCCTTCCTCGAGAAATCAGAACCGGAGTCGTGGCAGGAACGAGTCCGAAATCTCGAGGAACTGGTCGCGGCGGCGGCGGAGACGGAAGAAATTCTCGCCAGCGTTGCTGCCAGCGCAGCGAATGATCCGGAGTTCCAAGAAATCGACCCGCTGTCGCTTTTCCTCGAGCGAATTGCACTGGTCTCCGATGCGGAGATGCGCGATGACGAAGATGGTCAGGTTTCATTGATGACATTGCATGGGGCCAAGGGACTCGAATTCGACCGGGTCATCATCGCTGGAGCAGAAGAGACGCTGATTCCCCATGCTCGACAGGGTGAAGTGGTTCATGTGGAGGAGGAGCGGCGACTTCTCTATGTCGGTGTCACTCGCGCTCGCAAGGAACTTTGCATGACCCACGCCAGCTGGCGAAGACGCTTTCAAGAGCGGGAACCGAGAATGCCATCTTCTTTCTTCACCGAGTTGGAGGGGACTTCCATCGTTTTCGAACGCAACGAGGTTCCCGCCTACTCCAGCGGTGGCTGGAGTCAGAACAACTCCGGATATGATCCCGCAGAGGCGGTCGAGGATGAGGACGACGGTCTGCACCAAGGGGCCTGGATCCGCCATGAGATTCTCGGTCGAGGGGTCATCGTCAAGTCCCAAGGACACGGGGCCTCGAAGCGAATCTCGGTGCGCTTCGAACAGGGAGGTGAGAAGCAACTAGTGGTCGCTTATGCTCCTGTAACACCGATCTCGCCCCCCGATGAAGAATGGGAACCATGTTAAGCCTCCGCTGGAAGACTCGAAGGTCCCTGGTGCAATGGCTCGCCATCCTGCTGATGGTTTGCCTGCCCGGCAACCAGCGTGGCGATGCCCATGAACTGGCGGAGGGAATTGGAACCCAAACCACCTTCACCATCCGTGATGGCCAGGTGACCCTTCTCTTCAATCTGGGGTGGAGCGTTCCGGCAGGGTTTCCGTTGCTGGCGAATCTCGATGCGGATGGCGATGATCGAGTCGAAGAAGAGGAGTGGCGCCCCTACCTGAAAACTCGAATTGAAACTCTACTGCCGCAACTGCAGTTACAAATCAATGGTCAGCCGATTCAACTCGAACTAGACCTGATCGAACAGGCGGGTCTCGAGGGATCGGTACGAGCTCGCCCCTTCGATGCCTACTTCACCCTCCATGGCTCGCTGCCACCACTGTTGTCAGAGAGCAGCCCGTGGGGTGGCGGCTACTGGATCCACTGGCTGGACAACAGTTTTCGTGAGCAAACTTCGAGTCAGTACTCATGGATCCCGATCGAGGATCATGACACCGACCTGTCCTTCTACATCCTGCAACCGGACCCATCGATGTTCGAGGACCAGGGGGCCTTCATTCGGACTCCGGGCCGCAACACCATCCTCTACTTCTATCAAGGGTCCACCACCTTTGACCCGTTCACCGATTCCGCTCCCACCGCTGCGCAACTGGCCAGCCTCCCCTCGGCGCGACCGGTCGCAGTCATAGACGAGCCCGACCTGAATCGACCGAATCTTCAGCAGGAAGCGATCGGCAGGCCGCCGCGAAGATTCCCCACAGAGACCGATTCCAACCCTGGCGAGATGGGTGAGGAGCAGCAGATCGGCGGCTTGGTCGAGACCATCGTGCTGGGCAAAGCGCCCTTCTGGGAGGTGCTGCTGGCACTGTTGCTGGCGACCATCTATGGAGCCGGCCATGCCATCGGACCGGGTCATGGCAAGACGATGGTGGCGGCCTATCTGGTCGGCACTCGCGGTCGCATCCGCGATGCGGTGATCCTCGGGATGGTGGTCACCTTTGCGCACACCGTCAGCATCTTTCTGCTGGGGCTACTGTTGCTGGGGCTGATCGAGGCCAGCACCGACAAGACCACCTCGGCCACCTTCCAGAACTGGATCACGACCATCTTTAGTTTCGGATCCGGGGCCTTGCTGGCGATCTTCGGGTTGTTTCTGGCTCAACGTCGCTGGCGAGCCCGTCCGACACACGATCCTTCGCACGACCATTCACACGATCATTCACACGATCACTCGCACGATCCTTCGCACGATCACTCACACGATCACTCACACGATCACCCACACGATCATTCACACGATCATTCACATCTTCCCGCGGGTTGGGGTCAAGATGGTGAGGTCCGATTCCGCGATCTGGTCACCCTCGGAGTGAGTGGCGGGATCGTTCCCTGTCCGGCGGGATTCACCATCGTGCTGGTCGCCGCTCACTTCCAGGCGCTGTGGCTGGGACTGATCGTGCTCAGTTTCTTCAGTTTAGGACTGGGATTGATGCTGATTGGTATCGGCTGCGTGCTGGTGCTGGGCAAGGAACGCTTACTCGAGCGAGCCGGCGCACCGTTAAAATCACGATTCCTGCAACTGGCACCGGTGGTCTCGGCACTGCTGGTGAGCCTCATCGGAGTCTGGTTCTGCGTCGATAGTTTGACCCAAGGACGCGAACCGATCGCCCAGATGCTGAGAGCGTTGGCGAGTTACCTCGACGGTTAGTAGGCGTCCGTAATCCCCAGCGCATCGAACATCGCTCGAGCCTTGTCTATAATTTCTGCACGCTCCGCCTGCGGTTTCGAATCCCAGGTCACCGCACCGCCGAAGGGGATCAGGGCACGCTCCCCCCGGATCAGAGCGGAGCGAATCGCGATGCTCAGTTCGAGATCTCCCGATGGGGCGAGCCAACCGATGGAACCGGTGTAGATGGAACGTGGCCACGGCTCCAGTTGTCGGATCCGCTCCATCGCTGCCAGTTTTGGGGCTCCGGTGATCGATCCACCGGGAAAAGTGGCGCGTAGAATCTCGCCAGGGCCCGGCTCCCCTCTCAGTTCACCGGTCACGGTCGCCACGGTGTGCATCACCGAGGCATACCTTTCGACCTGCGCCGGGTGCACCACCTGGACACTTCCCGGCTGACAGATTCGACCCAGGTCGTTTCTTTCCAGGTCGACGATCATCGCCAGTTCCGCTCGTTCCTTCGGATCCGCCAGTAACGCGGCTGCGGCCTCGCGATCTCCTTGCGGGTCGCAGCCTCTGGCGATGGTCCCCTTGATGGGACGGGTCGAGAGATGAGTCCCCCTTCTGGAGAGAAACTGCTCGGGCGACGCCGACACCAGCGAGAAGGGATCGCCCTGGATCATCGCTCCGTAAGGGACCGGTTGCGCCTCACGCCAGAGCCGATGCAGAGTCTGTGCCGCAGGGATCCCATCGATGATCCAACCACGAGCCAGATTGACCTCGTACACCTCACCGAGACCGATCTCTTGGCGAATCGCTGCCACCGCATCGAGGTACTGAGGATCGGTCAGGGAAGATTCGATGATTCTCACCCGCTGAGGAGAGATCGGTTCGATGGGAGCCAACGGAGTGCGACAAGACAGACGCCACCACTGCCGATCTTGCCACCCGGCTCGGCCTCGATGAATCCACCATCCTTGCTCCGTGATGGCATCGACGAGCACCACCTCATCGTACAACTGCCAGCACAGGTCAGGGACCCCCTCCAGCAGGGAGCCGATGGCTCCGGCAGGGGTTTCTCGCGCCGACAATCCGAGGAAGCGATCGGCCGCCTCGTAACCGATCCAGCCCACCGCACCGCCGAAAAAGGGCAGCCCTGCCAGCGGTGCTGGCGGCTCCTGGGCCCACTGTCGCCACCAGCCATCGAACTGTTCGAGCGGATCCCCGCACCCCGTATTGATTTGCCCTTCAGAATCGCGGGCCTGCCACCGATCACGACTCGCCTCAAAGGAGCCGATCGGATCGACCCCAGCGAGATGCCAGCGTCCGGTTCCGGCCACATCGAGGCCACTCTCGAGCAGGAAACCGGGCTGCCCAGGGGAGATCGCCGCCAACAGCCTCGCCACATCGATGCGGCCCAGCGCCTCGATTCGAGGTGGTTGGTCGAATGGATGAGAGCGATTCTCGGAGCTCATCGGGCTCGATTCCTGCCGAAATTGCACTGCAGAAAATCGGCCGATCTGCCGAAAGATGAGTCAGGACCACCAACAGAGGGAGAAATCCTTGTGACTTCGGTGGCGGCACCGCAGACGGAAATCGCCCACCGATCCGCCGAGCGGCTTCGTTTCACCAGAATCTCCTGTCCGATGGAGGGTGCACCGGTGCGGATTGACGTCCCCACCGACGGGTGGGAGTGGCAAGGCGGCTCCACGGCCACCTCATTCCGGGCGGCAAGAGAACGTAATACTTGAACAAGATCTGTACAGAAGAAAGAGAACATGATGATTCCGAACTCTCCTCTCACCCACTCCGACGAGCGCTCCTTGATGGTCGTCAGCAACGATGAAGAACACTGCATCCTCTACGATGGAGACGATGTGCCAGCCCTGCTGGAACAGTTGATGACGATGGGAAGCGATGCCCCCACGACCCTCGACGGCGCCGCTCATCTCGATGAAGAAGAACTGACCCAAGACCACTTCCGGGCCATCGTGAGGGAACTGATCAGCCGTCGCCACGGGATTCTGAGATAAGCGACTCCCGCTCCTCCACGGCTTCGACTCCCTCCACTTTTCCAGTGTTTTTCCACAACCTCTTCTCCCCCAGCTGGACTTATCCACCGGGGGTACGAGGTCCTTTTTAATTCTGGGCCAGATCCACTTCACATTTTTTTTCGGCCTTCGTAGGATCCACCCAGGGGAAACGCCGCCCCTTGGAATGAGGGTAAGTTCTCGATGGACTCTTTCCTGAAACACCTGGAGACCGAACGAAATCTGAGCCCGGAAACTCTCCGCGCTTACCGCAAGGACCTCGAGCAACTCCGTGACTTCTTCGAGGTCAAGGATCTGGCACAGATTGCCGGCCGGGATACTGTCGAAGTTCGGCGTTGGTTGGCCCACTTCGCCGAAGTCGGATATTCGAGAAGCACGGTGGCGAGAAAACTCGCGTCGATCCGTGGTTTCTTCCGCTTCCTGCTGGGTCAAGGTCGGTTCGAAGGGCGCTGCGCGTTCCTCGAACTGAGTACGCCGCGGGTGCCCCGCGCCCTACCCCACTTCCTCACCGTTCAAGAAGTCTTGCGCCTGCTCGACCAACCGGAGACCAACACGTACCGCGGGCTGAGAGATCGAGCCATCCTCGAGGTCCTCTACAGCACAGGCCTCAGGGTCAGTGAACTGGTCGCTCTGAACTGGCAACACATCGACGGACCGGCGCGTCTGGTTCGAGCCTTCGGCAAGGGACGCAAGGAGCGCATCGTGCCCGTCGGTGAGCATGCTCTGACCGCACTGTTCAGTTACCAGGATGAGATCCCTTCCCGCTGGCAACCTGAAGATGGAAACTGGAGTGCACTTCCGGTGCTGTTGAATCGCTTCGGTGATCGCATCTCCGATCGATCGATCCGCAAGATCCTCGACCGATACGTCGGCAAGGCGGGTCTCGACAGTCGCACCAGTCCCCACACCTTACGTCACTCTTATGCGACTCACCTGCTCGACCGGGGTGCCAATCTGCGGCAGGTGCAGGAGTTGCTCGGCCACAAACATCTGGCCACCACGCAGGTCTATAACCACCTCAGCAGCGAGAAGATCTCCGAGAGGCACCGTTCCGACCACCCCCACAGCAAACTGCCTGAGGGGGAACCGACCCGCTGAGGCCAGACCAGGATCAGGGTCACCTCCAGAGGTTGATTTCTTGTTCCGAGGGTCGATTGCCGCCTCGTCGGGATGTCGCTATCCTCCCTTCTCAGGCCCACGTTCAACAAAATCCGGGCTGGCGTAGCTCAGTTGGTAGAGCACAGCTTTCGTAAAGCTGAGGTCATGGGTTCGACTCCCGTCGCCAGCTCCAATGAACCTCAAGATCTCGTGGACCAACGGGTCCACGGGATCTTTTATTCATGTTGTGACACTCTCTTATTGCTGCCTGGTGCAAATCCCCGCTCGAAGTTTTCTAATCGCACCTCGATCACACCATTTCGAAACACTACAATGGCGGGGCCTGTCCAGTTGAACCATCGTGGTCAAATACGACCTCAAAAGGGAATCCATGTATTATTTTGCACCACGGGTCTCGGAGATCCTTTCACTTGTTGTCACCTCCTTACTGCTGGTCTTCTCGGCCCCCCTGGGCGCCCAGTGTGATCCCGGCGGCGGCCTCGGAGGCACCGGTGCGGATGTGATCGTCGGCGAGTTGACCGGCACCCAGAGTTACGGCACGGCAGGTGGCTATTACGCCTATTCGGTGGGAACCACCTCTTGCAACATCGGCACCGAAGAATTGCTCTGGATCGCGAACACCAACCAGCACCCGGTGATCGGCCAAAACATGTTCCGTCTCAAAGACGGAGTGCTCGAACAAATCGGCATGAGTTGGCTCAAGCACGGATTCACGGCTTTGCAAGGAAACACCTGTGGTTGCGGATGCACATCTTCCGGCACCGGATCACGTCTAGGTGTCGGCTGCTCCGATCCCTACGGAGCCAGTTTGAATGGCAGCCAGGGGAGCCTCGGCGCACGGTCCGAGGTGACGGACCCGGCCCACGGCGGATTCATCTATCCGCAGATCCTCGATCCAGGAAACAATGACCTGACCTGGCGTCGCTTGCGGGTTCACGGAAGTGATCTGGATCCGGCGATCAATAGTGCAGCGCAGTACTTCATCGAGGGACATTACGTGAC
This sequence comes from Planctomycetota bacterium, assembly GCA_028825265.1. Classification (GTDB taxonomy): domain Bacteria; phylum Planctomycetota; class UBA8108; order UBA1146; family UBA1146; genus QNYK01. The sequence goes on from JAPKAM010000013.1 coordinate 18,744, forward strand.
CCCCGACGACTCTGCCGCAGGCAACCATCACAACAACACCAGTTACCGTCAGGTCTCGGTCTCCCCCTCGACTTCCAATCATGCCATCACCTTTCTTGGATCGACCCAGCGGCAGCAGCCGGGCATCCAGGCGTGGCAGGACAACGATCCGACTGTGACGCTGGTCGACATCTCGGATGGAGCCGATGGACTGCTGATCCTCGGATACAAGGTCATCCAGTTGAATGCCAACTTGTGGCGTTACGAATATGCACTCTACAACATGGACTCGACTCGCTCGGTTCGCAGTTTCTCCTTGCCTCTACTGGGTGTGATCGCCAGCGATGTGGGCTTCCGCGATGTCGAGTACCACAGTACCGAGGTCTACGACGGAACCGACTGGGCGATGTCCACCTCCAACGGAGAAATCAACTGGTCGACTCAGACCTTCGCCCAGAACCCCAACGCCAACGCACTGCGCTGGGGAACGATGTACAACTTCCGTTTCGTGACCACCTCGCCACCCACCGCGGCCAACGCAACGCTCGGTCTGTTCCAACCCGGAGCCGGCAACACGCTGCTGGTGCCGACCGTCGCTCCAATGGTCGGCAATCTCGATTGCAACAATAACGGCATTCCAGATGCGGATGAGATCGCCAGCGGTGCATCCGATTGCGATGGAAATGGCTTGCTCGATGAATGTCAGGAAGACTGTGACCTCGACGGAGTTGCAGACGCCTGTGAACTGATCAATGGCGCACTCGATTGCGACGGGAATTTCATCCCCGACACTTGCCAGATCTCCTCAGGTGCAGCGGATTGCGACTTCGATGGAGTACTCGACAGTTGTGAACTCGACCTGGGAACCGCAACGGACTGTGATCTCGATGGATCTATCGACAGTTGCCAGATCTCGGCGAATCCCGCCACCGACTGCGATGGCAACGGAGTTCTCGATGTCTGTGAGGCCGCCGGGATCTTCTCCTATGTCGACAACGTCTCTCCTCCAGCACCGATCGCCGACAATCTGCCGACAGTGATCCGGATCATCGCGGTGGATCAGGCGGGACTGGTCAACGATCTCGATGTGGCTCTGGCCTTGACTCACACCTGGATCGGCGACCTCGCCATCTCGGTGACCAATCCTTCAGGCACCAGCGTCAACTTGCACAGCCAGACTGGCGGATCTTCCGATGACATCAACACCATCTACGACGACGATGGTAATCCTGGAACCAGTTCTCCCGCCTCGCCGTTGTCGGCTTTCGATGGAGTCAGCGGGCTCGGCAACTGGGCCCTTTCCATCTCGGATAATGCCGGAGGAGATTCAGGTTCCCTTTTGACCTGGGGACTCGACATCTCCATCGCCGGAGCGGGAATCCCCGACTGTGATGGCAACGGCATTCACGACGACTGTGAGATCGATGCCGCAACCGACTGTAATCTCAACGGTGTCCTCGATGCGTGTGATCTCGCTTCCGGGACCAGCACCGACAACAATGGCGATGGCACTCCCGATGAGTGTGGTGGAGGCGGTGGCGTCACCTACATCCGTGGTGACACCAACATCGATGGCAGCCACGATGTCAGCGATGCCGTCAATACTCTCGGCTTCCTCTTCAACGGATCAACGGTCACCTGCCTGGCAGCACTCGATGATAATGGGGATAACCAGGTCGACGTTTCCGATGTGGTTCACCTGATCGGATACATGTTCGCAGGTGGTCCCGAACCGACGGCTCCATTCCCCGGTTGTGGTCCCGATGGTCCCGGCGGGCTCGGATGTACTTCGTTCAGCGGTTGTCCCTGATCGAATCAACCGCAGGAACATCGGAGCGATCGGTCGTGACAGGCTGAATCGCCATTCGAGGATAGGAGGCTCCTCTCCCCCGAGAATGGGCTTCCAGGAGTATTCCCAGATCAACTCTTGAATCCTGGTCGATTCACGGGAAAATAGTCGATGGCTCTGATCATCATTCATCCAGGCTGTTCCACACCGAGGAGGTGTCGTGACCCGTTTTCACCAATTACTCCAGCTCTCCCTATCGTCGATCCTGCTCTCCCTATCGTCGATCCTGGCCACTCCCTTACTGGCCCAGGATCCAGCCATCTTGACCAGCATCTCCAGTCCCCTCGATGACCATCACTACCTGTTGCTGGATGCCAGCGACTGGACCACTGCCGAGGCTCGCGCCAACAGTTGGGGAGGCAACCTCGTGGCGGTCGGAGATGTGGTGGAGATGGAATTCATCGAGGAGAACTTCAGTACCTTTGACGGCACCGGCCGGCGCCTGTGGTTGGGTCTCAACGACATTGCTGTCGAGGGCGTCTACGAGTGGAGTAACGGTGAACCGCTGGTGTACACCAACTGGAATGTAGGGGAGCCCAACAACTCCAACAACGAGGACATGGGCCACACCCTCGCGACCACTCCATTTCTGTGGAACGACATCAGCGAGATCAACAACAATGTTAGTACCTTCGGCCTCGTCGAACTGGAGCCGTGTGGGATCAGCGCACCTGACGCTCTGGAAGCGACCTCCGTCGGTCCCGATATCACCCTAGTGTTCACCAACAATGGTCCCTACACCGATACTTTTGAAATCTGGCGTGACGGTGTCTTCTACCAGGATATTGCCGATCCCGCCGCCACCAGTTGGACCGACCTCAATCTTTGCCAGGGGGTCTACTCCTATCTGATCGTGGTCTCTGACGGAGCCTGTTTCGATTTCTCCGACCGAACTGAAGTCCCCCATGGATTTGAAATCTACGGCAGTCTCGACACGCCACTGGCGATTCCCAACAGCACTCCGACGGGAGTCACCTCGGTGATCAACATCACGGACAACTTCCTGATCCAGGATGTCGACATCGAGATCCATATCACTCACACCTGGACTCGAGAAGTGGGGATCGACCTGATGCACCCATCGGCGACGATGGTGACCCTGAAGCAGTTCGTCGTCGGATCTCCTAGTGATGTGAATCACATTCACACCGTCTTTGATGATCAGGGAATCCCCTTCGACGAGGATCAGATTCCGCTCTACCTCCACATGCAACCGCAGGGGCCTGGCACCCTCGCCGATCTTGCAGGCCTTCCCATCGATGGTGACTGGCGTCTGACAGTGACGGACTACACTGGAGGCGAGTTTGGCGATCTCGAAACTTGGGCCATCCACCACCGCAGTGCCCCCCCCTGTCAAATCACTCCGCCACTCGCCTTTACGGCCGTCACCAATGGTAATGAAGTGACTCTCAGCTGGGATATCAACGGCAACATCTTCACCAGCATCGATGTCTATCGTGACGGACAACTCGCCGCGACCTTACCCGGAGGCGATCAGCAGTGGACCGATGTCCTTCCCGCGGGCCCCGCTGCTTACCAGTATCAGCTTCGCTGCTGGGACGACGCGGTCACCCCCTGCTGTGTCATCGATGGAAATGCCATCTGGGCGCTGATCAATGCCATCGATCTGGTGTGGGCCGCTGAAGGGAGTGGTGGTCAGATCGATTCGGCACTCGCCATCTCCGCTGCTCTGGTGGTCAATGGACTCGCACCGGCACTGATGACAGACATCCTCGATTGCGATTGCCTGCTCGATACACCGACCCTCGAGCGGGTCTGGGTGGCCTCGGGAACCTATCCCGATCACCATTGCTTGACGATTGCCGAGGGTCAGTTACTCGCAGATCTGATCGCCAATGGCATCGATGTGTACATCGAGGGTGGTGATGTGTGGGGATTTTGTGGCCAGACTCCTCTCGCAGACTATGACGGCATCGGACTGGGAGTGGTCGACGGCGACGACTCGTTCCTGGAGATGATCGGGGATTCCTATGCCACGCTCAATCTGACCGGGATGGATGCCGCATACAACCAGGACCAGGCGGCCAGCGACTGGACCGATCGACTGGTCACCGCAGATCCCCTCACGCCCGACCTAGCAGGAGCATCGAGCGGCTCCATCTGGGTCCAATCGGGCATCGGATACAGCACCGGCAACTTCTACGAAACCGATGACCCCTTTGGAGAGGTGATCGCGCAGTCGTGGGAGTTCGGTGGCTATGGCGCCGAGCAGGGTGTCCTGATGGGACTCTACCTCGATGCGCTGGGAGCCAGCAGCGGTCCGCCACAGGAACTGTTCCGCCGTGGTGATGTCAATGTCGATGGCGGTGTCAACATCGCCGATGCCATCCGCCTGCTCAACGCCCTGTTCGTGCCTGGAACTCCCCAGCCCGATTGCTACGACAGTGCCGACGTCAATGACGATGGTGCCGCGAACGTCGCGGATGCGGTTTTCCTGCTCAATGCACTGTTTGTACCAGGATCGGCAAATCCACCGGCGCCGGGAGCTCTCGACTGCGGAATCGATCCGACCGCTGACGCTTTTGATTGCGCTCTGTACCTCGGCTGTCCCTGATGAAAAGCAGGATGGTCGACCACTGCCAGCACCCGAGGCGAACCATCGTTGGCATTCTCGCATCGCTTGTGCTGCTCTGCTGCACCGTGATGTCCTCGGCTCAGGTGATCCTGCACAGCGATGAGATGGCCTCGTCTGGATCGAATACCTCGCACAACATGGTTCGTGATAACGAGGGCGTGCTTCACTGTGTATCTCTGGAGCGAAATGCCGCCGACGAGATGGCTCTGATTGTCCAGAGTTCCTCGGATGGAGGTGCCACCTGGTGGACCCAGCCGCCCAATCTCAACGACGACGACAGTGGCCTGTTCGATCCGGATCCCGCCAGCCAGTGCTCGGTGGCCATCGACGACCAGGGGATCCTGCACGTACTCTGGGGTCGGTACAGCTACCCGTCGTACTTTCGGCAGTTTTACCGCCGCTTCGATCCCGCCACCGGCGACCGTTCCGACATCATCGAGATCAGCACCATCACCGGTGCCCCACTCAATGCTCGCACCTCGGCGATGGACATCGTCATCGATGGCAACAACACGGTATGGATCTCGGGGCACCACCCCTCCAGCTGGGTCGAGCACCTGCTGCGCAGCGATCAGCCCTACGCGGCAGATGATTCCTTCACCGACCTAGGGGCTTTCAGTCCCTCGGCCAGTGCCCAGAACACGCGTCTGGCGGTCGATGACAGCGGCCGCATCCATTGCAGTTTTTATCGCAACACCCCACCGGGGGTCTACGAGCACCGTATCTACGACCCGACCATCGGACCCGCGGGGGCCGCCGGCTGGCAGGCAGATCCCTTCGTGCTCGGCAATACCACCGGCAGCAATGACTACTTCGGCTGGCTCTCCAGCGATGCGCTTGGAAATGTGCACAGTGCCTATGTCGTCGACGCCGCCTCCGGCTCGCCGCTGTGGAGTTTCCGCTACCGCAGGTGGGATGAAAGCAATGGCTGGAGTGACGAGACATCTCTGTTCGATGCCACCAGCGACCAGTTCACCGGAATCGCCAGCTACAAGATCTTCAACATCGGCTGTGATGAGACCTCGGGCACGGTCCATGCCGTGTACCGGGACCTCGCCAACGAAGGCTCTCTGGTGCTGGCACGGAAACTCGCCACATCTCCCGAGTTCGAGTTCGTCGAGCAGTTACAACCGACCACACTCGGCCAACACGCCTACATCTATCCGACCATCCGAGGCTCGCTGTATCCCGCCTTCAACAACACATCCTTCGGCCTCGATATCACCTACCAGCTGCGCGAAAATCCGGGGGTCCCGCCCTATTCACTGATCTATCACGACGCTTCCGCTGGATCAGTGATTCGATTCATCCGTGGTGATGGCAACGAGGACGGCAGTTTCAATGTCGCGGACATCGTGTTCGGACTCAATGCGCTATTCGTGCCGGGAGGGGTATCTCCGAATTGCATCGAGAGTTGCGATATCAACGACGATGCTAGTTTCAACATCGCAGACATGGTCTACGGATTGAATGCACTCTTTGTGCCCGGGTCTACGCCTCCGGATGCTCCCTACCCGACCTGCGGAGCCGACCCGCTCGCCAACACTCTCGACTGCCCGACCACCAGCGCTGCTTGCCCCTGACCCTCGCTATCCCCATCAGTATCAGTTGGCGTGATCGTAGAGCGCCTTCTTGAACGCAGGGATGTCCTTGTAGTGATCCCAGAATCGATATAGCAACTGGTCGCTGGCATCGATGATGAGCAGATCTCCGGGCCAACTGGCTCGGTACTTCTTGACGATCTCCAACTGAGATCGACCATCGATTTTGATCCGGATGTAATCGTGGAGCAGGCCTGCGATCTCATCATCTTGTGTCAGCAAGCGCTCGATCCGGGTCGACTGACCACATCGATTCGCCTCGATGAAAATCAGTCGAGTCTTCGAGGTCCTCTCCGATTCCTCGACTCCTTCGTCATATTCGAGCCAACGGATGGGAATCGGCGGCGGTTCGACTCCGGCCTGACGCAACAGACGGTCGAGCCAGGGACGCTGATCGTCGTTCGACTCGGAAGCACGAGGCAGGATCCCCTGCCAGATCACCTTGCCTCTGGTATCGAGGAAAAAGGCCGATGGGAAACCCTTCACTCCGTGACGCTCCAGGTTGCTGGACTGCTCCGACAGGATGGGGAAGGTCACTTGGTGCTTGTCGATGTATTGCTGGACCAGTTCTGGTTGCTTGGACGAGTCACTGAAGACGGTCATCATCGAGAAGAACTCGGGGCCCACTTCTTGTCGCCACCTGACCAGGCTGGGCAATGCCGGAGCACAACTCTCTCAGCCAGGAATCGTATAGGCGACCAGCAGCGGCTTGCCGCGCCCCAATACAGCGAGCGGCGAGACCGCGACTGAAAGGCCCTTCGTGGCGTTGAACCAGCGATCGCCCTGCTCGAGTTTCAACTCCGGCAGTGGCTTTCCCATCGACGAGAAGTGGAACTGCATCGAAGTGGGTTCCTGAGCGGCCTCCTGGGCATCCTGGGCCACCAGGGAACTCGAGGAGAGGGACAGGGCGATCAGCAATGTCTTCCATCGGTTCATCCGAGGTCTCCTCCCTCAGCGGACGCTATCCGCCCACGCACCGTTCCCATCCTTGCCACCGATCTCGAAAAAGAACGGCCCCGAGGAAACCCCGGGGCCGTTCTTCTCATTCGTTCCCAGATCAGAGTTAGTAACTGCTCTGCATCTGGTTCGACTCTTTATCCGTGGTTTCTTTGCGGCTGCCGACCGAGGCGGCCGCCACATGGCCGTACTTCTTGTTGAGGTTGAAGAAGACCAGCGCCAATGGAATCGCCAGAGCAGCGATCCAGCGGAAGGCCATCTTACCGGCATAGGCCGCAGCCGCTTCAGCGGTGGCTCCGGCGTTGTCCGCCATGTAAGTCGCGATATAACTGTCCTGGATCGCTCCGATGGCCGGAGCCGCGACATAGCCGACCACCAACATCCCCGCTCCCCCCATCAGGCACATTCCCATGGCTCCGCTGTTGGGAATCCGCTCGGAGACGAATCCGAGCATCGTCGGCCAGAAGAAACAGATGCCGCCATAAAAGACGGTGGCGGTGAGGAAGATGGATCCGAAACTGTCGGCGTAGGTCATGGCAAAGAGACCGATCCCCCCGAGCACTGCCGATCCCATCAACAAGCCGGTCGGCGAGAACTTGTGGACAAATCCTCCGGCGAAGTAGCGAAGCACTGCCATCAGACCACTGCCGTAGACCAGTACTAGGATCCCGGCACCCGCCGTCGTCGAGTCGGTTCCGAGAGCACTTTGCATCGCGGGTGTCATGATCTCACCCATCCAGCGCCCGGGGCCCAGTTCGAGCGTCGCGGTCAAGCCCATGCAACACAGCATCAGCAAGAAGAGTGGAGAAGCGATGGAAGCCTTGACCTCGGCATCCGAGACCCTCGATTGAACCCGTTCCGTCTGGGGAATCTCTTGCCCCAGGAACAGGTATCCGTAGATGAGCGTAGGAACCAGCACCAGTGCCATCTTGGCCTGCAGTGCACTGAGTCCCAACAGGGTCCAGCCTGTCAGAGCGGCATCATACGCCTGCTGGAAAGCCACGCTCCAGGTCGCCGGATCCGCAACAACAGAGGCAGAATCTGCCAGTACTCCCGCCGCTATTGCGGCATCGGCTGCTGCATTGCTGACCCAGAAGCCAAACAGCGCCCCGACGATGATTCCCACCGGCCAGAAGACATGGAACTGGTTCAACCTGGTCGTCTTGTTGTCGGAGTAGAGGGTGGCGACCAGCGGATTGCAGCCCGCCTCGACGCAGCCATTACCGAGTGCAATGACGGAAGCTCCCGCCATCAACTGACCAAAGCCATCGGCGTACATCATCAGGATCACGCCGAGGATGTGGCAGACGAAGGCCATCTTGAGGGAGATCGCGATTCCGCTCTTCTCGATCACCGGTCCGAGCATAATGATGGCGACTGCGAAGCCACCGAGGGCTGCACCGCCGACCCAGCCCGCTTGTGCCTTCGAGAGTCCGTACATCGAACTGAAATCACCCATCGATGAGGTGATGACGCCAAAGGCGATGGAGGTCGCGATCAGCGAGATGCAACTGGCCCAGAAGAGCCGTGCTTTGCCCGCTTCATCGAGTACTTGAGACATGTATGTCACCCCTTTTCCAAATGCTGTGTTTCGCAGGGAGCCTATCCTGCCATGGCCCTAGTGGGACAAAGGTCAGGAGGAATGTCAATCAGGGATATTGAAAAGCAACGGGGCGTCGACTTACAAAGTAGTTGTAAGCATGTTTGTTAATGCATACAATGTGGGCTAGTCGGAAGATCATCCTTAGAAAACATCGATCCTATTCACCTTGCTCTTCATCTCTATTGAGTTGTCCATGACCTGCTCGGTCATGGGCAACTTTTTTCAATTTCTTCAGCAGTTGTCGCCACGCCTCGATTTCTACTTCCTTCCGGTGATTCTTCGCCAACTGGTCAGAAGCCTGTTCGAGTTGTTGTCGGTAACCTAGGTCTTCACTGAACCTCAGCACCAGTCGAGCCAGACACTTCGCATCCTGGCGACCGAAGATTCCTGGATGGTTTTCTCCGAGCAGACCCAGATTGCCGGGAGCATTGCTGGCCAGAATCGGAATCCCAGCGACCAATGCCTCGCTGATGATGTTGGCTCCCCCTTCATCGAGGGATGGATGAACCAACAGATCTGATCGCGCCAGTTGGTACCGAACCCTGGCCGCTGACACCGCTCCGAGCCAGCGCCATCTCGGTTCTTGTCGCATCGCCTGCAGTGCCAGCGCCCGGTACCCTGGCTCCTCAACCCCCCCCAGGTGAATCACTTCCAATCGCCGCCCATCGGCGCTGCGTTGGGGCAACCAGCGCAACGCTTCCACGACCAGCAGAGGGTCTTTGACACGACGCAGAAATCCCACCACCAGCAGACGAAACTTCGACTTCAGTGGTTTTCTGGCACTGGAGAGTGGTTTTGCAGACTGAGGAATGAACTGTACTCGACCCGCCAGTTTCGATCGGATGCTCCCTGGCAACGATTCGTCCGCACCCCGGTAAAGGGTGACGAGTTGGTCTGCCTGCTCTAGACTTTCGATGACCCGTCGTGCCGACGACCCACCCGCTGGAAGATCGACATGGAGATCGGTCCCGCTCAGGACCACCACGACCGGCGGTGCGGAGGGGAGTTGCTTCCACTCCATGATGGCTCGATGAGAATGACCGGCATGAAGTGCCAGCAGTACATCCCCTCGAGGTAGTGGGGAGCGATCGCTGACTTGAGGATCACGGACTTGATGAACCCGGACCTGACAGCCCAGTTGCTGAAGCAGCACACTCCAGCGCCTAACGCTGCTGTGATTTCCAGCTCGAACTCCTGGCCGGCTCGGATCTGTCAGGACGATGATCACCTAGAAGTTGGCCGGACGAGCCTCGACTTGGGATCGGGACCCGGACGCAATGCCTCGTGAACTCTGCTCGATGAATTCAGCGATCTCGCGCACCGCATCCCACTCGCTCTCCTTGAGAATCTCGGCCGCCTCGGGAATGGTGCGTCCACTTCGATAGAGGACCCTGTGGGCATCCTGGATCGCACGTCGCAGGTCCGCCTCGATCCCTGCGCGGCGTAAACCGACCACGTTGACTCCGCGAATCGTCGCACGATCTCCAGTCGACAACATGAAGGAGGGAATATCCTGAACGGCAACCGACGCTCCTCCGAGCATCGCCAGTCTTCCGACCCTGCAGAATTGGTGGACCAACGCATTGGCAGAAAGAAAGGCGCCCGAACCGATCCGAGCATGCCCGGCCAAAGAACAGTGATTGGCCATGATCACCCCGTCCTCGACAAAGCAATCGTGCGCCACATGAGCTCCGACCATCAACAGGCAGTCGTCTCCGATTCGAGTTGAACTGCCTGGACGAGAAGCCCTGTGCACCGAAACATATTCGCGCATCACGGTTCGCTCACCGATGATGACCTGACTCGGCTCCCCGGCCCACGCCAGATCCTGAGGGTCATGCCCGATGACCGCATGCATGTGAACCTCGGACCCGGCACCGATCTCGGTTCGTGGACCGATATAGGCGTGCCCCAGTACCTTGCATCCGGCCGCCAGGATCGCTCCCGCTTCGATGATGGCGAAGGGCCCAACTGTCACATCGGTAGCCAACTGAGCTTCGGGATGGATCACTGCAGTCTTGTGAATTGGCATCGGGCCTCCTGAACTACGATCCGCCTGACCCGAAGAACTGGCTTCAGAAGTCGGGCTCACACCACATGTCGATCACCTACCATGACATCGATCGTTGCCACGTGAAAGTAACGACCTATGAGACGAGAGGCTCTAACTCTGTGCTTTTCTCTGGCTGCTGAGGATTCGTAGTTCATCGGGAACCTGCTGTATATCTTCCCACGCCCACTGCCAACCAGTCCTGACTCTCTGGATGAAATCATCGCTGGAGAGCGGATCGAGGCCGCTCGCACGATCGAGAAGCACTGTCAGAGCCTTGTCGACGATGTGATAGACCTTCAACTCTCCCTCGGCCAGATCTGAAAATCCCGCGTATTCCCCCTCGAGACGAACCGCTCGATCATCCCGAAGCGCCTCGATCAGGTAAGGAACCGCCCGTTCTTGATGAGCCACGATCTCCTCCAACACCTGGTTATGAAAGCGCCCATCTAAGGGATCGGTGAGGGCATCGAGCAGGCCACGAATTTCAGGGTCTCCCAAGATCGGCCCCCTCAACATCGTCTCCGAGATGATGGTGGCAGATCTGCGACGGATGTCACGACGAGCCATGCCCATGTCGGTCCGACCATTCATCAGCGGCTCGGGAAAGGAAAGTTCCTGAATCCGGCCATCTTCGATCGATGTCAATCTCCCGTCGAATTTGCCATGGAACTGGTATTCGAGGTGTTGCTTCGATTCCTTGAATTCGAAGTTGAGGTCCTGGAAGAACTCACAGGTCAAGGTACCCTCGACCACGAACTGAGCCTCCGCTCGAGGAACCAGCTGGAAGCCGTGTAAACTTAGGCCCCGTTCCAGGATCAACCGAGTGATATTGAGCTCGGTGGGATCTCCATCGATGGTTTCCGAAACATCGACATGGGCCGTGCCGCGTTGCAGCGCCGCGGTGGATGACTCGCCGACTGACTGGGCACTCTGTTTCGTTGGGACACACGCGGAGAGTCCGACCAACAGCAGCAACAAGAACGTTCCACCCATCGAGAACCGTTGGCGATTCACGAGCGGGAGCGGACGACCACGCTGGGGCGGATCACTCCGAGTGCCGACCTTCATCTCGGTTGAAGACTGAAACCTATTCATGGATGATCTTCCCTCTCCACTGGTATCTGCGGTCATTTAGCGACAAACTAGCGACTCGACCTCTCAGGATGACGCCGAGCAAGACCGTTTTCCCTCGCAACGATCGACCACCACAGGATACCCGGACAGGAGCCCGATGACTCACGGAACCCTCAGCTTCCTCAAGGCGCACGGCGCAGGCAACGACTTCCTGCTCCTCGATGAGGCCTTGGGTCCGGTTCCGAGCGATTTCTCGCGACTGGCCCCGTCTCTCTGTTGCCGGAGAACCGGAGTTGGAGCCGATGGCATCCTGGTGATCCGGCAGCAGCAAATCCCGTTCATGGAGTGCTGGAATGCCGATGGCTCTCAGGCGGAGGCGTGTGGCAACGGACTTCGAATCGTCGCACTAGCCCTTCAAGATCGCCACCCAGGATCGATCCGTATCGCCACCGATGCGGGAACGGTCGAGGTTCAACTGCTACACGATCGACCAGGAGAGTTTTCAGCTGAGGCTTCGCTGGGACAGGCAACGGTCGGAATCCCCACTTCTTGCCAGGTCGATGGCACCTTTTTGATGATGACCCCGGTCAACCTCGGGAACCCGCACCTGGTGGTGGCCATCGATCCGGAATCGCTGCCCGATCCGTTGTCTCGCTTCGGTCCCGGCCTGGAAAACTCGGTACCGGGCAGGGCCAACGTCGGCTTCGTACGGATCGATTCACCTCAGCACCTCACCATGCGCGTCTGGGAAAGAGGATGCGGTGAAACCCAGGCGTGCGGAAGCGCCGCCGCCGCCGCCTTCGCTGCCCTGCGCCAAGCCGGGTTCATCGATGACAAGATCGAGGTACAGATGCCGGGGGGAGTGCTGGGAGTTCGAATCGATGACGAAACCGGTATCCTGGTTCGGGGACCTGCCAGGATCAGTTACCGTGGCGTTCTGTCGCTCGATGATCTAGCACTCGGCAGCGACCGGGGAGACCCGGGAGAGCTCGTCCAGCACTAATCTCTCGATCATCTCTACACGATCTCGACGCCATTGCCTTCGACGATTTCACCGATCAGGGTCGCCTTCTCCCCCGATCGGGTCAAGCTTTCGATGATGGTCGTCACCGACCCTGCTGCCGCAACCAACACCATGCCGATCCCCTGATTGAAGACTCGATCCATCTCATCGGTGGCGACCCCCGCTCGTTGCTCGATCAGTGAGAAGATCGGTGGCCGCTGCCAGCGCGATCGATCGAGACGGCATCCGAGTCCCTGTGGCAACACCCGCGGAATGTTTTCCAGCAATCCACCCCCTGTGATATGGGCGATGGCGTGAACATCCTCGCCCGCTCGCTCGATCAGATCGAGAACCGGCCGGACATAGATGCGGGTCGGTTCGAGCAGGGCCTCGGCCAGCGTACAGCCGAGTGCTCCGGGATCCTGGTCGAGCGGTAACGCAGTCCCCTCATCGAGAAGCGCTTTTCTCACCAGTGAGAAACCGTTCGAATGGATTCCGCTCGAGGCGATCCCGATGACCGCATCTCCGGAAGCCACCTGCTGTCCATCGATGATGGAGTCTCGTTCCACCACGCCGACGGCGAAGCCGGCCAGATCCAGTTCACCATCTTTGTAGAATCCGGGCATCTCTGCGGTCTCACCGCCGAGAAGCGCACAACCGGAGAGACGACACCCCTTGGCAATGCCCTCCACCACCTTTGCGATCGATTCGGGAGAGATCTTGCCGGTGGCGACATAGTCGAGAAAAAAGAGCGGTCGTGCTCCGCCGACGATCAGATCGTTGACGCACATCGCGACCAGGTCGATGCCCACCGTATCGAGAACTCCGCACTCAAACGCCACCTTCAACTTGGTCCCAACCCCATCAGTCGCACCGACCAGGATCGGATCCTTCAGTGGTTGGCCAAACAACGAGCCGTCTCCATCGAGCAATCGAAAGTAACCACCGAAGGCTCCATGGGAGCCCTTCAGTACCCGATCGTCCTGGGTCGAGACCACCGCCTCGCGAATACGCCCGACCACCTCGTTGCCCGCATCGATATCGACACCCGCATCACGATAGGTGAGTCCCTTCGCGATCGGTTCTACCGGTGTCTCATCCGCCATGCGTGGCCTCCTCACGTTGTAGTTCCCACAACCATTTTTCATCGAGATCATACCGCCTCAACAAGCGACGACTGCGACGAGCTCTGGAGGAGTCTCCCAGTTTTCTCGCGACTTGCCAATCGAGGAAGAGCAAGTCGATATCTTTCTCATCCTGGGACAGTCCACTGTCGAGAGCCATCCTTGCTCTCATCATCCTCCCCCTGAGATAGCATCGCTGGGCATCATCCAGGGCTCTCTCGACCCTCTTGCGGATGTGGATGCGACGATGGTCGGAGGTCAGCCTGAGGGTCCAGCGGACACTGATTAGGGTGGCGATCGCTCCTACCACAGCGCCACTCAATTGTGCCTGCCACCGATCGGGACCGGCCCATACCGTCGATCCTGCGGCCAGAAGCGCCCAGCCGCCGCCACCGAAGGCCAGCAGCAACAACCCGCGATAGATCCGACCGAGCAGGATCGGTCCCAGCCCAGGAATCAACGAAGAGATCAAAAGTATCGCTCTCATGGGAATCAGTGCTCCTTCCTCGGTGGCCACCAGTGTATCTCCCCCGAGGGGGTGAGGGGAGCCGATGGGATGCCTTGTCTGGGAAGTGGGAACAGTGGATCCTGAGGCCATGGAATCAGCCTCCCACCCCTCTGGGGAACCATCGATCCTGCGAGTCCTCGATGCAGCGTTCAACCGACTGTCGGAAGCGCTCCGCGTCACCGAGGATCAACTTCGGTTTGGCGATCTCTCTCCTCTGGCACAACGCTGGCAGCAGCTGCGGCGGGTCAGCGGGGCCCTGCGTCAGCAGCTAGAAGTGGACTCCGGCCCCCTTTCTTTGCACCGCAATGTCGAGGGAGACCGGCTGCGGGGGCTTCCTGGCAGTGGCCCACATGTCGATCGGGACCTGTTGATCCGCGCCAACATCGCTCGCGCTCGGGAGGCGGCTCGCTCGGTCGAGGAAGCGATTCGTTACCTCTGCCCCCCTCTCTGTGGCGAGGCAGAGGCGATTCGCTACCAGATTTATCAGCTGGAATCAGTGACCGAGGGGAAGTTCCACCGCGGACCGACACTCGAGAATCGAAACCTGTACCTGCTGGTGACCGAGGAGCTTTGCCTCGGTGACATCCTCGAGACCACGGCAGCGGCCATCGAGGGCGGGGCTTCGATCGTCCAGTTAAGAGAGAAGTCGCTGGGAGGTGCCCAATTTCTGGAGCGAGCGCATCAACTGAGAGAGATCACCTCAGAGGGTGGAGCGTTGCTGATCATCAACGATCGCATCGAGATCGCTCGCCTCTGCCGAGCCGATGGTGTGCACCTTGGTCAACAGGACATCGCCCCTCATCAGGCGCGTGAAATCCTCGGGCCTGACGCCATCATCGGACTCTCGACCCACAACCCCCAGCAGGCCAGCGCCGCAGCGATCGCCGGCGCCGATTACATCGGTGTCGGCCCCATCTTCGAGACCCAGACCAAGCCACATCGTTGCGCAGTCGGTCCCAGTTTCATCGAAGAAGCTCGCCAGTGCTGCGAACTCCCCGGCTATGCCATCGGTCATGTCGATGATGAAACCATCGACGAGGTGATCGCAGCCGGCGCCACGCGTATCGCCGTCTGTACCGGTATCATCGCCAGCCCAAACCCTCGCGATGCCGCTCGAGTCTTGCACCAAAAACTGGTCGAGTGCGCTTCTCGAAAGGTCACCGATGGCGACCTCCGATGATCCGAAGGACCCCAATGATCCAACCGATCCCGAAGCGGTTGCCTCGGCATCGGCATCACCCTCCTTGTTAAAAAGACTCTATCTGCGAATCCTCGCCGAAGCGGAGACTTCCAGGGGACCGACAGTACTAGCTGTGGTCGCCTTCACTGAATCGAGTTTCTTCCCCATCCCACCCGATCCACTGCTGATCGCACTCGGGATCGGGGCTCCCAGAAGGGCCATTCCGTTGGCCATCCTGACCACCGTGATGTCGGTGCTGGGAGGATTGCTGGGATACGCCATCGGAGCCTGGATGATGGACACCGTGGGCGACCCGATCATCGCTTTCTTCAGCGCGCAGACCTCCTTCGAAGAGGTCAAGATGAGATTCCTGGAGTTCGGTTTCCTGTCGGTGGTGACCGCAGCATTGACGCCGATCCCCTACAAGGTGATCACCATCGCTGCAGGAGCGTCGGGATTGCCGCTAGCCATCTTCATTCCGGCCAGCATCATCGGTCGTGGCACACGCTTCATCGCCGAAGGAATCCTGGTCTGGCGCTACGGCGAATCGATCCGCAGTTTCATCGACCGCTGGTTTGCCACGCTGACGATTACGGCGGTCATCCTCGGGCTTCTCGGAGTGGCACTACTCCGCGGCTACGGTCACTGACCTGCGAGTCCGAGACCCGTTCTTCAGCGATCCAGGGCGTCAGCGATTCGCTGGTAAAGCAGTTCTCGCCGATCCTCACCCGTGATCGCCTCGACTCTCATCGGCGATCCCACCGCCGCCCGAGCGACCGCCTCGAGCTGCCAAGCATCTTGATGCTCACTCGAGATCAGGACCATCAATCCGGTGCCCGGATGTGCATCATCCTCGGCGACCGGTGGCGGCAATCCTTCCATCGCAAACCAACCGGGAGCCGCCATCGTCTCGGTGATGGCGATCGGCCAGTCCGCATCTCCGATGGCGACCGATGCGATCAGATCTGCGGTATCGCCATCGCCCGCCAGCACCACTCGATCGGGGTCCAATCGCCGCTGGGCCAGCAGTCTCTGGCGCAATCTCTGCAATCCAAATGCGATGGT
Source organism: Planctomycetota bacterium (assembly GCA_028825265.1). Taxonomy (GTDB): domain Bacteria; phylum Planctomycetota; class UBA8108; order UBA1146; family UBA1146; genus QNYK01. The sequence goes on from JAPKAM010000013.1 coordinate 35,336, forward strand.
CGAGATGTCTTCATCTCGATGATCCTCGGCCAGCCAGGTGCCCCCCGATCCATTCGAATAGATCGGTTCCACCACCACCAGGCAGGGCACTGCTCCGAAGCGGCTCCGCAACTGCTGCAACCGCTGGTCAGGGTCGATCCCCTGCTCCGACAACCAGATCAATAGCGGTGCTTGACCGGCACTGCGCGGCGGAGCATCGATCCGATAACGAAGGGGTCTGGTCATGTAGACCGCCAAGGATCCATCGCTGAGTCCTCGTGCCACCGGTTCGGTAACCACGATCCAGTCTGCGCGGGCATCGCCCGCTTCGATTTCCACTTGGCTCAGGTCGAAGGAGGGAACGATGTGAACCGTCTTCACCGATGCTTCGGGACTGCGAAGTTGAAACTGATGTGCCGTCCCATCATGCTCGAGAGTGTGAAATCCTCCGTTGACATGGACCACCACCGAGCCGGGGTGCTGTTTCACGGCTCGCGCGACCGATTCACCCATCGTGTTATCCCACAGGCTCTGTACCTTCTCGAGGCGCTGCTCTGGCTGCTGATCGACGGTCACATGGCCGTGGCCTCGCACCGTTCGATCGTAGCGATCCCAGTATCGTTGGGAGTTGGGGAGCAGCGTGTCGGCGATGGTCGCACGCTGATCCGCATCGAGTGCCGAGAGCCCACCGCCGAAGGCCGCCTTGCGCCAGACGGAACGAGGTACATTGGCAGCGACCACAGGAGATCCGGTACGCCTGGCCCACTCGATGATGGGACGGTAGCCCGTCTCGTAATTGTTCCACGGATGGGAATCGGCCAGAAACTGGTCCTCGCTGACCGTGCCCGCCAGATAATCATCGAGCAGTTGCTGACGATCCCGACTGAACATCTCAAGCGAAACGACCACCGATCGGCCAGCGGCATGAATCCCCTTCAGCACCGAGAGTTCGACCTGGTGAGTGATGTCATCCAGATGTGTTTCGCCCAGAAACACCACGTCTCGACTGGAAATTTCTGCGATCAATGCTGCGAAATCCTGCCGACTTCCATCCGAGGAGCGATGAATCCGGATCCGGGAATCGAGTGGATGCTCGCCCGCAGATCGGCGAGTGTTTTGAATTCCCTGGCAGCCGGGAATCAGGATCAAGATCGACAGCATCGTCAGCATCGTCAGCATCATCACCCTGCAGGTGCGCCACGGCTCTCTCTTCAGTGCTCTCATCATCCCATCTTTCTATGTTGCTGGATCCACCTTGCCGCCTCCTCGAGATCGACCACTCGTGCGTCCACCTCGAGACTGGCGCACGATGCCGACTCTCCACGACCGGTAGCGACCAGGATTCTGGTCATATCGAGCCGCTCGGCCGCCTCCATGTCGCAGGGGGAATCACCCACCATCACCGAACTCGCGAGATCGATCCCATGAGTTCGTGCCGCGCGCTCAAACATCTGCGTGCCCGGTTTGCGACAAGCACACCCCTCATCCGGTAGATGAGGGCAATACTCCACCGAGCTGATGGTCGCCCCCCAGGACAGCGCATCCTGGCACAAGCGATGATGAATCTCATCGACTTGACCGGGATCGGTCCAGCCCCTTCCGATGGCGGACTGGTTGGTGACCACCACGATCGGACAATCCAACTGGCCGAGAAGTTTCATCGCATCGGGAGTGCCATCGTAATAACTGAACTGCTCTGGTGAACGGACCGACTCGACGATGTAATGGTTGATGACTCCATCTCGATCGAGAAATAGTCCCGGTTGGCCACTCAAGAGCCCGAGGATCCGCTCGTGCGCTGTGCGAGGTAATTTCGAATCGCGACTCTGAAGCCGTGGATGATCATGTGAGTCATCACCATCTGAGCATCCTGGGCGGGCTGCATCTGGTGCACCTCGACGTGTAACGGATGGTCGACTAGGCCTCTCAATTCTCCGCCATCAAAACCGGTCATCGCTGCGGTCTCACACCCGAGTTGCTCGGCTCTTCTCATCGCAGCGATCAGGTTGGAGGAGTTTCCCGATCCGCTCATCGTCAGGACCAGATCTCCAGGACGGGCCCACTGCTGCACCTGTTCTAGGAAGATTGAATCGAAATCGAGATCATTTCCAAGTGCGGTGATGATGGAAGGACTGTCATTGAGACACAGAACTCGCAGTCTCTTCGGCTCGGAGAAGGGGATCGCATAGGTCGCGAGGTCCTCGGCCAGGTGAGTGGCCGTGGCTGCACTGCCGCCATTTCCGAACACCAGAAGCTGGCGATCCTCATGCCAAGTACGGATCACCCTGTGGGTGAAGCGAGCGACCGCCTCCGCATCAATTCGCTGCAGCGCCTGCTGGCTTTGAACGAGGTAACCGACCAGTTCCTGGTGGATCGCCTCGGGATCCGGCTCAAATTTTGAGAAATCGCTAGGTTCCACTGGATCTCCTCCCGAGACTTGAGGATACATCTTCCAGGCTTCGTCTCCAGCCCAACGAGAGGAGCCCTTCGCCTGGCCCCTCTCCGGGGCTAGGATTCAGCCACTCCTTCGAACCAGAAAGGGACTCATTGCTCAGCCTCTCCACCTCGCTGCTCCCTGAATCTCCGCTTTCCCTCGCCGAGCAGGTCTGCTGGCTCCTCGATGGGGGGATTCCAGGGATCGTGGTGGGAGCCGAGATCGATCGGGAGCGGCTCGCAGCCCTGGTTCAGGAGGTCGACGGTGCGGGCCACTGCGTGACCGCATTGGAGGCCCCTCGACCCCACTCCAGCGCCAGAAACCAGCACCCTCGCCAGCGCTGTCCTGCCCTGTCGGCCATCGAGGAGGCCGAACGCCGACTGGCCGTCGATTCACTGCTCGATGCACTAGAACTGGCCGATCGCTACCAGATCGCCCTGGTGGTGGTCTCGCCATCGCATCCAGGGGGGCACGATCCGACCGCCGACTGCCATCAGCTGATCACCGAGACGCAACTGAAAATCGACCGGGCCGGATCCCCTGACGACCCGGCTACGGCAGCCCAGGTCAAGCAGTGGGTCGATCAGCAACGCCAGCAATTGATGCGGTTGACCCGACCCGATGGGGCAGCCCAGCAGCGCCAGCAAAAAGCGCGTGATTCGATGCTGAGGAGTCTCGACACGGCGCTCGAGAGGGCCGCTGAGCTGGGAATCGCCCTGGCACTGCGTGAATCCGATCGAATCGGCGGATTCACCGACCGGAGCGGATTCCTCGATCTATACCAGATCTTTCGTGGAGCTCCGCTACGATTCATGCCAGATCCCGCGGCTGCGGAATTGCTATCGACCCTACTCGGTCTCAAGACGGTGACTCCGCTGCCTGAAGATTTAGAATTGATCGAAGGATGTTACCTTCGCGATCGACTCGACCTCTCCTTCGCCAACCTCGGCGACGGGGATCTCGATCTTTCCCATCAGTTCGGAAACTATGGTGCGGAGGATCTGCGTATCATCGAGTTGTCGAAGGGCACAACCTCCCAACAGGTGAGAGAAGTGGCAAGCCTCTGCCGGGCCCTGGGTATCGACGGATCTCCACCGCCTCAGCCGGGAGATCCCTTCCCCATCATCGGAGGGTGATCCGCGTACGTGATCATCGGACATGATCATCGGAGATGCGGATAATCTCAC
>JAPKAM010000102.1 GCA_028825265.1 Planctomycetota bacterium
ACAGAGGCGGGATTGACAGAGGCGGGATTGCACAGGGGCGGGCTGCGGCTTAGAACGGGGGTCTCGATCGAGTCACGAGTCAAAGAAGGAGCGACTTCATGAGCGAAGAAACCGAGACGGAAACCACTCCGGAGACGGAACTGATCAGTATCGACGATTTTGCCCGGGTGCAGTTGCGCACCGCAAAGGTGCTCGAGGTGGAGCCTCATCCGAAGGCGGACCGACTATGGCTATTGACCGTCGATGGGGGCGACGAGAAGCGCCAAATCGTCGCCGGGGTTCGCGCTCACTACACCCGCGAGGAACTGCTGGGACGCACCATCATGGTGGTGTGGAATCTTCAGCCGGCGACGATTCGTGGGGTGGAGTCTCGAGGAATGCTCTTAGCGGTCGAGGATGCGGGAGTGGTTCGACTGATCGGGCCCGATGGCAAGGTCGCACCTGGATCCAAGGCACACTGAAGATCGGAGTTCGACGGTGCTAGTTCACCTCACCATCGAAAACCTGGGGTTGATTGAACACGCCGAATTGGAGATGGGTCCCGGCCTTCAGGTCCTGACCGGGGAAACCGGGGTCGGGAAATCGATGCTGCTGGCATCGATGGCGATTCTTCGTGGAGAGCGGACCCGTACCGATCTGGTGAGAAGAACCGCTGATCGTGCTCGGGTCCGGGGGATCTTCCACTTCGACGAATCGGCTGCGCTGAAGATCTCTGAACTGCTGGGTTCGCCCATCGAGGATGGGGAACTGGTCATCGAGCGCGAAGTTCGTCGAGAAGGGCGAAGTCGCTGTCGTATCGATGGCCGCGAGAATACCACCACCCTACTGAGGAGAATCGCACCACTACTGATCGAGGTGATCGGCCAGGGCCATGCCCTGACGTTACTCCAACCCGGAGCGCAACTCGATCTTCTCGATCGATTTGGCGGCTTGCAGCCGCTGCGGGAGGAGCATGCCCGAAGTTGGCATGAAGCCCGAGGATTGGCGACCAGGATCCTCCACATCGAGGAGGGAGTCCGGGCGCGTAGTGATCGTCGCTTGTTCCTGGAACACATCCTCGAGGAACTTGATCAGGCCGACTTCACCGGCGACGAACGAGAGAATCTCGAGCAAGAACTGGAGTTACTGGAAGATCGGGATCGGTTGCTGGCATCCATCGAGACAGTACGACAGCGATTTGAACAGCAGGAGGACAGCATCCTCGACCGGCTGGCGCAGACCCGACGCGATCTCCAGGAGATGTCAGATCTCCACCCGGGCATCGAAGCGCTGGTCGAGGGTTGTGCCGGATCGTCGATTCTACTTAGCGATGCGGTGCGTGGACTTGCAGAAGTGGAATCCAGTCTCGATCTAGACGCACAACTTCTCGAACAGAAGCGCCAGCGGGTCGATCAACTGGTCACTCTGGAGAATCGGTATCAGCGTATTGGAGTCGATCTGAGCGACTATCGAGAAGAATGTCGGGAGCAACTGGTGGTTCTTGGCGGAGACGATGATGAACTTCCAGAACTTCGTGAGGGTCTGCAGCGTTGCATCTCGCAACTTTCCGAGGGTGCGCAACGGCTCCATGTGGCCAGGCTTGCGGTGGTGGTTCAGATGGTCGAGCAGTCGACGGCAGAACTGACCGACCTTGGACTGGGCAAGGCGCGTCTCGAAGGACAACTGATGACGCTGGAGTCGGGAGTCGGTTGGAATGGAATGGACGAGCGAGGAGCGGACCGTTTCGAGATTCTGTTCTGCGCCAATCCTGGAGAGACGCTCAGATCGATCGGCGATGTCGCTAGTGGCGGAGAATTGTCGCGGTTGATGCTCGCCTTGCAAAGGGTGTTGGCGGGTTCTACCCGCACCGGAACCCTGGTTTTTGATGAGATCGACTCCGGTGTCGGGGGCCGGCTGGGTGCAGCCATCGGAGAAAAACTGAATCAGATCGGCATCGATCACCAAGTGCTCTGTGTGACGCACCTTCCACAGGTGGCCTGCCACGGTGCGCGACATCACCGGGTGATCAAGGAGTCCAAAGGACAGGTGACCAGTACTCGAATTGAGGAGGTCACCGGCGAGTCTCGGATCCGCGAGCTCGCTTCGATGCTACGCGGCGATCGAGCCACCGAGAGATCGCTCGAAGAAGCCCGAGAAATGTATGCTGAGGCGCAAGGCCTGGTCAGGGATCCGGGTCATTGAGTGAATCCCCAGTTCTTCTCGAGTTCCTCCCGATCGGAGTGAGAAGGCCATGGGGTGGCCGCCGCTTGCTCGATCATTTGCGACCGCAGCTGGCGGTAGAAGCGCCAGTCGGGGAGAGTTGGGAGGTCGCGGATGTGGGAGAACAGCAGCAGACTTATCATTCGGTGGTGGCTCGGGGACCTGAGGCTGGCAGGACCCTGCGCAGCCTGATCGAGCAGTCTCCACGGCGAATCCTCGGTCTCGTGGAATCTCGTCTCGAATCCCCAAGGCTGCCTCTTCTCTTCAAGTTCATCGATGCGGCACAGGATCTGTCGGTCCAGGTCCATCCAGATGATGACCTCGCCATTTCTCTGGGACTCGGGCCGCGAGGAAAGAGTGAAGCGTGGATCATCCTGGAAGCGGTTCCGGGGGCACGGATCCAGATCGGATTGCGAGAAGGGTGGGATGTCGAGCGGCTGGTGGCTCTAGTCAGGGCTGGCGAGGAGAGTTCCATCGCCTTGAACCAAGTGGCAGTGAAGCGTGGGGACATCATCCGATTGCCGGCCGGAACCATTCACTCGATCGGCGCGGGGATTCTGCTGGCGGAGATTCAACAATCTTCCGATGTGACCTGGAGAGTGGACGACGGAGATCGGGTCGGACTCGACGGGAAGCCACGCGAATTACACCTCGATCAGGTGCTCTTGACGACACCGCCCGATGGCTCGCCAGAGATTCCGATCGGTAGGGATCCGGGTGCCAGCGGCTGGTGGCGCCCCATTGCGGATGGACCGTTTCTGCTCGATGAGTTGAAGGGTGAGTTTACTGGCGGCTGGCCCGCAGATCCTCAGCGCTTCTCGATCCTGGTGGTGCTCGCCGGCCAACTTCGGATCGAGGGAAGTGAAGCGGTGCTGGGGGAGGGCGATGTTCGTCTGGTTCTACCCAGGAGGGCGGAGGAGTCAGATTCCGGAGCACTTCAACTGGAATCCAGCGCCGGGAGTTGGATCTTGTGTGCCTCTTCTCCAGCGGGTGTGCGTTGACGCTGTAGGAGGTGCTGGCTACCATCCAAGTTCGGAGCGATGCAAACGGGGACCTTTGTGAAGAGATGCATCGTTTTTCTGAAGGAGATGAAGATGACCAGCGCCCGCAGACGCCCGCTTCGAGCGGGTTCCACAAATCAAGGATCCGGATCGACTGAAAACGATCAATCGGGCTCCGATTCCCGTGTCCCGTACAAACCCCCTCCACGCAAGGGTGCCAGTCCCATCGTCGTCATCGTGACTCTGGCCCTGCTGATGGGCACCGGGGTGTTTTTTGTGTACTCGATGGTGAATCGCCCGACGGAGCCGAAGACAGTGGTGGTCGAGAGTGACACCAACGAAGAATACAATGCGATCAAGCGGAGGATTCTCAAGTGCAAGGGGATGGTCCGGGAAGTGGTCAAACTTCGAAGCGATGAAGACACTCAGAGTTTCTCTAGAAAATGGTTGGCGGCGAACGAGTACACCGGGGCCACTCTCGACTTGTTGAGAGCGATGCTTCAGGATGTGCGTGATCCGGATGGATCCCTTCCCTTGGAGTTCTCCGGCTACAACACTGATTTTGGCCAGATACAGACTCTGATCAATGACCTGATCCATGTCGCTCCACTCGATAGCGACTGGGATACTGAGGAGTAAGCCGTTGGCCAAGAGACCAGAATCGGCTCCACGAGCCACTCCCAAGGCGCCGCTGGATCCTGATTCTAATGAGCTCGATTTCGGAGATCTGATCCTCGGAATCATCGCAGTGATTGGCCTTCCGGTGGTGGCCTTCCTGATGCTAGATTTTATCGGCATGCCGGTGGGTGGTTCCTCTGACCTCAACGCTGAACAGTCAGAGAAATGGAAACAGGTCAGCCTCTATCGACCTCCGATGACCACTGAAGAAGCGCAAATTATCTTGAGCAAGGTGCAGTTTTGGGTGGATGACCGGGCGGCAGAATACATACGTAGGTCGAGGCTTACGGAAGACGCACAGGAGAAGAATTTCTGGCAAGAGATTGCCAAGGGAGTTCTCAGTCCCGCTGAAAACGAATTGTCAGCGATCCTGGATGCGACGGCAAAGAACAAGCAGATTCCACTGGCGATTCGCGATGCGAGTCAGCAGTGGATCTCGAAGGTGGACAAGTTGCGTACCGAACTGGATCAGGAAGACCCTTTCCGGCAAATCCGCTAATTCTCGTGATGGGCCCGGATGGCCTCGTTGGAGCGGTTTTAGTTCGATCCTGAGGGGGGGCGAGATCCCCTCGATGCCCCTTCTCGAAGCCCATCCTCGATGCCCCTCCTCATCCCGGCGGCCTGATCTGTGATTTCGTCGTATTCTTATCCATGAACGGTAGGTGCCTCTGAAGGTGCCCTGGAGCCCCGTTCCCGGGGTCATCATGGGTTCTTTCACCGCAGGTGAATGTATCAACGGCAGGTACCGCGTCATCCGCCAACTGGGTGCCGGGGCGATGGGGACCGTCTTCCTCTGTGAAGACATCCTCCAGGTGCGTCGTAAGGTCGCCCTCAAGGCGTTGCGCTCCGATCACCTGGAAGATTCCGAGGAGTGGTCCAAGGTTGAATACGAGGCGTTGATCCGGCTTCGTCATCCAAATCTAGCTCGAGTTCACGACTTTGGTCGCATCTCCGATAGCCATGACTGGTTCATCGTCAGTGAGTTCATCCGAGGAGATGATCTGCTAGGTGCCTGCACAAGCTTCGAGGAACAGGAGTTTCTCGATGTGGTGGTGCAGATCTGCAGAGCACTGGAATACATACACGTTCAGGGATATGTCCACTTTGACATCAAGCCAGACAATATCCTGGTCACTCGATCGAGAGAGATCGGCGAAGAAGACACCTCCAAGGTGATTCAAGTCACGGATCATCCCGCTTCGACCGATCGTTGTCTCGGCCCCCCAAGAGCGAAGCTGATTGACTTTGGTCTCGCTGAAAAAATCACCGGGACCTTTGATTTCGCCATCAAGGGGACTCTTCACTACGTAGCGCCGGAGATTATAGAAGGTGGAACTCCCGATCGCCGGGCGGATCTCTACTCTTTTGGTGTCACTCTTCACCAGATCCTGACCGGACGTCTCCCTTTTGTGTCCGCTGACGGAGTCACTCAGGGAAGGTCGGGGGGCAACTGGCGCGAGCAGATGCGTGCGGATTTGAAGGGTGAGCCGGAGTACATCATCGAGATCGTAATCCGATTGCTTGAGAAGGACCCCGGAAATCGATTTTCCAGTGCCCGGGAAATCATCCACGCCCTCAGTGCGGGTGCCGGTCGTCACTGGCAAGTGGAAACGGCGGAGACGCAACTGTCCTATCTTCACAGCAATCGACTGGTGGGACGGCGTCTCGAACTGGAGCACCTGCGCGAGAGTGCCGAACGCAATCTCGGAATCTCACTACGCGAGGGGGGCAAGGAACACCCCGTCAACCTAGAAAGACCGATGGTGCTGGTCTCTGGGGAGATCGGAATCGGAAAGTCGAGGCTCATCGAAGAGTTCGGTCACATCCTGAAATTGCGTGAGGTCCCGTTATTCAGCGGGAACTGTCATGAATCGGTCCAGGATGCCTATCACCCGTTTCGCTCGATCGTCGAGCAGCAGGCGATCTCGATCGGGTTCGATTCGGAGATCTTTCGCAAGTACGAGGAGTCATTGAGGAAAATCTGTCCGAGATTGAGAGATTCGCAGCTTCCAGCGACGGGCGATGTGGGCGATCGCCCCGATCGTGAGCGGGTTCAATTCATGGATCGGATCGCTTCGTTCCTCGAGGAGTCCTCGGCCATCAAGCCGTGTGTTCTGGTCCTCAATAACCTACATTGGGCCGATGATCCGAGCATTGCGCTGCTCTCTCGCCTACAGCAGAAATTGCAGAGAGAAGGATGCCCGGGAAGAATTCTCATCATAGCGACGATCCGAGATGACGAGAAACGAACCGCTGCCACGGCGGAGTTCCTGGAGATGATCCGAACCACTTCAGTGGTGAACGAACTGAAATTGAAGAGATTTGGAAGAACCCAGATCACCGAGTTGATCCATCACGTCCTGCAAGTGGAGGAGATTCCTTCGACCTTTCTCGATCGACTAGAGGAGCGGACCGGAGGAAATCCGCTCTTCATCGTCGAGATGCTGAAAGTCTTGCAAGAAGAAGGAATTATCCAGCGACAGGGTGAAGCCTGGACCATCCGGGGTGGAGGAGACCTCGCTCGGGTCGAACTTCCCGCCGGGATTCACCAGGTTCTTCATCGAAGAGTGAAGGTGATCGGTGATGAGGCGAGAAGCATCCTCCGATTGCTGGCCTTGCATGGGCGTCCGGTACCGCTTCGCTTGATCGAGTCGATCGACGGGCTCGGCAGAGATCTTCGTCTGCAGATCCGGGAACTGGAAGCTCGCGGAATGATCGTAAGAAGTCTGGAGGGGGGGCGCCCGGTCTATTCGATTCTCCAGCCCAAACTGAGGGAAATCGTCAGCCGGGACATCGCTCCCGCCGAATCGCGGAGATTGCACGGAATGCTCGCCGAGGCGATCGAGGCGCATCATCAAGATGACCTGGATCCTGTTCGTGAAGAACTTTCACAGCATTACCAGCTGTCGGATCACCCCGAGCGCGCTCTCGAGCATCTGTTGGCCGCAGGAGATGCAATGAAGGTGATGCACGCGCACTCCAAGGCTCTTGAACACTACCGAGATGCGTTGTTGCAGATCGAAAATCAAGATGAACGAATCTCCGACTGGCTGGCCATTCATGAGCGAATCGGCGATGCCGCAACCGTGGTCGGCGAATTGGATCTCGCACAGTCGTCACTGATGATCATCCAGGAAGCCCGCATCGAGCCAGAAGACCAGACCGTGGAACTGGAACTGTGTCGAGTCCGTGCGTTACGGAAGATGGGCAAGATCGATGAGATCCGTGGTGATTATCCAGGAGCGCTACGGTTGGTTCGTGAAGCCTCAGAAGTGGTCTCTCGTCTCGAAGGAGAAGAAAGAGATCGAGAGCAGATTTGCGTACTCAGCCAACTGGCCTGGTTGAACGTATGCATCGGAGATTACGACCGAGCGATGAAGATCAGCGGAGAAGGGCTCTCTCTTGCAGGGGATGCGGAACGAACCGCTGACCAGGCCATCTTCTTCAGCTCCATCGGGAATGCTTCGCTGTATCGAAATGAGTTGGAACAGGCGAAGGATTTCCACCGCCGCGCACTGGAAATCCGTGAGGACCTGGGTGATGTTCCCGCCATGGTGAACTCGCTCAATGCGTTGTCGGAGACTCATCTGGTGGCTGGCGAGCCGATGGAAGCTCTCGAGTTGGCGCAACAAGCTCTCTCGATGGCCGAGGAACTGGGTGACCTCTCTGGACTGGCGATTTCCCTCCATCGTGAGGGTTCGGTGTATCTGGCCTGTGGGGATCTGGAATCCGCACTGAAAAAAGTCGAAGCATCGCTCGAGATCAGTCAGCAAAACCGGATGCGTTTCCTCGGTGTCCGGAATCATCTGGCCCGTGGACGGATTCGCAGGATCCAGCGAGATCATGGTGGAGCCGAGGGAGATCTGCTCCGGGCACTGGGAGTGCATGCTCGGGCAGGAACCGGAATCGGATTGCTGGAGTGCTTGGTCGAACTGGCTGAACTCCACATCGAGGTGGACGAAATCGAACGCGTCGAGGAGGAACTGGAGCGGATCCAGGTCGTTCTCGGAGAGATTTCCCATGCGGGATTCAAGGGGAAGTTTGCGGTGTTGCAGGCACGCTGGCGTCGTGCCACTGGAGCCGACCCGACCGAATCCCTCGAGTTGTTGATTTCTGCGGAACGAATTGGTCAGACCTGTGGTGATCGAAACTTGCGCACGGAGGCGTTGATCCAGCAGGCGGAAATCCACATCGAACTGAGAAACTTGGATGAGTCTCGTCGCTGTTACGCGGAAGCCGATGAATTGCATCAGGCTTTTGCCGAGAGATTGCCCCATCCATTGAGAGAGTGCTATCTGGCCCATAATCAACTCGGCGATGGCCCCGTCGGGGAAGGTGTGGCTCGCGAAATTCCTGCCCAGGAGCCCAACACTCCGGCGCTGTCGAAGGCCAAGTCGACCGATGCCGCCATCGAGGATTCACCGAGCCATTCGCATAGCGAAGGAATGTTAAGGGTGGTTTCTCTGCTGACTGAGGCGGCAACGGTGGCGTTGCCACGAGTCTTGATCCCGAAGGCACTTGCGTGTCTGGTCCGGTCCACCGGTTCGAGCCAGGGGTGGATCCTGGTTCGCAGGGGGGATGAAGTTCGGGTGATCTGCGCTGCGGATGCAAATGGGGCTCCGCTCAAGGGATTCCACGAGCGACTCGCCCTCGCCGCAGTCGAAGATGTCTGGGAGAGTGGCAAGTCAATTCTCGCCGCCAGGATCGTCGATGAACCCAGAGTCCAGGCGATGGAGGAACTGTACTCATCGGGTGTCCAGAGTCTTGCGGTGATTCCACTACGATCGGATGGATCGGTGCGGGCCATCGCCTACCTGGCAGATCCGGATCCAACTGCCGTGACCAGTGCCTCCGGCAAAACCCTGTTGGAGGCCCATGTAGGTCTATTGGGGCTATTGCTGCCGAGGAACCAGGGAAGTCCTGCTCGCACCTGACTCGGTTCTCGTTGGAGGTTATTCTACCCTCATGCGAATCGCCTCCCTGACCTGCTCCAACACCGAGATCGTCTGCGCCCTAGGGCTAGCAGACCAGTTGGTGGCCATCGATGATCATTCCGACCATCCGGAGTCGATTTGTCGACAGGTCGATAGAGTCGGACCCGATCTCACCATCGATATCGAAGCGCTGGCGGCCACTCAGCCAGACATCGTGCTGGCCTCTCTGACGGTCCCAGGACACGAAAAAGTGGTGGCTCAGCTGCAGCAGCGTGGGCTTCCGCATGTGGCTCCAGATCCGAGATCGCTGGCCGATGTGTTTCGAGATGTTCGCACGATCGCCGAGTTACTAGAGGTCCGTGGTCGTGGAGAGGCGCTTTGTGGCTGGATGGAACGTGGGCTGCAGCCCGCCGCGGGCTACGCTGGCCCGCCGATTCCGATCCTGGTCGAGTGGTGGCCTCGCCCCGTATTTGTTCCGGGCCGCCATTCGTGGGTCAACGAGATGCTGGAACTGGCAGGAGCGACGAATCCGTGGAAGGAGCAGCCCGCTCACAGCCTAGTGGTCTCTGCTGAAGATGCGCTGGAGAAGGATCCACGGGCAGTCGTGATCTCCTGGTGCGGGATCGAGGCGTCGCAGTATAAGCCCCAGAAAGTGATCGATCGGCCAGGCTGGCAACAGGTGGCTGCAGTTCTCCAGCAGCAGGTCTATTGCATCCCGGAGGCCTACCTCGGGAGGCCGGGCCCGCGTCTGGTCGATGGGGTACGACGGTTACGGGCGGTGGTGGATCAACTGCAAGAGAGAGATTGATGACGGTCCACCTTGGGCGGCATGGTCCGGTCGGGTAAAAGGAAAGCAAGAATGTTCTCCCGCTGAGAGGCTGGGGGTGAATCACCGTCAGAACAACAGTCAGAACAACA
>JAPKAM010000103.1 GCA_028825265.1 Planctomycetota bacterium
CCCACCTGCAATCCCACCTGCACCCCCACCTGCGCAGGATCGCTAGATCAGATGGGCCAGTTGGGCAACTTGGGATCCTTGCGGCGAATCTCGGTCGCTCGAGTCGGTCCCGTCTTGAGCAGGATCAGCAGCAGGTACAGATAAAAGAGCGCCATTCCCAAGAGCAAATACTGCGGTGGAATGCTGCCCGCATCGAACGCTTGCAGGAGAATCTTGTTGTACGATTCCGGCTCACCGACCGCCTGTACGTCGGCTCGCTCCCACGCCAGCATCAACCAGCTTCCCAGCACGATGAGGAACAACCAGATGTAGGTGCGCTGGAGCCTTCTGCCCAGCGCCTCGAAGCGTGACATCTTGTAATTAGGAGCCAGTAGGTCGTTGCACAGCATTTCGCGCCAGTTGCCCTCGACCAGTTGCTCTTCCCTGAGCAACGCCGGCACCATCAGGTGAACCTCGAGCATCCGGACACGCATCCGCCAAACATCGAAGTATCGATAGCGACGCGCCTCGATGTGCAACAGCAAGTAGAGCAGCATGCAGCAGAACGGCATCAGCAAGATCGAGGCATCCTTCGATGAATAGGCCAGCGAGACCACCGCCATCGTCGTAATCACGGCCCAGTGGGTGGTCGCATCCATCCGCTGGCGCCAGACGTTGGCGCGAGACAGTTCGCCGCGGTAGAAGTGTGCCAGCACCTGCAAGTTGGAGGCAGGAAATCGCTGCAGCAGTGCGCTCTCGCCGCCAGGATCGTCCACACTGGTCTCGGTCGGGTCTGCATTATTCATCGTTTCCCCTCCATCATTTCCCCTCCTTCGTTTCCCCTCCACCGTGTTCCCTCCACCGTGTTCCAGCGGCCTTGTTGCGCCACGAGACTGACCTGTGACCTCTCCAGCGTCAAGGTCACGCTTGCCTCTGATCGATGAGCAAGACAAACTCCAGCGAGTCACGGCCCCTGATCAGGATGAGGTTTCACAATGCTCCGGCCCCCATCGACCACGCTTCTGATGATCCTAATGCTCTGCCAGGTCTCCCTGTCGCTCGCCTCCGAGCCGATCCTATGGCCCTTCCAGCCGCAGGTATCGCCGGATGGAACGCGGATCGCCTTCACCTGGGAGGGCTCACTCTGGACCGCTTCCAGTGACGGAGGCACCGCCCGGCGCCTCACCGACCACCCCTGCTGGGAATCGCTGCCACGCTGGAGTCCCGATGGCCAGTCGATCGTCTTCGCTTCATCTCGCGAGGGCAGCTCCGACCTGTGGCAGATTCCCGCCGACGGTGGGCGCGCTCGCCGCCTGACTTGGTGGAGCGGCACCGATTTGCCGTGCGACCTGTCGCCAGACGGCTCAGAACTGCTCTTCAGTTCAGATCGAATCGACGGCTGGAAGAAGGGCGCACGGTTGTATCGGATGGCGATCCCCGCGGCGGGATCTCCCCCCGGCGAACCGACCCGCCTGACCCTGGCGGCATCGTCCAACGGCCGCTACTCACCCGATGGTACCCACCTGTTAACACAACGTGAGGGCACTCACTGGAGCCGTCAGGGCTATCGAGGATCCCAGTCGGGCCAGATCTGGCTGTATCACCTCGAGAGTGGAGACTGGCGTCAACTCACCCCGGAAGGAACTCCTCATACTTCACCGGTATGGATCGATCACCAGCGATTCCTAATGGTCGAGGATATCGACGGCCGTGGGCAGTTGGTCGAGCGTGACATCGAAAATCGAAATCGACGCGTTTGGACCTCCTTCGAACAGGACTCGGTGAGATCTCCCAGTGTCAGTGCCGATGGCAACACGGTGATCTTCGAGCAAGGGTTTCATTGCTGGAAATTGAATCGATCGAGTGGCCAGATCCTTCCCCTCGAACTGCGCGCCGCTGAAGACTTGCCCGACACCGGAGTCGAGGATTTGAACTTTGCCAGCGCCACCTCAGCCGCCCTTTCTCCCGACGGCAAGCAGGTCGCCTTTGGCTGCCAGGGAGACCTGTTAGTGAGACGGACGGAGAAGGGCCTTCCCGCCAATCGAGTCGATGCCCACCCGGCCAGAGATGACGACCCCATCTGGTTACCGGGCGGAAAGAGGTTGCTGTTTGTGAGTCGTCGAAGCGGCACCGAGGATCTCTACACGGTCCACAGCAGCGAACCGGGGGAACCGCGTCTCGACCGCTGCCTGACCAGCGAAGTGAATCGATTCCCCGGGCCCAAGGTGCGTCGCCGCTCGCCACGTCTCTCCCCCGATCGAAAACAGATCGCTTTCGTCCACGGCGACGGCGACCTGGCGATCCAGGATCTCGATGGGGAGAACTTCCACATCCTTTACAAAGGCTGGTCTCCGGTCGAGTTTCGCTGGTCCCCCGATAGCCAATGGATCGCCTTCTCCGCCCTCGATCAAGATTTCAATCGAGATGTGTGGCTGGTGCGAAGCGACGCGACGATGTTCCCCTTCAACCTCAGCGCCAATCCACGCCCCGACTTAAATCCAGCGTGGAGCCCCGATGGCCGCAAACTCTGCTTCGTCTCCCAGCGAGACGAGGAGGGTGGCGACCTGTGGTGGCTATGGCTACGCAAGAAGGATCACCAGCAGACTCCTGAAGATCGGATTCTCGCTGATGATCCACTCGAAAAAGCGAAATCCGCCGCGCCAAAAAAAGATCTACCGAAATCCAATCCGCCAGGATCCGATGAGCGCGATTCCGACGAGCGCAGTTCCACTGCGCGCAATCCCGCTGCGCCCGGAGCGGGCCTCGTCGGCGACGACCCGCCCGATCCGAAGACGCCACAGTCGGCCAACGACTCGCCGAAACAGATCGAGGTGCAGATCGACCTCGATGGGATCCGCACCCGCTTCCAGCGAGCCTTTGCCTCGGATCAATCGGTCGGTTCCCCCATCTGGGATCTCGACTCGAAGAAGGTTTTCTTCAACTCGTCCCATGAGGGCTCCGCGGCACTGTACGCCCTCTCGATTCCCCAGGACGGTTCCGCCAAGAAGATCGCAGCGGGCTCCTCTGCGGTCATCGAATGGAATCGAAAGAGCAAGAAGATGCTGCGCATCGTCGGCGGCGTGCCGACCACCGTCACCGCAACCGGGACCAGCGTCGCGCTCTCCTTCGCACGCAAATTCCCGGTCGACCTGCGGGCTCGCCGCCGTGAAGTGTTCGATGAGGCGTGGGCGACGATGCGTGACCGTTTCTACGATCCTCAGTTGAAGGGTCTCGACTGGAATGCCATCGGCGACCGATATCGACCGGTCGCTGTGGCTCGTCGGGATCCCACCGAATTCGGCTCCATCATCAACCGCATGATCGGTGAGTTGAACTCCTCGCATCAGCGCTTCACTCCGGCCAAACGCTGGTCCAAGACGATCAGAGCCACAGGTGTTCCAGGCTGGCGCCTGGAGCCAAGCCCCCCATCGAATCGGTACCGCATCCTCTCGATCTTGCCGGGTACCCCCGCTGCCGCGGAAGAACTCGATCTACAAATCGGAGATGAACTGGTCTCCATCGATGGCCAACCGATTCACGCCGGAGACAACCTGTCGATTCCCCTCGAGGGAAAGGTCGGCTCTCGTGTTGCGATGATGATCGCTCGCGCCGATCAACCGGAGCGCCGCATCGTGATTCGCCCCATCTCGAACAATGTCCAGCGGAGTTTGCTGTACAAGAATTGGCAACGCCAACGTCGCGAGCAGGTCGGTCGCCTCAGTCAGAATCGACTCGGTTACCTGCACATTCAGGGGATGAATCAGAGCAGCCTCGACCGCTTCTCGGTGCAACTGTACGAGGCGGGACACGGCAAGGAGGGGCTGATCATCGACGTGCGGGAAAATGGCGGTGGCTGGACCACAGACCTGCTTCTGGCGGCTCTGACCCGCACCCCGCACGCTTACACGATTCCGCGCGCCGGAATCCGCGGCTATCCCAATGATCGCCTAGTGACCCCCTCCTGGACCCGCCCCATCGCAGTGATCTGTAACCAGAATTCTTTCTCCAACGCGGAAATTTTCTCCCACGCCATCCAGAATCTCGGGAGAGGTGCAGTGATCGGGGTTCAAACCGCTGGCGGTGTCATTTCAACGGGGAGTACCACGCTGCTCGATGGCAGCCGCATCCGGGTCCCCTTTCGGGGCTGGTACACCATACCGGGTGGGGTCGATATGGAACTGAATGGGGCAATTCCCGATGTCGTGGTCCGGTCACGCCCGTCCGATGAGGAGCAGCAGAAGGATCGACAGCTGGAAGCGGCGATCGAACGACTGCTGGAGGACCTCCCACCTCGTCGTAAACTGGCTTTTTGAGGCGATCTTGGCCGATCCGAGCAGGTCGGGTTGACCCGGGGTATCCCTCTTCGATAGGATTGAAGGCATGAGCAATAGAAATAACCGCAAGGTCAAAAAGGCCAACCACGGCAAGCGCCCGGCGAATCGTAACCGCCGAGCGGCCAAGTCTGCCAAGTTCAAGAACTGAGTCCGTTCAGGATTTTGTTCTTCCGGGCTGTTGGGCGGACTCCGACCATAATTCCCAACCATAGGTCCCGACCATAGATCTAGCTCCCCTCTCGAATCTGTCCCTTCCCGGGAGTGCTTTACTGGCACCACTGCGTTCCATCCGTTAATTTTCGGCTTCCGATCTGCCCACCTTGGAGATGCAGATCACGGATGACCACTGGGAGGAACTGACATGGATATCGAACTGCTACAGCAAACCGCTCGACGGATGGTGGCCCCCGGCAGAGGAGTGCTCGCCGCCGATGAAAGCCACCCGACGATAGGAAAAAGATTTGCGGCGCTGGGCATCGATTCCTCGGAGGATAGTCGGCGAGTCTATCGGCAGATGTTTTTCCAAAGCCCCGGCATAGAAGAGTTCATCTCCGGTGTCATCTTGTTCGATGAAACGATTCGCCAGTGTGACGACCAGGGCACTCCATTCCCGAAGCTACTCGCCTCGAAGGACATCATTGCGGGAATCAAGGTCGACCGTGGGGCCAAGCCTCTCCCGGGGCATCCGGGAGAAACCGTCACCGAGGGACTCGATGGTCTGCGAGATCGTCTCACCGAGTATTTTGAACTGGGTGCAAGATTCGCGAAGTGGCGTGCGGTCATCTCGATCGGCAATGGAATGCCCAGCCGTGCCAGCATCGAGACCGATGCCCATGCCCTCGCACGATATGCAGCGCTCTGTCAGGAGGCGTCCATCGTCCCGATCGTCGAGCCAGAGGTTCTGATGGATGGCGATCATGACATCGAAACCTGCGAGAAGGTCACCACCGATGTCTTGCAACAAACATTTTCTCATCTCTCGGCCCAGGGCGTGATGCTCGAGGGCATCGTGCTCAAGCCATCGATGGTCATCCATGGCACCACCGCGACTGCGGCTTCCACCGATGAAGTAGCACAACGAACCCTTCGTTGTCTCCAGCGGACCGTTCCCTCGGCAGTGCCGGGGATCGCCTTCCTCTCTGGAGGTCAGAGCGATGAAGATGCCACCGCCCACCTGGATGCGATGAACCGCCGTGGTCCGCACCCCTGGAATCTGACCTTTTCCTATGGAAGAGCACTTCAAGCACTGGCAATGCGCACCTGGGGTGGCCAACCCGATGCCATCGAGCGAGGAGCGCAGGCGTTTCTCAAACGGGCTCGTTGCAACTCCGCCGCCACTCGTGGATCGTGGGAAAGTTCGATGGAACAGACCACTGCCTGATCCTGCGACGCAACCGGATCGAAAATTCGGGGTTCTGGATGAGAAGCCCGCCAGTTTCTCTCGACTTCTCGCCCGACTGGAGAAGTTGAAGAGAGGAGAGATCCGATGAGTAGAATCCCAACGATCCTGATTCCGATGATCCGGATTCTGATGATCCAGATCCCGGTTCGGGCAGGATTCGAATCGAGCCAGTACTTCGAAGTCGCCCGATCGGCACCGTTGCTCGCGAGAGGATGGTCATGGTTGCTGTCATGGTTGCTGCCATGGCTGCTGATCACCACTCTCGTCAGTGCCAGTGATTCACCCGTGATGCCGGATGCCCCTGTGGTGGACAAAGAAATCGCATCTCCCATCGGCATCGAAGGGGCTAGACACCTGCTGGGTCGAACCATCTTCGGCGCTCCCCTCGATCAGTTGCAGCAGTACTCGTCACAGACCCGGGAGCAAGCGGTCGATCGCCTGCTCGAGACTCTCACCACCACCACGGTCACCCCCCTTCCTCCTTGGGCCTCACTGACACCGAGCAACATCCAGCAACAAAGAGGGAAAACCGAACAAAGCCGCATGGCTTTCCAAAAATCAGTTCGACGCTGGCAAGGTGAGTTACGCGGCTGGTGGGCGCGGGAATTGATCTCCACTCCATCCCCTTTGACGGAACGACTGGTACTGCTGTGGCATGGTCACTTCACTTCCGAGTTGACCAAGGTTCGATCGGCACAGGCGATGTTGAAACAAAATCAAATGTTTCGCCAGTTTGGCAGCGGGGACTTCCGCCAATTGCTCCACCGGGTAGCCCTCGATCCAGCGATGGCGATCTACCTCGACACCCGTCGCAGTACCCGCGACAAGCCGAACGAGAACTTTGCCAGAGAATTGCTCGAGTTGTTTGGTCTGGGTGAGGGGAACTACAGCGAGACCGATATCCTCGAGGCCGCTCGCGCATTCACGGGATACCGCATCGACCAGCGCAGCGGTGCACTGCGACAGATCCGTCGTCGCCACGATGCCGGGGAGAAAACCGTACTCGGAGTGACCGGACCGCTGACGGGGGCGGACGTGGTCGATGCGGTACTGGCTCAACCAGCCTGCGCCGAGTGGATCAGCCGCCGCTTCTGGACCGAATTCATCTCACCCAATCCGGATGAGATGGTGTTGAAAAAGTGGGCTGAGCAGTTCAAAAAGAACGACTGGTCGCTGCGCAGCCTGCTGCGAGTCACTCTCCTCAGCGAGGCGTTCTGGGCCGAGGATAGCCGTGGATCACTGATCAAGAGTCCCGTTGACCTTGTGGTCGGTACGATTCGAAGTTTCCAGATCGAAGGAGCCCCTGCGGGTCAGGCGCTGCGCACCATCAGCCGACTCGGCCAGCAACTGTTCGATCCGCCCAATGTCGCAGGCTGGCCCGGTGGCCATCAGTGGATTGATGCCACCACCTTGCTTGGTAGACGCCAGTTTCTGGCGAATGAAGTTCACAACCTGGCCGTCTTGAACAAAATGCAACATCTAGCCGACCGCGACACACCAGCCCCAGACGAAGATCCCGCGGAAAATCCAGAAATGATGGCCCCTGAAATGATGGCGCCAGAGAATTCCCCTGAGATGCGAGTTCAGCGAGAACTTCCGCGACGCGTCAAAGCGCGAGAGCGCCGTCGTTACATGCCGCTGGTGATGAAAGAACTGGAGCAGATGTGGCAATCTCTAGGCGACGACTCCAGTTCCCGAAGTTTGAGTTTGCAGCAGTGGTTACTGCCCTTCAAGCCGGTCGGAACCGTGGTCGAGATGGGATCGATGAGAAACCGACTAGGTTCGGTACTCCTCGACCCCACCTACCAGTTGAAATGAGGCGAAGATGAAATTTGATCGCAGGGCCTTTCTTCGCCTCGGTGGAGCCGCTTGCCTGCCACTTCTGGTGCCAGGGGTTCGCACCTGGGCCATCGATGAGGAAACGGCTGCCACTGCCGCGCTCGGAGATCGGGTGCTGATCATGGTCGAATTGCAGGGCGGAAACGATGGTCTCAATACGGTGATCCCCTACCGGGATGAGCGTTACAAGAAATTGAGACCGAAAATCGCGGTCCCCAATTCACGGGTGATGGATCTTGGTCATCACCTCGGCATGAATGATGCTATGGCCGCGCTGGGAGAATCGTGGGATGCCGCCGATGCCTGCTGGATCCTCGGCCTTGGATATCCCAAACCCAATCGGTCTCATTTTCGTAGCATCGAGATCTGGGAAACCGGTTCCGACTCCGATGAGAACCTGACCGACGGTTGGCTCGGTCGCCTGATCGCAAGTGCCGAGGGGGATCCGAAGCGCGCCGCCGATGGCATCGTCCTCGGTGGCGGAGATTCGGGACCGCTCTACGGAGATTCGACCCGAGTCATCCACCTCGAAAATCCGATCCAGTTCACGCGACAAGCTCGAGCCGTACCGGACATCGCCCATGGCGAAGATGCGAGAAAAGCACTCGAGCACCTGCTCGAAGTTCAAACCGATATCAAACGATCTGCCAAGGTCATCGAGGAGAAGCGCTCCTCTGCACCCGATCTGGGGATCCAGTTCCCTCAGAGCAAGTTTGGCAAGAGATGTGAGATTGCCGCCTCGTTGGTGACCGCCGGTGTCCCTTGCCCACTCATCAAGTTGTCTCATGGAGGATTCGACACCCACACCGATCAACAGCGCCGCCACCCACAACTGCTCAGAGATCTGGCCGAGGGACTGGCCGCATTGCGCAGCGCCTTGATCGCCTCGGGAGACTGGGGCCGAGTGCTGATTTCCACCTATTCAGAATTCGGTCGACGCGCCAGCGAGAATGGCAGCCAGGGCACCGATCATGGCACCGCAGCACCCCATCTGCTGCTGGGAGGTCAGATCAAGGGCGGTTTCGCCGGAGCACAACCGGACCTGGGAACGCTGCAGAAAAATGACCTGGTGTTCACCACCGATTACCGACAACTCTATGCCACCATCGAACAGCAGTGGTTCCAACTTCCGGCCAATCCTCTGGTTTCTCGGGGAGCGCGTCCCTTGTCCGTCTTACGAGAAAAAGCACCGTAAATTCGTACAGTGGTTCACCCTGTGGCGAGGCGATCGATTCCAATCGGTCTCTCCTGACCGCAGTTCTGGATTCTACTTCCAGATTCAGGTTTGTTCTCTGCCGAAGTCCGATATCCTTCACGCTTGGAGGATCTATCCCGTGACCCTGCTGATTCAGAGCCTTGTCTCCTTCCTGCTGGGACCGCTGGTGGCGATCCTGGGCGGGCGCATGCCAGCGATGATGCCAGTGATCGATGGATTCATGCTGATCTCGCTGTCGGGCCTGGTGATGCTCGAGGTGATCCCACATGCGATGGAAGAGATCGGGTTATGGGCTTTGGGATTGGCGCTGGCTGGCTTACTGGTCCCTAGTTTCATCGAGAAATCTCGCTTCCGGGTCGCCGATCAGGCCCACGGAATGGCGCTGATCTTCGGCATCGTCGCCATCCTCCTCCACTCCATGATCGACGGACTGGCACTGTCGATCAGCGTCGCCGCAGGAGATGCGGAGGCGTTCGGGTCGGCGGTGATCCTTCACCGATTGCTGGAGGGGATGGCGGTCTGGTGGCTGCTTTGCCCCACCTATGGGAAACGCGTCGCGATGGCCACCATCTTTGTCGGAGTCCTGCTCAATGCAGTTGGCTGGTTCGGCGGGCAACAACTAGAGACGCTAGTGTCGAGTTTTCCTTCGTCGGCTCTGATGGCACTACTCGGAGGCGCGCTGCTCCATGTCATCATCCACGCTCCCGAGCAAAAATCGGTCAGCATCGAACGAGCCGCGAGACTGTCGGCGACCGGTGCAGTACTAGGACTACTTTTCCTGTACCGCTTCGTCCTGCAAGACAGTGTTCATGTCGACAACCACGCCTTGCATTCTGGAGTCAGTGATTTCCTCGATCGTTTCATCGCGCTGGCCAGAGAAAGTGCACCGGCGCTTCT
>JAPKAM010000104.1 GCA_028825265.1 Planctomycetota bacterium
CCGGTGTAGTTGACCATCGCCTTGAGGATCATGAAGTGGCCGCCGGGGATCGGTGCCAGAAACTCGACGTTGTCCATCGCTGCCGTGACCACCGGCCGCCGACAGTGGCGCATCGCCACCATCGCACAGGCCAGATCCATCAGGTGTAACACCTTGCCGCCGAGCACATTGCCATGGCTGTTGGTGTCGTTCGGTAACACCAGTTCACGCATCTCCACGGCACTCTCGGATGGCGTCTTCTGCGACCGATCACTCATTGGTGGCCTCCCCCACTCGATTTTCTGACTTACCTGTTTCTGACCTATCTGTGCGGCTCACGATGAGCCGCCAGGCGCTGGATGTACAGGTCAAGATCCCATGTATTGGTCACCTGCTGGGCGGAAAGCCCCATCTTCCGGGCGATGCCCACACCATGCTCGATATCGTCGAGTCCTGCGATGGAATGCGCATCGGGATGAATCCCGATGTCGATGCCCAGTTCCTGAATCGTCCGTCCCCAACGCCAGTCCAGATCCAATCGGCGCGGATTGGCGTTCAACTCGACGATCACGCCTTCTTCGGCGGCCACCTTCAACAAGTGAACCATGTCCAACTCGTACCCATCCCGCTTCAGCAATAAGCGACCGGTCGGATGGCCCCAGACGGTCGTGAATCGATTGCGAAGCGCCCTCTCGATACGGTCGGTTTGCTGCTGTTTCGCCAGGGAGAAACTGGAATGGACGCTGGCCACGACATAATCGAGTTCGGCCAGGATGTCGTCGGGATAATCGAGGGATCCATCGGTGAGGATGTCGCTCTCGATTCCGTGCAGGATGGTCAGCGCAGGAAACTCCTGGCGCAGTTGATCGATCTCGGCCCGTTGCTCACGCAACTGATCGATGGAGAGGCCTCCGGCATAGGAGGCCGTTCGTGAATGATCTGCGGTGCCGTAGTACTTCCAGCCACGCGCGGCGGCAGACTGGACCATCTCACGCAGCGTCGCCTTGCCATCGGACCAGGTCGAGTGACAGTGCAGAGTGCCCTGAATCTGCCCGAACTCCACCAGGTCAGGCCACTCCTCGCCAGCGGCAAAGAGTTGTTCTGCGCGTTCGATCTCTCCCAGATCCTCTCGCTGCTCCGGTGGGATCCATGCCAGTTCGAGATGCTCGTAGATCGACTCTTCATCGGCGGTTTCCAGTGGCTGACCCGAAGCATCCCAAAGGCCGTATTCGTTCAGTTTCCAGCCCCGGTCTCGGGCTCGCTGGCGCAGACCGGTATTGTGCTCGCGGCTGCCGGAGAAGTGCTGCAGCGCCGTGGCGAACTGCTCGGGAGTGACGACTCGTAAATCGACTCCGATGCCCTCCTCTGACAGAACCCTGCTCTTGGTCTCCCCTTCCGATTCGACCTCTCGAATTCCCTCGGTGGCGAGAAACGACTGCCGAAGCGCCGACGAATCCTCGGTCGAGGCGATGAGGTCGATGTCTCCCACCGTCTCACGACTTCGTCTCAAAGATCCTGCCAGTTCCACCTGATCGACTGCCGGACAGCCTCGCAGCGACTGGAGGAAGCGTGCGGCCACCTGACCGCTGGCCGACATCAGGCTTCGCCCGGCAAAGCGTCGCAGGTTCTTGATCCCCTTGAGGATGACATTTTCGGTTCTCTCGGCGAACCCGGCCAGTTCGCGAATTTGCTGCTGGAAACATGCCCCTTCCAGTTCTGCGATGGTCAGGATTCCAAGTTCTTGATGAATCGCTCGTACTTTTTTGGGGCCAAGACCAGGAATTCGCAACCAGTCGAGTAGCGATTCCGGCACCAAAGCACGGATCTGAGTTTCCTCCTCACTGACTCCAGAGGTCGCGAGATCTGTGATGATCGATGAGAGTCCCTTGCCGATCCCCCGTATCGAGGTGACCTGATCCTCCTCGACCAGTTGATCCAGGTCTCCCTGCCAGTTCTCGAGCGCCCGGGAACCCTGCTGGAAGGCTCGAACTCGAAAGGGACTGGCACCGGAAATCTCAAGGATTTCACCACAATCGGCGAGGACCTGGATGATCTCAGACTTGTTCACAATCTCTCCCATCAGTGTTCAACTCATCGGTGTTCAGTTGACCAGTGTTCAGTTGGCCAGTGTCAACTCGCCTGTGACCTTGCCAGGATCCTCTGCCTCGACCGCTTTCTCCAACGCATCGATCCAATGGCGGGCGACATCGACCCCGGTGGCGCTGGCGATCCCCTGCAGACCCGGGGAGCCGTTCACCTCCAGTACCCGGTATTGCCCATCCTGTTCGATCAGATCGACACCAGCACAGCGAAGTCCCATATGATGCGACGCTTCCAGCGCCAACGACTTCATGTCATCCGAGGGTTCGATGCCGATGGCACGGCCTCCCCGATGCAAGTTCGAGCGAAAATCACCTTCGGGAGCGGTCCGCTGCATCGCGGCCACCACCTGGCCATCGATGACCAGGATCCTCGTATCCTGCCCCCCGCATTCGATGTATCGCTGGACGATAAACTCGCGCGATTGGAACAACACGCTCTCCATCATCGAAACTGCGGTGGAGATTTTTTCTGCAAGAATGACACCACGCCCCTGCGAACCTGACATCGGCTTGATCACCACCGGCACTCCACCCACTCGCTCGATGGCCGCCTCCAGCTGATCGAGATCGCGCACCAATTCCGACTGCGGAATAGGAAGCCCTGCGGCAGACAGTTTCTGAAGTGTGGTCATCTTGTGCTGTGCCGCCCGCAGCGCATCGACTCCATCGAGGAGCACGACTCCCTGCTGTTCGAGAGCTCGTCCGGAGGCCTCGACCAATCCCGGCAATATAGCACCGAGTCGGACGATGGCCGCATCGGGGGGGGCCACGGGCTGACCATCATGAAGCAGAGTCGGGTGAGAAGTACGAACCGCCAATCGAAGCAGTTCCAGAACGACCCATTGATGACCCCGAGATGTCGCTTCCGCCGCCAGTAATTGGCACGAATCGAGCTTTGCATCTGAGGTGATGATGGCGAAACGCATCGGCTGGGCCTCCCGGTCCTGGGTCTGACTACAGGGGAATGGGATCCCGCCGCAGACCCGGAAGCAAGGAGCAGTGAAGAGATTTCATCGATGGAGGCTCAATCCATCTGCGGATAGGCACCTTCCAGGATCGAATCGAACTCACCTGTGGCCTCTCGGCGCTCTCCTGTTTCGGCATTGTAGATGTGGAATTCTTTCACCATGCAGCCGTACGCGTGGAGTGTGATCGCCATTTCATCGCCTGAGCAGTTGTCCATCCGGTGTAAATCCATCGCCGGTGGATAGACGGTTCCGACCGATCCGGCAGTTCCGATGAAGGTTTCCACGGGTACCAGGCAATGCTGGCCTTGCTGTTCGTCCGGAGCGTAATTGGTGAATCGCATCCGTCCGCGCAGGACTCCGAGAACTCCCCAGGACGGATGATCATGGATCGGCGTCCCTTGCCCCGGTTTCCACACCAGGCACAACATCGAGAAGCGATCTTGCGGATCTGCGTGGAGCAGATGACGAGAGTATCCCTGGGTCCCCTGTTCGAACTGGCTGAGGAACTCATCGGAGACGCCATCGGCAAATCTCTCGATCAGCCGTACCAGTTTGTTGAGTCGAGTTCGCTCCTGCTGTTCGGTGGCGATGGTGGTATCCATCTCCTGAATCAGTTGGTCGATGGTCACGATCGGTTTCATGGGCCCCCCCGAATCTTCAATGTGGGTGAGAAATGACGAAATACTACAGCCAACCTCGATCTCAGCCGCCTCGAGATACCCCACCTCGGGCGTCGTTCACTCGGTTCCAAGGTCTCTGCAGACCTGATCTTACCGATCGAGGGAGACTCCGGCAATACGATCAGTCGCCGCAAATCCCCTTCCAGCGGATTGTCGACGGTTTTCCTCGTGGTTCCTGTCCCTTGTGACAGGCTTGGCCTTATCCTGTTCCTTGATCCGGAGAGGGTCTCCGGCTGAATCGAGGAATCGTGCCCTTCAGTGTCCAGATTCCGATCCGCTTTGCCGATGTCGATGCAGCGGGAATCGTCTACTACCCGCGGATACTTCACATCTGCCACCAGGCTTTCGAGGAATGTTTCCAGCAGCGGGGGCCGCTGCCCTATCACCGCTGGACCCGTGACCGTGGTCTGGGATTCCCGACCCGGGATCTGGAAGCAGAATTCACGGCACCGGTGATCTATTCCGATCCGGTGCAGGTCGATGTGGCCACTTCGGATGTCGGTCGCAGTTCGGTTTGTTTCCACTTTGTTGGCCAACAGGCCGAGCAAGATGGGGAATCCAGAGTCTGCTTCGAGGCCAGTGTCACCAAGGTGTGCTGCACCGTCGAAGGCCTGACACCGGTTGAAATTCCAGCCGATGTCCGGGAGTTCTTGATCTCGCTCGAGGTCAGCCAGTGACGACACTGAGGATCGTCGAGATCTATCGCTCCATCCAAGGGGAAAGTACCCGTGCAGGGCTGCCTTGCACCTTTGTTCGGCTGGCCGGTTGTCCGCTACGCTGTCGCTGGTGCGACACCGTCTACTCCTTCAAGGGTGGAGAAGCGATGAGTTTCGAGTCGATCTTCCAGCAGATCGACGACTACGGCATCGGCCTCATCGAGGTGACCGGCGGTGAGCCCCTCGCTCAGCCCAAGACTGCCGAGTTTCTCGGAGCGCTGTGTGATCGCTACGACGAGGTGTTGCTCGAAACTTCGGGTTCCTTTCCGGTGGCCGATCTCGACCCGAGAGTCGGAGTCATCATCGATCTCAAGGCCCCCGGCAGTGGCGAGGAATCGCGTAATCTGTGGTCAAACCTCGAGCATCTCAAGGATGGCGACGAGTTGAAGATCGTCATCGCTGATCATACCGATTACCAGTGGGCCAAAGCCGTGATCGAGAAGCACTCCCCTGCGATTCCGATCTTGTTCTCGCCAGTCTTCGGCGAACTCGAACCTGCCGAGTTGTCAGAGTGGATCCTCTCCGATCGACTGGCCGTTCGAATGCAACTACAACAACACAAGTACATCTGGGATCCGGAGGCGAGACGAACATGAACGCCAGCCGCAGTGAGATCGTCGAATTGAATCATAGATTTTCATTTGAATCGGCTCACCACCTTCCGCAGGTACCCGAGGATCACAAGTGCCGCCGGCTCCATGGCCACTCCTTCCAGGTCGAGATCTCGGTCCAAGGGCCGGTCGGAGAAGCATCGGGCTGGGTGATGGATTTCGCAGACTTGAAGAGCGCAGTTCGGCCAGTGCTCGACACCCTCGACCACCGATATCTCAACAAGATCGATGGACTGGAGAATCCGACCTCGGAACACATCGCCATCTGGATCTGGCAACATCTTATCTCTGACCTCCCTGGCTTGACCTCCGTATCTGTCGATGAAACCTGTAACAATGGCTGCACCTACCGGGGTGACTCGCTGGACGGGAGTTAACCGTGTGCGGAATCTTTGGTATCGCTTCGTCCGAGGAGATTTCTGATCAGCTACTGAGATCTCTTGAACTACTGGAATATCGGGGCTACGACTCGTGCGGTTTGTCCTACTTCGATGAAGAGGGGCATCTGCAGGTTCGAAAAGGGATCGGACCGGTCCAGCAAGTCGCGAAAGAAGAGCAGTTCTCGCTGGCTTGCGGTCGCACAGGGCTGGGACATGTGCGCTGGGCCACCCACGGTCGAGTGAGTCGCCTCAATGCTCACCCGCTGACCGATTCCTTCGGCGACATCGCCATCGTCCACAACGGCATCCTGCAGGATTACCAGCAGTTGAGGGATCAGTTGGCTGCGGCTGGTCATACCTTCCTGTCCGAGACCGATTCCGAAGTGATTGCCCACCTGATCGAAAAGGGCCTGGGGGATGGCCTGACACTGGAGCAGTCGATCCTCAGTTGCGCCCGCCAACTCAAGGGGACCTATGCCATCGGGATCACCAGCCAGAAGGAACCGGATGTGCTGTACGCATTGCGCCAAGAAAGTCCGTTGCTGGTCGGAATTGGCAGCGGTTTCCACTGCTTCTCATCGGACCCGCTCGCCTTTGCCGGCCTCACCGACCAGGTACTGTGGCTCGATGATGGAGAG
Organism: Planctomycetota bacterium; assembly: GCA_028825265.1. Taxonomy (GTDB): domain Bacteria; phylum Planctomycetota; class UBA8108; order UBA1146; family UBA1146; genus QNYK01. The sequence continues at coordinate 6,075 of JAPKAM010000104.1, forward strand.
ATGGTGCGCATCGATCCAAATTCTTGCCAGATCAAGACCATCTCCGATGGAGTCGTCGTCGATCGAAAGCCAGAGACGATTGCCATCCCGCAGCGAGCCGCTGAACTCGATGGACACCCTGATTTTATGTCGAAAGAGATCGCGGAGAATGGTGACGTGGTTCGATCCGCCCTAGCGATACCCGATCAGGCCATCGATCAAATGGTCGAGGCGATCGAGACTTCCGACCGCACCGTGCTGACGGGTGTGGGCACCAGTTACTACGTCGCCCTGATGGGCCAGTACATGTTGAGTGGCCTCGCCGATGAGTTCGTTCCTGCGATGTCGTCCGATGAGATGCCGCACATGGCGAGCCTTCGAGCGGGAGACCATGTACTCTCGATCAGTCAATCGGGCGAAACATATGACACCCTGAGAGCGCTTCGCATCTCGAAAAAACGAGGTGCCTCGTTGTCAGCGATCCTCAATGTCGCTTCTTCTTCGATGGCCAGAGAAGTCGATCATTTCATCGACCAGGGTGCAGGACCTGAGATTTGCGTGCTCTCAACTAAGTCGACGATCTCTCAACTGGTGATCCTGTTGCGTATCGCGCTGCGGTTAGCCCAATTCAAGGGACTCCAAGATGAACATCAGGTGGCGGCCATCCAGGGGCATCTGGAGTCGCTACCTGAACAACTCGATGCCATCTCGAATGGAGATCACAGTCCGATCCGCAACCTGGCGAAACATCACAGCGTCATGAGGAACTGGTTTTTCCTCGGGCGTGGAATCCAGCACGGACTGGCGCTCGAAGCGGCACTCAAGTTCAAGGAAGTGACCTACTGCCACGCCGAAGGAATGTCCGCTGGAGCCCTGAAGCACGGCACCATCTCGCTGATCGATGATGCGATGCACACGGTGATCTTCTTGCCAGGAATGGAAAGCCCGCAGTTGCGGCAGCATTCATTGGGAGCGATGGCAGAGATCTCTGCCCGCGGCGGCAAGTTGGTCGCATTCCAGCCGCAAGGGTGCCCTCCCCCTCATCCACGACCGGAAGTTCTCATCGAATCTCCAGCAGCGGGAAAATGGACCCTACCGATCCTACAACTGATGCAGGCACAACTGTTCGCCTACTACACCGCTCGAGCCCTAGGCCGCGATGTCGACAAACCGAGATCACTCGCTAAATCGGTAACGGTGGGTTGACCTGTTCTACCGAGGCGACGAGGGCCCGTAGAAATCAATCTAGAAACCACTGGAGAAGCGCGGGATTTCGATTTCATTCACATCAAAACCGATGGTGAAGAAGGTCTCTTCCAGCGCATCATTCTTGCGGACCCCCAGCACCCAGGTCTTGTTCAGGAACAGGTGAGCGCCATAGACCAACCCCATGTTGGAGCTGGAACTGCAATCGACATGATAATAACCCAAGGGATCCGCAAGGAAATCGGAGTCGTAGAAGGAGTGATAGTCGGAACGGTCCGCATAGCTCCAGCCTCCGTAGAGACCAATTCGTTCCTTGATCATGTAGGTCAATCCGAGGCTCACGGACGTGGCTTCCCGCTGGGTGCCGAGAAACTCATCACCAACAAATCCAGCACATGAAGCGATACTCGATGGATACGGTGTTCCATGCAGGCCAGACAGGCTTTTAGTTTCGTCAAATACAATAAAAGAACCCACGCCATCTTCATTGTAGCCGATGAATCCAACCGATCCTGATTTCTTACTCGCACCCACATCGAAGACCCCTTTGCTGGACTCGAATAGTGCGCCGCAGCCTGAGCCGCAGATACATGCAAAGACCAAAGCAATGAGTCGGATTTTCTGATCTCTCATTCCAAATCCTTCCACACTCAAAAGGATGGCGAGAATAGCCTACATCGACTCCAGTTCATGGGGTAGATAGTCCATCGGTGAGCGGAAGTAGTGCGCTGGCGGGTAAAAGAGCAGATTGGTGGCACGACTGGTGTAGGTGCAGGCGTAGTCCTCCAGTTGCCGGCCGTAGTGAGTCAACTCGCTACCGGCACGGAATAGACTGCCCCAGTGGGAGTTGGTCGCCGTGCTCAGTTTGGATCGTAAAGTTTCGCGCTGGCGAATGAAATCCTTGAGCGTATCGGTGGCCTGCTTTCGTGCGACCGCACATTCGTGCCGAAGTTTCTTGAGGCCCTTGCGATCTTCTTCTATCACATCTTCGATGCTGAGAAGGCATGCCTCGACCGCCTTCCAATGCATCACTTCGCGTTCGGTACCGGCTCTGCGTTCATCCACTTCACGCAACTGGCGGACGATTCCAGGCATGCCGGACTGGACCGTCAATTCCTCTTCCAGTTCCGGGACCACCAGCATCGTTCTCCAGTAGACGTTTTTCTTGGAGGAGATGAGGTCGGCGTAGATGTGATCGCCAACGTAGAGCACCTCGTTTCCGCTACAACCGATGTGCTGTTCGATCTCTGGTAAGCTACCACCGATCAGGATCTTCTCCTGGGATCCTGCCTTTGAGGTCCTCGATTGCGCCGGATCGAAGTAGCCGGGCTTTCGTGCCTCCACGACCACCAGGTCGAACAGATCGAGCCACGCATCACCCGAATCCTCATCTCGACCGAGAACCGTGTTCATCATCGCCGCGGTATACTCCCATTCACTGTTAGTGAGCAGGAATACCTTCTTTCCGGTGTTCTTCAGGTGCACCAGTAACGCCTCGGTACGAGGATCCGGGAGAATGAACCGCTCTGGATTCGCAGTGATCACCTGCTTCAATGATCCATCCCGGTGAATGGAATCGGTATGGTGACGAATCCGTTCCCACAGTTTGCGTCTTTCTCCCGCTTCAGTGTGATCGACCAGTGCAGACCACAGCAGGATTTCAGGACGACTAAAGGCATGATCGACCTGGATGAAGCGATCACCATCGGTCTCATGAGGAATGATGTCTCGATCGCCATAGAGGACGCGTTTCTGCCCCACCGTCAACTTGCTGCGTCCCCGATAGGCGCGCAATACATGCCCGTACCGATCGGTCTTGAGTAACACACCCTCGTCGATGTCGAGGATCAGTCCCTTCCTGGCGAATCCTGGATCGGGAACCTCGGCCATCCATTCACGAGGAATCCCCTCGTGTTCGACCATTCGATCGGCCACCAGTGACTCTGCCAGTTCATCGAGAGCAGGACAGTTATAGACGGCAAGAGTGTGGTCAAAATCGAACCCAACGGCGTCCACCTGACCAAATCTCAAAGTCCGATTGGTGTAGATGGCACGCTGGTGATCAAACACAGGAGTGCGAATCGCCATCGCAATCATCTCGATCCAGCTCGATCGATTCAGATTGGGAGCGGCTCCTGACCGTTCATCCTTGCTCAGATCCTTGCTCTTGTCCTTGCTCTTG
>JAPKAM010000014.1 GCA_028825265.1 Planctomycetota bacterium
GCTGCGGGTGACTGACCCGGTGGCCAATGATTTGTTCTTTTCTGGCCACAGCGCCATCGCGGTCCTCGGTGCCGCAGAACTGGCACGGTGCAGCACTCGCTAGGCGATCCCCGCACTGCTGAAGGCACTCTTCGAGATGTCTGCGGTGTTCCGACTTCGAGCTCATTACACCATAAATGTCTACGCCGGATGTCTACGCCGGCGCGGTGACCGCCGCTCTCATCTTCATCATCGCTGCCAAGATCGCTCCAAAGGTCGATGGCTGGCTTTCCATCGCAGCGCAGCCCGACCGCTGAATTCACTTTCCAGCCCTTCCCTCAACGCAGTATATTATTTCTCGAAGGAAACCATCCTTGCCTCGGGGGTGCCCAATACTGACAATGCCCACCGCAGAAGCCCGCCGAAACCTCAGGTACGGAAGCGAGTCCGCCTTGACCATCCAACGCCCAAGTGGATTGAATTCTAGAGAGTGGAGCCAGTCGTGGATCCAGGGCTGGATGAGAAGTCATCGACTTCACTCCAAGTGCCTGTTCCTACTACTCATCGGAATCCTACTGGCCCCAGAATTTCCGGCAACAGTAGCGACGGCCCACCAGGATCCCGCCGCAGCTGCGGCCGCCACTGCCGAACAGGAATCGCTCCGAAATGTTGCCGTGGTGATCGAGATCGACCAGCCGATCAACGACAAGGTCGTCGATCGTTTCGACCGCACCATCCTGCAACTGGTGAAGCAAGATGTCCGCTATCTGATCATCCAACTGTCGACACCTGGCGGAACCATCGAGGCCAGCCGGCGGCTGGCAGAATCGATCGACAATCTGTCGGAGCAGGGCATCACCACCTTCGGCTGGGTGCCTAACGGCCAGCAAGCATACAGTGGTGGCACAATGGTCGCTCTGGCGTGCAGGCATCTGGTGATGGGAGACAACAGCCGAATCGGAGATGTGCAGCCCATCGATCTGTTTGGTAATGAACTACCTGAGAAGATCCAGACCACCGTCAGAGCCGACATGCGTCGTTGGGCACGAGATCGCGGATACCCGATCGCCCTCGCCGAGGCGATGGTGACCAAGGAGATCACGGTGCTGAAGGTTCAAACGGCCAACGGCCGTACCCTTTACCTGACCGAACAGGAATACCAGGATCTACCTACAGCGGAACGCAACTCCTCGACCATCCACCGCATCGTGGAGCGAGGCGAGATCCTCACCATCGACGAGAAAGAGGCGTTCGAATACGGCTTCATCTCCCACATTTGCCTCACCCGAGAACAACTCCTGACCGATTTCGGCCTGACCCAGTTGCGAGCCCTCAATGCCAATGAAGCCCTTGGGGAGCAACGAATCGGAGCCCCCGGTGGGTTCGCTCTCGACTCCTTCCGGGAGTGGGGCCGATTCATCAAGTTTCTGCTGATCTTCGGGGCCGCAGTGGCTCTGGTGATCGAATTCAAACTTCCAGGAGTGGGTCTCGGGGCGGCGCTTTCACTCGGATTCTTGTGCCTTTTCTTATTCAGCAGTTTTGCGGATGGCAATGTCGGGTGGATCGAGATCTCTCTTTTCGCCCTCGGTCTGTTTTTTCTGGCGCTGGAACTGTTCGTGATTCCGGGTTTCGGCATCTCAGGAATCCTCGGTCTGGTCATCGTCTGTGTCTCTCTGGCACTGTGCTATCAACCGGTCGATCAAGTGCTGAGTCTCAAGCAATTGAGCAAGGACACCCTGCAGGTGGGTGGCGGCTTGACCACTGGATTGTTCACGCTACTGATCCTCGCCTACATCTTGCCGAGCCGATCCAAAGCCAGCGGCTCCATCATCGACCACTCGACCCTTGAATCGGACTCTCGTGCCGTCGCATCGCCGGGTTTCGAGGGCTCCACGCTGGAGGTCGGCCAGCAAGGATCTCCATTGCAGGACCTTCACCCCTCTGGCAAGGTTGACTTCGAAGGAGTCTCGATCGATGTCGTCTCCGAGGGAGGGTTCATCGAGAAGCAAATTCGAGTCGAAGTGGTCGAGGTCGAAGGCAACCGGGTCGTGGTTCGCCCCGTGGTCGAGGAGGCCTGAAGATGGAGTGGTGGCTACTTTCAGTCTTGTGCCTCACCGGACTGATCTTGCTCTTTCTGGAGGTCTTCATCCCTAGCGGCGGAGTGCTGGCCATCGCAGCGGTACTGTGTATCGGATACTCCATCTGGGAGTTATGGATCCAGGATCTGCAGCTCTTGGCAGTCATCTGTGCAGCATTCACGATCTCCTACACCGTCATCCTGTTCAAACTGTGGATCAAGAAATTCAGCCTCAAGGCCCATCTCGGAAGTTCCGATTCTCTGGGCGACGATGTTCGCCAATCTAAAGAACTGGTGGGCCAGAGAGGCTTGGTCACGGCCGACCTCCGCCCCGCAGGAATCGCATTGATCGGTGGCCGTCGGCTCGATGTAGTGGCCAACGCAGGGTACATAGAAAAGGGCGACTCCGTCGTCATCATTCAATCGGATGGTAATCGGATCGTGGTGCGAAAATCCACCGAGGAATCACAAGATGAATAATCACATGTGTGAATCCTCATCAGACAGGAGACGGAAGTGACCAGTTTATTCGAGTTCTCATCGGCATGGATGATCGCACAGCAGGATACTGGATTTGAAATCCTCGACATCGTAGGCATGTTCTTGATCATCGCCCTACTTGTGGTGTTGTTCATCTTCTTCATCACCTTCGGACGCCTCTACATTCAAGCCCTCTCATCGGGAATCAAGATCAGCGTCTTTGCCTTCATCGGAATGTGGCTGAGAAAAGTCAGTCCGAGAATCATCGTAGATTGCCTCATCATGGCGACCAAGGCAGGGGTCACGGATGTCCAGGTCAACACACTCGAAGCCCACTACATGGCCAAGGGGAATGTTCGCCGAGTCGTGCAATCTCTGGTCGCCGCACACAAGGCCGATATCGACCTCAACTTCAATCAGGCGGCGGCGATTGACCTAGCGGGACGCGATGTCCTCGATGCGGTCAGAACCAGCGTACTGCCCAAGGTGATCGACTGTCCCTCCCGTGATCAGGATCGCAGCACTATCGATGCCGTCGCTGGCGACGGTATTCAGTTGCGGGCTCGAGCTCGGGTGACGGTCCGCACCAACCTGTCCAGATTGGTGGGAGGCGCCACTGAGGAGACCATCATCGCGAGAGTCGGAGAAGGGATCGTCACCACCATCGGTTCCGCCAAGACTCACAAGGATGTGCTCGCCAATCCCGACATGATGTCGAGGATGGTGCTGGAAAAAGGTCTCGATTCTGGAACCTCCTTCGAGATCCTGTCGATCGACATCGCTGATGTCGATGTTGGAGAGAACATCGGAGCAAAGCTACAAGCAGAACAAGCAGAAGCGGACAAGAGAGTCGCCCAGGCCATGGCAGAGAAGAAACGTGCCTTGGCGGTCGCTCAGGAGCAGGAGAATATCGCTGGAATCGCCGCCAACCGAGCCAAGTTGGTGCTCGCCGAAGCGGAGGTCCCGAAGGCCATTTCGGAGGCGCTCCGCAACGGCAACCTCGGAGTGATGGATTACTATCGACTGAAAAATCTTCAGGCCGATACCTTGATGAGAGAATCGATCGGGGAGGATGATGACACCCCAGATGCCTCTATTGAGTAACGGAGTCGATGACCGATGAATGATTTCAGCTGGATCTACATCCTGATTTTCGTGGTCGCTCCGATAATCAAGAACGTCGTGCAAGCGAGGGCCAATAAAGCCAAGGCCAAGGCTGAGGCCGAGAAGAAACGCTTCAAGCGGGAGATCGCTACACGCCCTATTGAAGACCACCGCTCCAACTTCGAACCTCTATCGGAGGAACTGCTGACCGAGGCGGAACTAGAAGAGGATGTGCTGGAGTGGATCCAGGTTCCTTCGCCACCGTCACAATCCAGTTCCCCACCGGGCGGCTCCAGTCCCCTCGTGATGAGTGAACTGTTTCAACAACTGCAAAGTGAACTCGGCAGAGCAGACCAGAGTTCCATCGGTGAGGAAGACCACGACTCGCTGGAGCCAACGCACTCCCGTGGACCTTCAAGGAAGCCCCCGAAAGCGGTGCAATTCTCTGAGTGGAGCACTCCGGTCATCGCTAAACATGGCCACCGAGGAAACCGCCGCCGGAAACTCACCCGACAACAACTCCGAGACCGTCTGATCTGGCGCGAGATTCTCGGACCGCCAGTCTCACTACGAAAACCCGATTGATGGCGTTTGGCCGATTCGATGAGATCAGGTGACGCCAAACGATCTGTCCACTACCATGGCAGTGGCGGACAACTCAGATCGAGCATGAACCGGGCCGGAGTGGCGGAATTGGCATACGCGGCGGATTCAAAATCCGCTGACTTTCGAGTCTTGTGGGTTCGAGTCCCACCTCCGGTACCAACAACCCTCTGACCCCTTCCTCAGATCCATCGTTCCAGTTGGATTCGCTCCAGCGGCTTCATCTCTTCCAGCACTCATCCGGAAGTTCCAAGCGGACCCATCAACAGAAGAGGGCGCATCGGTAATCCCGATGCGCCCTCTCTGGTCTTGGTTTTTTGTCGAAGTCGAAGTGGGTTTAACGCTTGGAGAACTGGAACGATTTCCGCGCCTTCTTACGACCCGGCTTCTTTCGTTCGACCATTCGAGAATCTCGAGTCAGGAAGGTTCCCTGACGCAAAGCAGCCTCGTTCTCCTGGCTCACTCGACACAGAGCTCGGGCGAGTCCCATCACCACCGCTCCCACCTGGCCGGTGGTACCACCGCCCTTGATATTGGCCCAGACATCAAACGATCCCTCGGCTTGTACCGCACGGAGAGGATCAGAAAGACGTGACTGGTCGGGGCTGAGACGGAAATAATCCGTGTGAGCCTTGCCATTGATGGTGATCTTGCCGTTTCCTTCACGGATGCGGACCCGTGCAACGGCGGTCTTGCGTCGTCCGACGCCCCAGACATAATCGTTCGGCTTCGCCAAAGCGTTCCTCCTGCTAACTCCTGACCCTCTGGTCAAGAACGGTTAATTCATGATTTCTTCGAGATTCTTGCCGAAGTGAATTCGACCTTCTCGAAGTGTGACTCCTGGGCCTGAAGCGAATGTTCGGCTCCGGGGAACACCTTGAGTTTCGACAGCATCTTGCGGCCCAGACGACTTTTCGGAAGCATCCGACGAACAGCGAGGCGAATCACCTCTTCCGGCTTCTTTTCAAGCATCCAGGCGAGGTTGTTACTCTTCAAACCACCCATGTATCCGCTGTGGCGGTAGTAAACTTTTTTCTCGCGCTTTTCCCCGGAGACTTGAACCTCTCGGGCATTGATCACGACCACATAATCACCACCATCGACATGCGGGGTGTAGGTCGGCTTGTTCTTGCCCATCAGGATTCGGGCAATCTCCACCGCCATGTGACCGAGAATCTCCACGGAAGCATCGACGTGGTACCACTGGCGAACCACATCTTCTTTGCGTTGATTGAATGTCCGCTGAGGACTGTAATTTTGCATCTGCTCCACCCTGAAAGACGCCACGCTGCCGACAGGCACCGAAGCGTCCGATTCTAAACTGTGTTGACGTCGCATTGGCACGACCGAGGTCGTTCTGTCAACCGTTTGACCCGCAAGCACCGACCTGAAAGCGCCGGTCCGCAGTAGATCCTCGATGGATCCGCAGCAAATCTGGCGGGTCAGACCATGAATAGGTCGAACGGAAGCCCAGATCCTATTTCCAGGGGGTTTTGCTGTCAACGGCCATTCATCGTTCTGAGGTGGAATTTCGTCAATTCTTGGGTAATTCGAGGGTGGCCTGACGAGCCTCCTCCAGCATCCGCAACAGAGTACTGGAGTGGTCACCCCCCGATTCCCCCAGCAAAGGCAATCGGTGCTCAAGCCGCTCTCTAAGGTGCTGGAGGTCTCCGCCCCCTGCCTGAGATAACCAGTGCCCCACCGCGCGATCCTCGAGCCACGGCTGCTGAGGGAGTTCCACCGAGGAACCGACCCTCTGCCACACCTCGGCGATGGCCCCCGATCGATCGCTGGCAACCGGGGAGGGATTTCCCGCCACCAGGATCACCTCTCCGGTGCCCGCTGGACGCCAAATCTGCACCGGTCCCAGCGCCTGGCGGAAGGAGGACAGGATGGCGGCAAACTCCGGAATTCCGATGCGATACAGTTGAAGCCACTGGATCACCACCGCATCCGCAGCCAAACGACGACGGAGAAGCTGGTGGAAATCCGGCGAGAAAAGTGGCGCAGACCAGGGCAACCAGGGTTCAGAGGGTTGAATCACGATGGCATTCCAGAGGCGTGAATCTCGTGCCAGCAGTGCCCGGGCATCCTGGATCCGAATGCTGGGGGAACTCATGCCTCGCAGTGCCCGGTGTTCGATGGGAAAAGCCGCCTCTCCCGCCTCCGAGAGCAACACATCTTTGACTGCAGGTTCAATTTCGGAAACCACGATCTTCCCGGACCAGGTGGAGACTGCCGTGGCGACGGTGGTTCCCCCTCCCAGGCCGATGACGAACAGGTCTCCCTTCCCAGGACCGACCATCGTCGGCAACAAACCAAGTAGAATTCCGGTCGGTAAATCGGCCATCGAGGCCCGTGCAGGATCGAGTGCAACGCTGCCCTCGATTCGTCCTCCGACTCGCAGATAGTTGGTGTTTTGCCGATAGTCTCGCTCGATCTGAACGGTTCCGAGGCGACCGTCAACAGTCACCAGAATCTCCCGTTCTCGCCACGCTGCCAGCGCAGTTTCATCGATGATCTCTGAACGAGACCACTGAAAAACCCCTGCACCAAGTAACGCTGAATCCCAGAACTGAGAAGCGGACGCCAGCAGAAGTGCTCCGCAGAGGTAAGAAGAGACCGCTCCACCTTGACCGGACCGCAGCATCGGTAGCCCGCCGACAAGAGTCGCGACCCCGCAGAAAGTGAAGAGCCATAGCGTGCCATGTTCTGGAATGATCCAGAACGCCGCAAAGATGGCACCGACCATCGATCCGATCAGATTGAATCCTTGCAGGAACCCTGCGCCTCGATCCAGTCGACCGAGTTCCCCGTGAGAGACCATCAAACATGGAAGAATCAAACCACAACAAAATCCTGGAAGTCCGAGGATTCCCAGCAGCAGCAAGGACTTGCTCACCATTAGGGTGACACCCGAGTTTTCTCCGACGAAGCGAACGATGGCGAGATAAAAGTAGGGACTCCAGGAGATCAGCAGTAACGAGAGTCCCTGGGAGATCAACCATGAGGACCAGGCGACTCTCAAGTAGCGAGCCTCACCGAATTTCTTGCGTAGTTCTGGCATCAATAGTGCTCCAGAAGCGGCTCCCAAGAGCGAGACTCCTGTCGAGATGCCAAACACAAGTAAACTCGAACCCAGAACCTCACCGAGCACCCGAACCCAACCCAGTTGTAGCGCCAAAGAGATGAATCCGACCCAACTGGCCATCAGAATCGATCGCAGGCTCACTCGTCGATCTTCCCGAATCACCTCCGATTCTGTCGGCGCGACTCGATCGAAAGGCATCGAAGCGATTCCAAGGAGTAGCAGGCTCATCCACAAGGTCCCGCTGACTCCCAGCAGAGGCAACAACAACATCGGTGTCAAAACGGCACCGAGAGCACTTCCCAGATCGATGGCCGCGATCCCAGTGGAAGATCTCTGGATCACTTCCGATGCTCTCGATCGAAACGCAGTGGTGACCGCTGCGCCGAGCGGCACCGATGCACACAAGAGCGGCAGGGAAACGACGATTTTCCCTAACATCGTCGAGACGAATTCGGATCCCTCGATCATCATCGGCAACAGGTAACCAACCCACACCACCGCAGCGACGCAACCCAGCAGTGCGATGCGACACCATGTGGAAGGAACCGATCTACGTTCTTTCGCAGAGGCTGACAGAATTTGACCGATGGCAAATCCGGCCAGCGCCACTGCCACTGCCAGCGCCACTCCATCGAGAGCACTGCCGAGAGCGGTACCCAGTTTTCTGGCCAGCAAGATTTCCAGCATCATGGTCGCGGTACCCACCAGGGCTAGTAGACGATTGGCGGTCAAGGTGATTCCTCCTCGGCTTCTTGTTCCAGACGATCACTTTTCTCCACTTTCCTCAATGCATCTTCGATCCTTGAACGAAGCTGAGGATCATCATCTTTATTTTCCAAGAGGTGCTTCCGGTACCAACGTGCCGCTTCTGAAAAGTGACCTGCCTGGTGAGCCATCGCACCCATCTGGCGGAACAGACGCGATTCTTTCACTCCCAGTTCTTGTTGGTCACGCAGCATCCTCAGCGCGGTTTCAGGTCCCTCTACTCGCCGGAACACCTCTGCGGCCTCCAGCACGAACACCTCACGACCCCCCACCTCGACACGATCCAGCAGGTCACGGTAACCCACCAAAGCCAACGACCAGTGACCCTGTTCGGCATCCAGACGAGCCACCCTCAGGATCAGATCGATTCTGCGTTGCTTCTCGGCCGGGCCTTCCGCGTGCTTCTGTGCCTCCACCAGCGCTTCTCGAGCCTTCTCGGGTTGTCCCTTCCCGAGCATACGATCCGCCAGCATCGTCAATGCAGTGATCCGAGTCGTATCGACCTGAGCCGGTGCGGTGCCCTCTTTCAATTTCTTGCGGATCGCCGCCTGCTGAATGCCCTGAAGAGCCTGAGGGTTGTCGGGCACCGCTTTCAACACCAAACGGAAGTGCTCCAGCGCAGCATCGATTTCATCGGTGCCTAGGAGCAGTTCACCCAGCGATAGATGCGAAGGAAGATGTCCGGGATCACTCTCAAGTAACTGATTCAGAACCTGGCGCGCATCGGTGGTCTTGCCGAGTCCAAGCCATGCCTCTGCTTTCCGATACCGAGCACTACTGGTGCGCCCAGCCTCATCGAGGTGCAACAGTGCCTCATCGAAGCGAGCCAGAGCTTGTACAAATTCCTTCTCCTCCAGTGCCACCATGCCCGCCTGATATTCAACTCTAGAGATGGCTCTTTCACTGATCCTGTTGGCCAGTTCCCGCGCATCCTCGAAGTATTGATCACGCTCATCCGATTCGGAGGTCGCAGCCAGATAAAGGGTGGCATCGAGCCTGACGGCATCCTGAACATCGTCGAGAAGCACCAGTTGCTGCGCGCGAGTTCGGGCCCCTTCATAATCTCCCAGTCGCTCTTTGACCTTGAGCGATTCGTACAGCGGAGTTTGCTGCAAGGCCACGGCAGTCCCATCGGTGTCATCCAGGGTCAGCAAATGGGTCAGATGTTGATCGGCCAGGATCAGGTTTCCCTGTCCGCCGATCTCTGCGAGTAATCCAGCTCGAATCTGCAAGGACTGGAGATACATCCCCTGTTGCAAGCGATCCCGCGGTCCATCGGTGAGGATCTCGACGGTCTGGCCAAGATTGTCCACCGCCTGGGTCTTCCACCCACGATTCCGAGCCGCCTCGCCAAGCCCAAACCAGGCACGAGCACAGCGCGGTTGCTCGACCACTGCACTACTCCAGAGTGGATAAGGCCCCTCCCAATCGGAGAGGCGATCACGAGTCATCAAGGTCATCAAGATCCCTAGCACCACAATCACTGAGACGCGGGCCCCAGGAATCCGACGCTCGATGGAGCAGAGCATCGCAGCCCACGGAATCAACAACGCCACCATCGGTAAGTACATGAATCTCTCCGCGAACCGTTCGGGATGCGGAAAGATCTGAAGGACTGGAGAGAGCAATACGATAAAGAGCGGAACGACGATGGCGGCCAGGGCTTCATGCTGCCGAACACGTCTCCACGAGTAGAACAGACCCGTTCCCACCACCAGCCAGCAGGCCAGCGTCGTCCAGGGCTGTAGCCAGCCGGTCGAGGCGGTGAACGCCGCATGAGAATAATCGACGCACAAACCGATCGGCCAGAGAAACAGGCCCAGATACGAGACCAGCGCCCTGCCGGCGGTCAGTAAGGTCATCATCGGAGAACCGCCCCAGTAAGAGACGCCGGCACCGGGATCCTGAATCGACAGGATGCGAATCGACATCGCCAAGATGACCAACGTCACAGGAATCCAGACGCGGCCCCAGGAACGCCACTGATTCCGATCCGAGGGACCTTTCGGATCGAGCCAGGCCACCGCCAGCAATACCACTGGAAGGGTGGCGGCCATCTCCTTGGCAGCCATCGAGACCGCCCCCAACAGAGTGACCAGCAGCACCCTGCCCCAGCCAGGCCGAAACCCGCCGCCAAGCGCCAGCAGCAAAGCTCCCAAATAGGCCGCGGTGAAGAGAACATCTCTTCGACCGGAGATCCAGGCGACCGCTTCGGTTTGTACCGGATGAACCAGAAACGCCATCGCAACGGCAAAGGAAGTGATGTGACCGCCCCGACGAAAAATACGAAAAGCCAGCAGGTACAACAACGCAGCACACAAACCATGCAAGAGAATGTTATGGAGATGAAACACAGCGGTCGCGTCGTCTCTCTCTAGACCCAATTCCATCGAGATCAAGGCATCCAACCGATAGGAAAAGAACCTCAAGGGTCGAAAGCCCACTCGTACCTGGTCGGTCCTCTCATCCGGTTCCGAGACGACGGTCCACCACTGGCCTAGTTCTTCAGCGACCCCGTCGTAGGATCTCCACAGCCAGTCATTGGTCGCCACCAAACGGACATCATCAAAGACCCACTTCCCATCCAGCACAGGGAAGTAGACCAGAACCGATGCGATGCACGCGAGGATCACAACTCCCCATCGAAGTCGCAGACTCATCGCATCACCTCCAAAAGAGCCGCCTTGATCGATTCGCCACAGCGTCGTCTCGAGAAACGGTCTGTATCTTGCTTCCCGAGTTGCTTCTTGGCTCGATTCAGCGCTTCCGAATCGTCGGAGAGATCGACCAGCAAGCAGGTCAGTGATTCGCGGATTTCCTCATCTCCATCGCCTTGCAAGGAAAACCAACCTTCGTTGCCAGAGAAGAGCGCAGGAATACCTCCGACAGGAGTCGCAGCCACCGGCAAGTGCCTGGCGATCGATTCCTGAATTACCAGCGGCGTACCTTCAGAGTCGCTCGGAAGCAACAAGAGATGACTTCGATCCATCGCAGCTCGCACCTCGGAAATCGGTTGATCCCCACGAAGCAGGATCGATGGCGACTCATCGAGTCGCTCGAGAGGTCCAGAACCGATCACCTCAAGCGACAGGGGAACTCCCCGATGGCCCGCTTCCCGCACGGCCTCGAGCACCCGCAGGTATCCCTTGGAAGCGAGCCGCTCACCGACCCATAGCAACCGCAGAGGAAACTCTGGAAACGCTGCCTGAGGTGTCTCGATGAAATCGGAGTCGATCCCCACTGGAAGCACCTGCACTCCATCGATGCCATGGTCGTCGTGAAGTTCTCTCGCCATCTCATCACTGGCAGCAAGAACACGATCCGCAGACGACAAGCCAAATTTCAACAGGATCTTGCCCATCGCGGTACGACCAAATCGATGGATATCAGAGCCATGACACCAGACTACATATGGGCAACGAAGTCGCCGAGCATTGCGACGGGCCACCGCCGCTGCCGGAACAGCCCAGTGAGTCAAGATCACCGATGGTTGCGACAGTGGTTTCCAGTGGCGGGCAGCACGTTGAAGGCCTCGTACCCAGGAATACTTCGCCAGCAGTCCCATCTCACCCTGTCTCGGTGCCTTGCCACCGGAATGATAGCGAAATCTTCTGACGCGAAGGGGCCCATCGGACTGGTCCAGAGGATCTTCATCATGAATGCGAGGGGCCACCACCTCGGTATCAAAATCGGTAGCCAGTTCCAGGTGGAGGTCACGAATGAAGCGTGCTCGCGATGGCTCACGTAGTCCTGGCCAGGAAGCAGTGAGAACCCGTAAAGCGGGCAATCGAGTCACTGCTGGTGCTCCCGGGATTCTTGTCGCGACTTCTCAATCCGATAGGAGGACCGCCCGCGTTCCTTCGCAGCCATCCATTCGGCCATCACTCCAGCCAGCAACAACTGAAGTCCCGCGAGAACCATCATCACTCCCAGCGCCAATAGCGGGAATCGATGCTGGATCGAGCCCTCGAAGATACGTAGATAGGCGATAAAACTCAGGATCAGTGCCCCGGGAAGGGTCAACACCAGTCCCCACTTCAGAAACAGAATCCCCGGGCGAGAATGCCCACGTAAAAGGGCAAGCACCGCAAGTAGATCCACTGCCGCTGAAAAAGCTCTCATCGGGCCGAAGTGAGTCTGCCCAGTCTGTCGTTTGCGATGCGACACCTGAACTTCCTGCACCCGATACCCCCAGTGATTGGCAACCAGTTGCATGAAACGAAAACGTCCGCCCGAGAGTGGTAATTCACGAGCCAGATCGTTGCGCATCAACTTGAAACCACAGTTCCCGTCGTGAAGAGGCGGTCCTCCGACCAAGCGAACCACGCTATTGTACAGGAAGGAAGAAAGTCTTTTGCCGACCCCGTCTCGCCGCCGGTGCCGCCAGCCAATGACCAGGTCTGCTCCATCTTCCATAACACTAATGAGGCGATCCAGTTCTTCCGGTGATTCCTGGAGATCGGCATCGATGGTGCCAATCCAATGGCCTCGAGCCGCATCGAATCCTGCACCCAGGGCATCGCCCTTGCCGAAGGGACGCCGAAGACGCAGACATCGAAGGCGATCGTCTCCATCGCAAAGTTTCTCGAGCAAGTCCCCTGTTCCATCACGAGAACCATCGTCGACCAAGATCACCTCGAAGGACTCGATCCGCGCCGCTTCAAGTGCTGGAACCAGTCGAGTGACCAGATCCTCCACTGCGTCCCGCTCGTCTCGCATCGGGACCACCATCGATAGATCAGGAACGCGAGTCATCTAGAGCACCTCCGGAACCTCGACACCGCGTTCACGCAGCACCTCGGCAAGATCCCAAAAGTTCTGGACGATGTGATCGGGCTGAGACTGCCCCACGATATTTCGAAATCGATCCTCCCGCTGCACCTGAACCGTGACGATTCCGATCTCGTTGGCTGGATCCACGTCCATCAGAGGGTTATCTCCAACATAAACGCACTCGGAAGGTCGTAGATTCAGGTCGGTGCAAGCTCGCTGATACAACTTTGGATTGGGCTTGGAAATCCCCACCTGGTGGGAGATGAAGATCGCTTTTTGCTGGAAAAACTCGAGCAGGCGTAATCGAACCAACTTTTCGGCCTGCTTGATCTCGAGACCCTCGGTGATGATCCCCAGTAGCAACTCGGTATGTCGCAATCGGTGGAGAACCTCGACAACGTCAACAAACGGTTCCAGTAATCTAGTCTTGGTATCGTGGTAAGCCACGATCCCTGCCGCGATGATTACAGCAGGATTCAGCCCTTTGAGGAAACGTCGTGGCAAACGCAACAAGAGTTTGTCGAAATGTCGCTCGTAGTTGGAAGAAAACTCAAACACAACTTCTGCCAGTTCTTCGAGCAACTCTTCTCGGGAAACAGGGAGCCCAGCGCCAATCATCGCATCCACGCTCGCCTCACGAGCTCGTGACGCGAAATCAGAGGTGGAAAACAAGGTGCCATCGATATCGAAAAAGACTGCCCTGATCTCGCTCATTGGGTGTCCTTCCTGACAAAAAACAGGGGTCGTATCCAGACTAACGTCTGGAATACGACCCCCGACTCACGTGGCAACTTTGCGTTGCTCATCCCCATAAATCGATCGAATCAGTTGTAGAGTTTTCGCTCTTCGGCACGAAGGTCAACAATCTTGGCAGTGATGAGGATGTAGAGGCTCCTCTTCTCGTTCAGGTAAGCCTTCCTTCGGAACGCATTCTTGAGGAACGGAATGTTGCCCAGAATCGGCACCTGAGATTTGTGGGTCATCTGATTAAGGCTACGGAATCCACCCAGCAACACGGTTCCTCCGTCGGGCACTGTCACCGAAGTGAATGCTTGCTGAAGAGAAATCTCGGGGAGATCGATTTCGACCAGGCTCGCGGCATTATTCAGAGTTCCGAGGCTGATCGTCACCGTCGAGATCACTCCGTTGATGAGACTGGCCAGAGTTGGGCGAACATCGACCGTGATGTAGCGGCGATCAGAGGAGATCACCGGGCGAACATCGAGCACCACACCATCCTGGAAGGTATCGATCACCGGGTCTGCCACCTCGGAAACCACCAGTCCAGTACCCCCGGAAACCAGTTCGTAATCCTGAACGTAGGAGCGCTGGGTAATCACCGAAACATGAACCCGTTGGCCATTGGAAGCGGTCACCTTGGGTGCGGTAACAATCCGCGCCGCACGCTGTTCCTGACTCGCTCGGATGATCGCGTTGATCTGGAAAGGATCAAGCCAGGTCACTTGCATCGACAATCCACGTAAGGTGGCGTTGAGTCGACTTCCTCGCGCAGCTCCGACGAACCCGTCGAGGATGTGCTGCATCCGTCCAGCAGTTCGGTCCTGTCCCATGATCAGCGCAGGATCGGTCGGGTCCCCGAGATTGTTGAATCCAATGTCGGAACCACCGGTTCCCGAAGCATTCAGGTTGCCATATGCAGTACCGAATCCCTGTCCGGGAGGCTGCCCGAGGTTACGAGAATCGACCCCGATGTCTTCCAGGAAATCATCGACCATGTCGATGAAACGTGCCTCGACCACCACGAAGACATCACTGTTGGCCCGTAGGTTTTCGAGGAAATCCATGATGGAAAGGTGAAGTTCCCTAGTCGCAGTGACCAGAATCTGTCCCTTGTGGCCACTGATGGTTGAACCGGACTCATCCCAGACGTCCGACCCTCCGGTCGACTCCTGGATCAGTTCGACCAGATCATCGGGAGTCAGTTCCGCATCTTCTTCATCATCGAATCCACCGAAGTCAAACGGATTGCTTCCGCCACCCTCGTCGCCTCCGTCGTTGCTGGTCACCCGGATCGATGGTCCAGGGAAATCACGGATCTTGTTGAGGATATCGGTGACGTTATAGATCTCGAACAGAAGATTGCCGAAGGCGTTTTCCGGCTCCGTGATGAACAAGATGTTCTCACGGAAAGTGTAAGCCTTTCCGGTCGATTTCATGATGAGATCGAGCGCTTCTCCCAGTTTGACACCTTCAAGTGAGAGATTGACCGGCACATCGGAGGCCTCGATCTCATTATCGATCTGGATGTTGAGATCACTGACGCTTCGAAGGAAATCAACGACCTCTGCTAGGTTGGCATCCGGGAAGTCAAAAGATGTGGATCCCGAAGCAAGAGTTCGACGAATTTTGCGAATCTCAGGAGATTCCTCGAGACTGTTGGAGATCAGCCCACTCAATCGCTGCTGAACTTCCCCTTGCCAGAAATCGCGAGAATCGGGGAAGCGGAACGGATCCTCGTAGGGAATCGCAGACCTTTCGAGATCTTCCCATACCCGGATTTCCTGCTCCTTGTTGCGGTCGAGATAGTTGACATAGCGGTGTGAGGCCAAGTACTCCTGAGCACGTTCCTGGAGACGTCTGGCAGCACCATTCTGCGGGTCGATGTGTAGAATCGTCTTGCACAGTTGCGAAGCCTCACGGAAGTCCTCACGAACCATGGCATCCTCGATGCGCTCCATCAGCGTGGCAATCCGTTCGATGCGGCGCTTCTCCGCTTCGGTGGTCAGCCGCTGTGCCTCCTGGATGGCAAACTGTTCCCGATCTCGACGATCGGTATCCACACTCGTGATCTTCAGGTTCCGGGCGCGGTCGTAGAGGGACTGCGCTTCTTCCTGCATGTCCGAGACATCGACACCGTATTCAAACCAGATCAAACGTTCTCTGGCTCGCTGCAACAGATCCAGGGCATCATCGACTCGACTCTCCTCAAGCGCAGTTTTTCCTTCTGCCAAGAATCGCGTCGCCTCGCTGAGGCGCTGCTGCTCGAGAACCTTGACCTCTTCGCCAAACTGCTGGAGAACCGTGAGAATCTCACCGTCACGACGACCGAGAAACATCAGGCACCGTGCCAGGTTTTTCTTGGCTTCCTGCAGACTTGGATCGCTATCCAGGGCTCTCCGATAGGCTCGCTCCGCAGCGGAGTAATCCGCTTCTGCGAAGAAACGATCCGCCTGGCCGACCAGCCACTGAGCAGTCTTTCGACGCTCCTGTTCCTCGAGAGTGATCTCGTCGGCAATCTTCGACACCGCATCATCGGCGTCCTGACTCGCTGAAGAGGTGCGCGAGAAGAGATCTTGCTGGGAATCCTTCGCATCGGCTCGGGGCGGCTCCATGGCCACCTCGATCGGTGCAGTCGCCCGGATCTCGTCCGAGTTACCGGCGCAACCAGACAGCGAGGTGACGAGGATTCCAACAGACAGGAGTCCGCATAGAACCACTGCCAAATTTGAAAACGCACGTGGACTTGAAGCTTGGGTCTCGTTCACGAGAGTACCCTTTCTTTTTTCGCCAGCACCTTCTCGGTGAAGAAGCGGGCGAGCTCGACATTTAGCGATCAAATTACTTTACGGCACGAAAACAACCGTTTTCGCACCAATTCAAAATCCTCACTCCAGCGGAATTTCAGGCTGGGCGAAGGCGATGTTCACGATTTCTTGCCTGGCACAGATGTTCAAAACATCGATGACATACTTGTACGGTACTTCCTTGCCGAAGTCGATGACCACTGGCAAGGACCCGTTCCCATCGAGAGGGACATAACTGGCCTTTGCCGCCATGATGTGATCCTCGATGAAGTTGAGATTGGGCCCAGCAATTCCAGTGAATTGCTCGTAATCCGATTCCAACTGGTCATTTAGCGGTACCTGGGACTGATCGGCCCAAGCCCTGACCTGGCCACCTTCACTCATCAAGGTGATCCGGCACGTCTCTGACAGAATCGGGCGACTATTCGATTCGCCCCTATTTTTGGGCAGATAGGACCTCAGGGTCCCCTCGGGCATCTTGAATTTGGTCGCCAACATGAAAAAGATCAACAGGAGAAAAACGACGTCGATCATCGAAGTCATGTCGGTTTCAACTTCTCCGGGGTCGCCTTTTGCTTTTTTACGCCGCGCCATCGTTTCTCCTTTCCGTGCTATTTGTTCGGTCCATCGGTTCCACTTGCGTCATCTAAGGCTGATCTAAATATGGATCTTCCAGCCTATCGTTGATGGCTGAGCAACTGACCTGGTAGATCCCCGCTTTCTGACAAGCACTAAAAATCTTGTGTATGTTTCCCGCATCTGCGCCCTGGTCACAGCGAATCGTCACATGCAAGGTGGAAAGCTTTACCTTCGGATTGTTTGGATTGTCCTCGTACTTGCCATGTGCCGCCGCTTCCCCTTTGAGCACTGTCACCAGTTCTTCCGGAGTCAACGGCGAGCCATTCATCAACTGAACGATTTGTTTTTGATCCTTATCGAACGACACGTTCACGACCAGGATGATCTGATCCGGCTGAGGCTCCTCAACTTTCGCCTCACTGGCGACCGGCAAGATCACCACGGCTTGCTGGACCGACAACTCCGTCACCACCATGAAGAAGACGATGAGAAGGAACACGATGTCGATCATCGGCGTCATGTCCATCTCGACACCATGGTCGAACTTTTTCTTTCGTTTCGATGCCATCGTTATTTCTCCAGCATTCTCTTCATTGCGCTTGGTGATCGTCGAACTGTTCCATCAACTCGGTCGCGACACTACTGACTTCCACCGCGGATGCCTCAATTCGGGTCTTGAAGATGAAATAAGCCACGGTCATCGGGATCGCCACGATCAGGCCCATCATCGTCGTCATTAGCGCCTGAGAGATACCACTCGCCAAATCCTTCGGTTTCGGTGAAGTTTTGCTCATGGCGATAACGTTGAATGCCGTCACCATTCCGATCACGGTTCCCAGCAGCCCGAGCATCGGGGAGATCGCCGCAATCAAAGAGATGTAACTGATCTTCCGGTGAAGATCGGCAGACTCTGCATCACCCGCATCCTCCATCGCTTCCTGGATTTCGTCGTAGGGGCGATCGATTTTTGGCAAACCTGCGGCCAGCACACTAGAGAAGTAACTAGGTTGCTGTTCGCAAGCGTCGAGCGCGGACTCGTAGTCCCCCGTCTCGAACAACCCTTCCACATGACCGACGAGCTCCGGTGGAACTAGTACATCCCGACGCATCTGGATGGCATTCATGATGATCAGGGTCACTCCCACAATCGAGAGCAAAATCAAGATCACCCCCACTGCTCCGGCAGCCTTGATATTGTCGAGCACTGAAACCGACTGGCCCTCTGCGGGTTGAGCCTGCACTTCAGTAGTAAATGCTACGCCGAACATGATCAACAGAAGAGCCAACACTGCAGTTCTTCCGCAGGTGGTTCTCAACTTCTTCATCTTCTTGAATCCTCTCAACAGTCCCGGGATTTCCCGGAGGTACTGGATCAACAATTAATCTACTGATTCCAAACCGAGTTCGGCACCAACTTTTGTAATCTCTGGCTCAATTCGTCGACTCGATCGTTCATTCCTAATTCCTTGGCTGCACTCTTGGCCCGAAACAGTGACTCGGCCAAGATCTCACCATCACCAGCGGTGGCGACCACCGCTGCCCGGAAGTAGCGGATCATCGCCCACTGCAACTGTGTACGATCGCCGGCAGCTTGCCCCTGGCTGGCTCGTCCCCAGATCAACCAGGCCTTCGCCCGGGCGGCGGTCGATACGATCGCATTTCGATCGCGATTCTCCAGCACTTTTTGACGAACAGTATCGGTCGCGGAAGACCATTGTTTCTGTCCCAGTTGGCAACTGGCATATCCTAGCCACGCATCGGCTCCCACCGAAGCCCCCGCCTCAGAATCGTTGGCCACCGAGGAGAACAGTTCACGGGCTTCGGTCCAATTGTCCTGAGCGAGCAGCACCTCAGCCCTGCCCAGGGTTCCTCCCAGAATCCACCGCTTTCCCATGTCGCCTCGGGCCAGCGGTAGCAGCGACTGTTCGGCTTCTGACCATTTCCCGGAAATCTTGTAAGCAGTCGACAGGCCGAGCCGCGCAAGAGGGACATAGAAATCCTTCTTCGACTCGTGCTGTGCCAGGAACGCATCAAAAGCAGCCATCGCCAGCGGGATCTTCGACGCGTCTTGCTGACCCTGGCGAAGAAGCGCCACGGCATGAAGGTAGCTGGCGTTCGCCCGATGACGATCGGAGCCCTGGCTACTGGCAGATTTCAGGGAATTGACGGCCCCCGCAAGATCTCCTTGCTCGAGCGCCCCTCGTCCCCTGGAAAGTGTTGTCGGCTCACCGGAGAAGTGCAGTTCCAGCACCTTGTCGGAGGAGACCTTCTGCGACTTGCTGACCCCTGGCAACCGGTACTCCACCTGTTCCCACGAGGCGCTCATGATGGTGACCCCCTCGTAGTTTCTCCCCCCGGTGACGATGATCTCATCGGCACATAGAGAAGAGTGCCCCACCAGGGCACTGGCGAGGAACAACAACATCCAACGACTCAACCATCGAGGCGCATGAAACGCCAGGATGGGACAATTGCCTGATTTCATCATTTCGTCTTTCATCGTCACTGGCATTCTTTCTCCAGTAGATCAAATCGTTGCTGAAGACTCTCTGGAGCGAACGATGACGTTCCCCCTCCGGCCTTCAATCTTCGACTGCTGATCAGTCCAATCACTTTTTCACATTGTTTTCTGGCCTTCAGCACTTCCAAGTAGTGCAACCAAGTGGACCAGTAATCTCGCTCAAAGAGTGGCGGAATTCCATCTCCATAGAGCAGCGATTGTCTTCGTTGATCAAGGATCGCCAGCGCCGAACGTAAATCGTCCGACATCAATTCGAGCCGGCTGGCATCCAGATCGCCTTCATACAGACCACGATGGGCTGCAGCTCGTTGAACCAGCACAAACGGCGCATCTTGATAGGCACCGTTATAGGTGTCGTCAGAATACTTTTCGATGATCTCATCGAGGCTATCCAGGGCATCTCGATGCTTCCCGGCAGCATTCGCTGCTTTGGCGAGGAAGTAAGAGACGCCGATCTCCAGCACAGAATCTCCAGATCCCCCCGCCGCTTGCTGAGCGTCGGCGAGCATCGTTGCCGCTTCTTCGGGGAAATCTGCATCGATCAGGATCGATGCCAGTCCCAACCGCACAGCCGGTTCCGCCTCATCGAACTGGGAACCGGGCAACTGGATCCACTCCAGCACCAGTTCCCCCGCTCGTCGAACATCAGTCTGGGTCGATGAAACTCTGCAAGCTTCGATTTGATAGTAGGTGGCTGCGACCAAGGAGTGCTCGGTGGGCCAGTATTTGCGGATCTCGGCCAGGCATTTTTCGGCAAAAGTGAGTTGACCACTGGCACAGTGGATCTCGTGCAACAGCAGTATTGCTGCCTCACGGTAAACATTGCTACCCGACAATTCTTCGAGCACTGGCTTGAGCGCATCGATGGCGGAAGCCGAGTTCTTGCCCCGATCACTCCAGTAGATCCGGCCCAACTCATAGCGAAGCGATGATTCTCCAGACACATCGCGATCCTGGCGAGCCGCAGCGAGCAATGCTCTGATCTCACCGGCGGCATCGCGGGTTCCTTGGTCCACATCGGCACTCATCCGAAACAAGCAGCGTGCACCTGCCGCTCGAGCCCGGTAGAAAAATGGAACCGTTCGTTCACCTGTTCCATCGTCGTACTTTGAAGCAATTCGACGGAACATGTCTCGTGCCTTGCTGTACTCTCCCCGGTCCTCAGCCTCGCTCGCTTGCTGAAGTTTCAACTGTTCGCTACCCAGTCCCTGGGAGTGGTCAGCAAACAACTTCTCGGCTACCGGAACCAGTTCTGCCCAGGCACCACCTTGGCTACTGCCGAGATCTCCAACGATGGCAAAAAAGTTCTGGCTGGCCATCGCCACCACATCGCTATCGGGGTATTGCTCGAGCAGATCCTGGTAAGCCAAGGCCGCTTCTTCAATCCGGCCCAGCGCATCGCTCGACTCGCCAATCTCGTAGAGGGCTTTCGCCTTCCACTGACGAGCCAGCTTGTCGTCGATGCGGCATCCGAGAGCCCTCTTGGCCGCTTCCGCCGCTTCGAGAGGTTGCCCACGATCACGGAAACCTGCCGCGGCACGAACATACAGTTCGGGTGACAGATTCCCCACATTCATCTCCAGTAGACGACTGACTCCGCGAGCGAGACGATCGAGCGCATCACGAGTTCCAGAAGGGTCTGCCTTCCAGTTCTCAGGAGTGTCGTAACGCCGGATCAATTGATCCAGCAGTGCCAGGCCAGTGGATCGGTCTCCTCCAGCGATCCGAGAGACCGCCTCCTCGACATCGAGAACCGCCACCAGCGGCGCAATCTCCGGATTCTCAGGAGTACTCCGGTATGGAAAGTTTGAATCTACATCTTCGTAAAGGTATTCCAGTAATTCAAGGGCGTCGGTGGCCATCGAAGCTCGATTGTATGCGGCCAACGATCCAGCCAGCGCTTCAACCCTCAAGCTGCGAATGAACTGCACGACCTCGGGGGCATAAGGAGGATCTCCACTCGGCTCGATATCGACCAGTAATTCCAGTTCAGCAGCGGCCTGCTGTGGATGCCCGGATGCGGCGAGTGCCTTGCCGAAAATCAACTGGGCTCGATAGCGTCGAGCAAAGTTCTCGTATCGCAAATCGACAAATTGTTTGGCCAGCAGTGCCAGTTCGCCGAAGAGTGACTGCTTGGCTTCGGAGTCGTCCGGCAACAGGCCTGTATACAGTTCGATGGCCGCCAGTTCCTGGAACTCCCAGAGATCACGTATCTGTACCTTTTCAGCCAAACTGTCCGACAGAGAACGTTTTCTCTCGGGGTCGGTCTCGGCAATTACCTTGGCTACGATCGCATCCACATCGGAGTTTTGAATCCGAATATTGTCTTTCAGGATCCGACGGACTTCGTCCTCCCAGAGACGATCACGTTTCACGATGAAAGCCTGGCGGTCTGTCGGACTGGTGGCGAAGACCGCCTCGGTATTCGCATCGCTGAGACGCAGCAGGGCCGCCAAAACGGCTTCCAGTTTGGCTCCCTTGGATCGCATGTGATTGGGATACTTCTTGGCCAACGTCCGGATCGCCTGCTCGTATCCATCCACATCACCCTCGATGCGAGTCGCATCGGCCAGGAAGTACTCGAGGCTCGCTCGAGCAACGGCACTGGCTGTTTTCTTGCGAGACTCGATCCAGATCCGGGCCAGATCGGGGCTGTTGTAGGAAATTATCAGTTCACGAACCAGCGATCGCTCTTCAGCGGTGAGGTCACCACGCCCGAGACTCTGTGCACCGACCCAGGACGTCGCCAGAAGCGACATTCCGATCGAAACACAAAGCAGTACAATGCCTCGAAGACGGCACTGTCCTGTCCGGTTACATGATTCCATCCACACCACTCCCGCCTCCCCGTCGCGGGCATCGACATTTCTGTCGTGCAACATCTCTATCGTGCAACGCTCTCACCGAATGGGCTCAGTCACTCAATGGGATCAGTCACTCCATCGGCTCAGTTCCTCAATAGGTTCAGTCACTCAATAGGCTCAGTTGAACTTCTTGCTCTCTTCGTCACGGATCACTGTGATCTTTGAGCTGATGAGCACGAACAGGTTCGACTGCATACGCGCCTCACCTTTGCGTCCCATCAGGAAATCGAGGAACGGCAAACGCGAAATACTTGGGATCCCGACCTGAGCATCCTGGGTCACAGTTCTCTTCAGGCCACCCACCAGCACGGTTCCACCGTCCGGAATCGTTACCGTGGTCTTGATATTGGTGACCGACAACACCGGGAATTCGACCCTCAAATTGGTCAGTCCCAGAGTCAGCACCTTGAATCGAGACGGCAACTGGACCGCCAGTGTCGGCTCGATCTCCAGGATGACGTATTTCCGATCGTGGCTGACGGTCGGACGAACCTGCAGGATGGATCCCGCATTGAGGATTCCGATGACTGGATTGATCACCGGAACCACCCCGGTCTGGTTCACCTCTGCGTCCTCGATGTAGGCGCTCTGGTCCACCACCAGTGAGTGGGAAATCTGCGTGTTGAACGCCGTCACACGTGGTGCATTCAATCGCCTGAACTGCTGAGATTTCTGATTCGCCTCGAGGATCGCCTCGAGCGCATAGGAATCGAGCACGTTGTATTGCACGGCAAATCCACCACGGTTGCTGATCTCGAAGGGCGACACGGAGGAACCCAGTGGTAGTGAAAATGCGTTGTAGGCCGCGGCCCGAACATCGATCTCACCCTGTGCATCGACAATCTCGAAACCGGAGGCGATTTGGGCTCCCGCGCCGTCGGTATCACTAATCGGGTTCGGCAAATTCGAGTTGAATGGATTACCGTAATCGACACCGATGGATTCAAGGAAGTTGTCCTGAAGATCGATGAAACGCGCTTCCACCGTCACCATCACACCCGTGGATTTCCGCAAAGCTTCCAGCAGCTGGATCAACTTGCGATGATTTTCCAGCGTGGTGCGGGCCACCAGTTTGCCGTTCTGGTACTTGACGCTCTCTCCATCGGCCTCACCCTCATCACCGAACAAGGCGGTGATCACCAATTCGACCAGCAGATCAGAGTCGAGAGTGGTTTCCTGGGTGTCTTCATCTCCACCGAGATCAAACAGACCTCCACCGCCACCAGCATCTCCATCTTGACTCGACTGAAGTGCCAGTTTTGGTGCTCTGAAATCGGGGTGGGCCTTGGTGATATCGGAGACTTCATAAAACTCAAGGAACAGATCATTTCGGACCGAATCGGATGGACCGATGAGCACGGCCCCTGAACGAATGACATATGAAAAGGGTGGGTCGTTCCCCGAAAGCACCAGTCTAAGAACGCTTTCAATCGGGAGATCCGTCATCTCTGCCAGACGAACCATCCCGTCGCCACCTTCGAGAGAATCGCGCGCTTCTTTGGTCAGGACGAAGTTAATTCCAGACAGATCCGACAGGAATTCCATCACCTGGTCAAATGGCTCGTCTGGGAATTCGACGCTGGCCACCCGGACTCGCAACTTGCTCCGAATGCTTTTCTCCTGCGGACTTTCCACCGCTTGAAGCCGCTCCTCCAGGCTCTGGTCCTGGCGCGTAATCCGGCTCCAGTCCTCACGAGAAGGAAAGTTGAAAATGTCGGTGTATGGGATCTCGGATTCGAGTTGTGAGATGAAGGTACGATCCCACTCCAGTGAGGTTTGCATACCTGTGTCCAGAACATCGTACATGTGGCGCAAGTCCGCAGCTTCCCTGCGCAACGCACGGACATCCTGACGAGACGGATCAAGGTTCAGAACGGTATCGCAGAGGTCGATCACTCCCTCGTAGTTGCGCTCCGAAAAAAGACGTCGAGCTTGACGCAATACTTCTTCGATGCGGTTCTGGATGAACGACAAGGACCGAGTCATCTCCGACTCTGCCTGAGTCAGTATCCGCATCTCCTGTTCGCGTCGTGCGGCAGAAACCGATTGTTGACGCAACTGAGTGGCTTCTTGCTTCGACTGCTTGGCACGATTTTGCAGATCACTGAGATCGTAATCGAAGGGGAACCAGCGGATTCTCTCCATTACCTGATCGAAGATCGAAATCGCCTTGTCGAAGTTGTCATCATCCATCGATCGCCGACCGTTGAGATAGAGTCGATCCAACTCAAAAACATCCTGCTGTAGACGAATGTTCTTCTCCTCGACCAATCGACGACGCAAATCCTGGATATCGCCGCTTCGATCGCCAAGGATCAGCAACACAGTTTCCAGTTTTTGGCGTGCGTCATCGTTGCCGGGATCGAGGCGTACGGCCTCCTGTAACTTCTCCTCAGCCTCGACATACCGGAGTTCGTTCATCAACTTCTGAGCCGCCTCAGTGGCAGATTGAGAAGCCTTCACGCGCTGCTGGCCTTCGAGGGAAATATCGCGGATTAGATCATCCACGTCGCCGGCCTGGAAGGCGTTGACTGGACTCGCCGCTGCGCAAACGAGCACCAGAAGGTACGCGAAGAGCAGCACACTGATTCGCGCAAAGGATGCTCGCAGGATATTCGTCATCGATCTCTCCTTGCTTCACACAGTCGATTATTCGGACCCCGGAGTTCCGAAACTCCAAGATGAAGTTTCGTTTCGCCGAAGTGTATCCAGAGATCGGCGGAACCGATCCCGTATTGTCTTTCTGATCTTCTCCTGATCAGGATTCTCGAGAATGATTCCCGATCCCCTGTCAGCAACCCGAGGCCGTATCCGACGATCTCGGTAACATTCACGTCAAATCTCGAAGCACTCACTCCAACTCGCCGACCTCAGTTCAAGGTCGGGTCAAATCATCGATCGTCACCACCACCAAAAAGTCCACCACCAGTACGGGCAGGCGCTCGCTTGGAAGGTGTGGGCTTGGTGGGAGTTTCTTCTGCATCGCCCACTTCGGTCACATTTCCATCGGTCTCTTCCGGGTCGGAAGCCTCCGCCGGATCCGCATCCGTATTGACCCAATCATCGGGGTTGAGTGCTTGCGGATCCGCATTGTTCTTGAGATACATCCGTTTGCCGCCGGAATCTTTGAGGACCACGGTGCGACCATCCGCAGTGTCCTGGATTCGCTCTAGGTGGAATCCGGTACCGAACAGATCTTCACCGACCGTTCCTTGAGAACTCTCGGTGATGATCTTGGTGTTGCGCTTCATGGCCGCAGAATCCCAGTTCCAGAGGGTATTCTGAACCGTGACCCGACCCGGGACAAAGTTTCCGGCTGCATCCAATTTCCCGATCTGAGCACCGCTGACACGCCAGATCGAATTCGCTGGATAGAGCACCGCACCACTGGCACCGGAGGTGGTCACCTCGGCTCCGCTGGCGAAGGCGATGGAACTGGTCGAACGAGCCCGTGTCGTGATGCGATAACTGTAAGACTTACCCGTCTCGAGAGTCACGGATTCCGCAACGAAGTCAGCCCCCGACTGGACCGAGGAGATGGTCGCAATCTTGGACCACTCCGATCCCCCTTCGCTCATCTCGAGATTGCAAGAAACCACATCGGCACGATCGAAGATGCTGTGACGACCACTGATTCTGTGAATGGTGGATTTGCTGCTGGCATCACGAATCACCTCGACCTTGGCTAACCAGCCGGGTGCCAGTTCTGGAGGAAGGATGACAGCGGAGCGAAACAGTTCCAGCCTGGCCGGACGACGGTAGAAGACCCACTCAGGGATCACCGTCTCTCCACTGAAGGAGAATGCTTTCCGAACCTCGTTCTCGACCTCTGGAGGGCTCAAATTGCCGACCGATTGTTCCGCCTCAGTCTCCCGGATCCGATCGGTGGCTTGGTTGATCGCATCGGAGAAGACTCCCCCCTGATCCTTCATCAGAGCCGCAGATGCAAACCCTCCCAACAGGATTAGAAGGGCCAGACCGATGGCAAGTTTATCGATGTGTTGCATTGATGGCCTCGTTCCTACTGGCTGCCTACGCTGGCATCGACGCCGGCGGGCACATTCATTTCAAGGAGTAACCACACGACAGGTTCAGAAGCGACCCCTTCGGCTCCTTCTTCAACTTCCTCCACAACCTCGAAGATTAATTCCTCTCTGGCTTTTGCCAGGGACAGCTTTTCAATCTCGAAGTCGACAAATGTATGGCGAAGTAATCCGTCGATCAATCCCCCGACGCTAGCCGGTGGCAGTTTGGCCAGGAAAGTGACCGGAGTTGCCCCCGATCCTTCTTCCTTCAACCTCGCTTTTTTTCCACGCTGATTGATCTTCAGTCCGTCGACAGCAAAGGAGGCTCCACGAATCGCGATAATTCGATCGACTAGTTCCTTCTGGATCCTCCACACGCGCTCGTAGCGAGGCAACTGGTCCGGATCCGAAAGATCTTCCTGAATCTTGAAGGGGAATTCCTTCGGCTCCCCCGTAAATCCGGCGTGCTGGGAATAACGACTCACCAGCATGTCAAAACGGTCACGGTACTGGGTCGACCAAGAACTTAAATCACCCACAGCACCTTCGGAGAAGAGGGTGGTTCGATTGCGGTGAAACTGTTCCGCCTTGCTGATTTGCTTGCCCCAGTTGGTCAGAAACGTTTCTTTCGCTGCCACAAGATCACTGGTGGGCAATTCCGAGGCGCTCATCTTTGCGTACTTCTCAATCGCCGTCTTGGACCGCTTCAACTTGGAAGTCACCGAGTCGTACTCATTCATTTTTGGTAACACCAGCAAGAAGAAGAGTGCGATCCAGCCGACCAAAATGACACCGAGTAGCGACCAGAATAGTTTGTCGTTCATCACGCCCCCCTATTCGTTCTCAGTTTCGGAATCGCTATCGATTCCTGGAAGGGGAGGATGGATCCATCGGATTTTCCATGGATAGAGATTAGTTCCGTGATTGAGTGTCGGATCCGGCTTGGCACCTCGAATACTGCCAGACTTGATCCCCTCTGACTTCAGAAACATCAGCATCGTTTCGGCGAGAACTGTCCTCTCGACCCTCGAAGTACCGGGGTCGGCTTCGCCATAGAGTTCGGCCAGTTGCGCCTCGATGGGAATCACGATCAGTTCATTCAACTTTTGGTCATTGGACGCGGCATTGCCGGCATCGTAGCGGAATCCATGGACCACCACCTCGTAGCGGTCGTCATAGACCTGAACACCGGAATCGGGCTTGGACTTGGCATCTTCAAGAATCACCCCGTCTGAAGTCACCCTGATCTTTCGCAGATCTAATCCTGCCAACCAAGTCTTCTGCCCGTTGAGGATCTCCTGGTCCGCCTCGACATTACGCAGGACGCTATCCTTCTCGGGACCGTCTTCTGCCCGCAGAGAGAGAACATTGGCGACCAGATCCGCAGGAACCACTGTGGCGACAATCCCAAGGATCTCGCGAGGAATCAGTCGTCCGGTCCCCCTCGACAGCAACCCGTCCTGCTTGATCAATAAATCCTGCGAGTCCGCGCCGGCCAGTTCTTCGAGTCGGTCCTGGTTTTTCTTGAGTTCCTTGACGATTCCAGTCTCGGCGAGCACCGCCTCAGCGCGAGTGATCTTCCCTCCGAAATTCAGATTGAAGAATGCGATCAGGATGTAAAGACTCGCAGCGGCAATCAGCACCGTCTTCTTCTTCTTCTGGAACTGTACCGCTTCCTGTTTTTCCTGAGGAAGCAGGTTCAGATCGACATCCGCAAGTCCGAGTCCCTGAAGCGCACCTCCGACGGCTGTACAATAGGTCGCCATCTCCTGCTGGATTCCAGAAGTGATGGCATCGGTCCCGACCCGGATCCGGCTCAGATTCTTAGTCAGTTGCACACGAATTCGCAGGTTCTCTTCGAGGAATTTACGCAGTCCTACCAGCTTAGAACTTCCTCCGAAGAGGAACAGGTCCTCGATTTTGATCTCCCCCACTCGCGACTTGAAGTAACCGATAGAACGGTTGATCTCACTGACCAGATCGCGCAGTAGAGGTTGAACTTCCTTGAAGATCTTTGCCGCGTGTTCCGATTGAGCAGCGGTCACTTTTAGATTCTCGGCCTCTTGTTCGGAGCACCCGAATTTGTCCTGCAACGCCTGAGTGAAGTCCTTGCCAGCAATCGGTATGGAACGGAACCAGAAACGAGAACCGTTGACGATAATCAAGTCGGTGTGGTCTGAACCGATTTCGATGGCAACGATCGGGCGAGTCGGTCTCAGGTCGAAGCGGATCAGGTTCAGCAGTCCAACATTCCCCAGCGTCAACACATCGACTTCCAGGTCGTCCTGGGAATAGTCGACCAGCAGGTCAGAAATCTCTTCGGAACGAACCGCAAAGATTCCCACTTCTTTTTCACCGTCATCGGTATCGCCGCTGACATGGCTGGCCCAGATCACTTCATCGATCGGCAAGGGGATATTTTGCTGCGCTTCATATCCGATCAGTTCATCCAATTTCTTGCCCGCCACCGGCGGAATCGGAATGAAACTGGTCAATGCGGATCGACTCGGCAGAGTCACGACCAGAGCACCGGAAAGATCATGACGTGCAGCCAGCGCAGAAACGGCCGCAGCGGAGGAATCGACCTCGGTACCACCGGGATTCTCGATCTTCTCGGCAGCGACGATTTCCGCACCATTTCCAGCTCGCTGAAGTTTCACCGCCTTGAGGGACGAGCGTCCCGCATCGATGCACCAAACTTCATCAAAGTCGGCCATGAAAACCTCTCTCCAACGGTGGGCGACCACCGTTACGCCTTCGCATCTATTCGCATCTAGTCGTTGCTCTCCAACACAGTGGGCCTGGTTGCACTCAGCCGTTCAAGAACGGCGGCCAGGCGACATTGCTCAAGCACATTGTTCAAGCACATTGTTTCAGACTGCACACTTAAAAGACTGCACACAGCAGAAGTTCTGGCCACGCCAGGAACCAATTGCGCGTCATCTCCGTTTCCCAGGAAAGATCACAGAAAAAGGAACCGAACAGTCGGTGCGCCATCGAGCAGGTCGATTCAATTCACGACGGACTGCATCGAAATCAGTTGCGAACAAGAGCCCGTGCGTTCAGCACGTGACCGACGATTCGCTTCATCGAAAAGAACCGATATCGGTCCATCTTCGACGATCCAACTTCTTCGCAGGCATCGAACGAAAGGCTCGCAACGATGTCCACAACCCCTGTCGGACGGAGGTTGCCCTCCGCATCGCTCCGTGGGTCTGCAGGATTCCTTCACCACTACCAGAATGAGCCTTGCTTCAAGCTCTGATCCAGCGGTTCCAATCCCGCGCCACGGGGCGCATTCCTTCCCTGATCACGGCTCTCATTCGACCTTCACGGCCACTGCATTTAGTGGGCCCACAAGCCCAGCAGCGGGAGATCGAAACGGTCCCCGGGAAAACGGAGTATAGATCCCTGAGGAGGTGAGTCAACTTGCCTCAGAATCTGGAGTTGGCAACACAGACAGTGTTCGAGAGCGACGGTGTTCGAGATCGACTCTGTTCGAGACCGATTCTGTTCAAGAGGGTCAGGAGCGGGGTCGAGCGGGAGTCCGTTGGAGCACCTCGATGACCCGCTGAAGATCCTGCCAGCAGTGTGCCTTGTACTCCGGTTGCTGGATCAGGAAGGCGGGGTGGTAAGTGGCCACCAGTGGAATTCCCCGCCAAAGGTGCTTCTGGCCCCTCATCTTGGCCAGAGAGGTCTCTTGCCCGGTCAGCCAGCCAGCGGCAGGCCGGCCAAGAGCCACAATCATGACGGGATCGACGCGGGCGATCTGGGCTTCCAGGTGTCCCAGGCATGCCACCAATTCCTGCGGCAGGGGGTCTCGATTCTCTGGCGGGTGGCACTTCAATACATTGGTGATGTAAACCCGATCCCGGGAGAGTCCCAGCGCCCCGATGATCCGATCCAGCAGTTGTCCTGCGGGTCCGCCAAAGGGCTCTCCACTCCGATCTTCTTCGGCATCGGGAGATCCACCGACGAACATCAGATCCGCCGCTGGGTCTCCGACCCCGAAAGCGGTGAGAATTCGCGAATGGCACAGGTCACACTGCTGGCACACTGCGACCTTTTCGGCCTGCTGCTCCAGAGTCGAAGATGGGTTCGCCGGGGACCCGACCGGAGAGGCCGGAACACACTCTTGGATGCCACTGACGGGGTCCAGAGGATCATTTGCGGGATCTGGCGAACTGCGAATCCTTCGAATCCCCCATCCGAGCAATCCGCGCAGGTGGGGTTTCAAACCCAGATGCAGCGGTTTCACGTTCTCCCCGCTGCCGCTCAGAGGGCGCTCTTCAAGACTCATCGCTGAAGTCCTTCTCCGGCACCGATCGCCACGATTCTGGCAGACATCTTCTGATCGTTTCGCTGTTCGAGGATTCCCTCCACCTCGGTTCCACGCCGCAAGGAACCATCCAAATCCTCGAACTGAACTCGAATCCCCTCCCGAGAGAGGCCCTCCGCCGCCGATGGCCGATCTTCCGAAGATTCCTTCTCGATCAACACCTGAACTCGATCACCGACCCGCCGCTCCAGTTCTCGTTGCTGCAATCTCTGGCACAACTCACGCACACGGATCATCCGCTGCTCACGCACCTCGACCGGGACATGGTCATCGAGGCGAGCCGCGCGGGTCCTCGGCCTGGGACTGTATGGAAACAGATGAACCTTGACGAACCGCAGCTGCTCGAGCAATTGCAACGTCTGTTGAAAATCCTCCTCCGTCTCGCCAGGAAAGCCGACGATCACGTCGGTGGCGAGTACCGATCCCGGCAATTGCAGGTGAACCCGTTCCATCGCTGCGACATAATCTTCGATGGTGTAATCGCGTCGCATCCGTCGCAGGATCCGTTCGCTACCACTTTGAAGAGGTACATGAAAGAAGCGGCACAGCCCTGAATCTGCCTGGAAAGCTCCCAGAAATGCATCGGTAAAGGCCCCCTCCCCGATGGAAGAGAGACGCACCCGATCGAGTCCAGGAATCTGACGTAGATCCAGCATCAATCTCGCCAAGCCATCCTCGATGCCTCGATCCAGCCCCCATTGGCGCAGGTGGATTCCGGTCAGGACCAGTTCTCGAAAGCCTCCGTCCTCGACCAGGCGCCTCGCTTCTTGCAAGACAGGTTCGTGATCTCGGCTTCTGGAACCGCCCCGAAGGTAAGGAATGATGCAGTAGCTACAAAAGGAATCGCAGCCATCTTGAATCTTTAGAAAGGCTCGTGTTCGGCCCTCGAATCCGTGGATCTTAAGATCAAAGATCGCTCGGGAATTGCGGCGCGGCTTCTTCTCCAGCAGCGGCGCACCCTGCAGCACCTCGGCCACCCTGTGCTTCTCCTCGTTCCCGATCAGATGCACCACCTCGGGAATTTTTTCGAGACGAATCCGATCATCTTCACTGATACAACCGGTGACGATCACCTTGGCCGCTGGATTCTTCCTCGTCAGCGAGCGAATCTTCTCACCCACCTTTTCGCCTGCGCGCTCAGTCACGGTGCAGGAGTTGACGACGAGCAGGTCGACCGCGGAGGGGTCACGACTCTCTACGTAACCGAGATCGAGGATCTCCTCGCGAATCGCCTGGGTATCGTACTGGTTGATCTTGCACCCAAAGGTGATAAAGGCACAACTCGGCATGTCACCTTCTTTCTGCAGCTCCAGCCTTCAGCCCTGAATCAGGCCTGAAGTGCTTCTCCCTCGACACCACCCGCATCCTCGAGCCAGCAGTGACTGCGATGGGCCTCGCCCACATCGAACCCTCTCGGAGTCTCGGTGCGGCACCGAGATCCAGCACTGGGACAGCGGGTGTGGAAGGTGCAACCGGGTGGCGGGTCGATCGGGGAAGGAACATCTCCTTCGAGGCGAATCCGATCCTTGCGCTGCCCTGGTCTAATTTCGGGCACCGCAGAAAGCAATGCTTTGGTATAGGGGTGACGAGGATCGCTGTAGAGATCATCCGAAGATGCCTCCTCGACGATCTTGCCGAGGTACATCACTGCCACCCGATCACTGATGTGCTCCACCACCGCCAGATCGTGTGCGATGAACAGGTAAGAGAGACCGAATTCGTCCTGGAGGTCCAGCAGTAGATTGATGATTTGGGCCTGGATCGAAACGTCGAGGGCACTGACCGCCTCGTCGCAAACGATGAACTCGGGTTCGACCGAAAGCGCACGTGCAATCCCGATGCGCTGACGTTGCCCGCCGGAAAACTCGTGTGGATAGCGGTTGATATGGTTCACCGCATCGAGTCCACAGCGATCCATCAGATATTCAGTCATTTTCCGAATCTCTGAATCGTTCCCCATCTGATGGATTCTCGGGCCTTCGCTCAGAATTGAGCCCACCGTCATGCGCGGGTTCAACGATCCGTAGGGATCCTGGAAGATGATCTGCATCCTCTTGCGCAACCGACGCAGGTCGGCTCCCTCGCTAGCCAGAACATCCTGGCCATCGAATCGAACCGATCCTTCTGTCGGATCGACCAGTTTGAGGATGGAACGACCGACAGTGGTCTTGCCACATCCCGATTCCCCCACCAGGCCGAGGGTTTCCTTCCGACCCAGTTGGAAGGAAACTCCGTCCACCGCCTTGACGTGTGCGGTGACTCTGGAGAACACACCGGTGCGGATCGGGAACCAGGTCTTCAGATTCTTGACCTCGATCAGTGGTTGAACTGGATCACTCAACGCTTGTCTCCCGTGCTATTGCTGCTCTTCCGACCCACCTGCTCGCGGTGGATACAGGCCACTTGATGATGTTCTCCGACGGAGACCAGATCCGGTTCCTCGACCGCACACTGATCGGTCGCAAAGGAACAACGAGGGCGGAATTTACAACCGCTGGGGAACTCGAGTGGATTCGGAACGTTGCCCTCGATCACCGTCAGTCGATCGGTACCGGAGCCGAGGCTCGGCATCGACTGGAACAGTCCGATCGTGTAGGGGTGCCGAGGATTCTCGAACAGTTGTTCGACTGGAGCTCGCTCCACCACCTTACCCGCATACATCACGACCACGTCATCGGCATTTTCTGCAACCACCCCGAGATCGTGAGTGATCAACAAGATCGACATGCCAGTTTTCCTCTGCAAGTCCCGCAGTAGATCGAGGATCTGCGCCTGAATCGTCACATCGAGTGCAGTGGTGGGCTCGTCGGCGATCAGCACCGAGGGATCGCAAGCGAGAGCCATCGCAATCATGATCCTTTGCTTCATGCCGCCCGACAACTGGTGCGGATAATCATCGATGCGGGACTCTGGAGATGGAATTCCGACCAGTTTCAACAATTCGATGCAGCGCTCTCGCGCTTCAGCTCTTGTCTTTCCCTGGTGCAAGCAAAGAGCCTCGCCGATCTGGTCGCCAACCCGAAAAACTGGATTGAGACTAGTCATCGGTTCCTGAAAGATCACCGAGATCTCGTTGCCGCGGATCTTGCGCATCTGTTTCTCGGTGTACTCGAGCAAGTTCTCGCCTCGGAAGCGGATCTCGCCGTCGACGTACCTGCCCGGTGGAGTCGGAACCAACTGCAAGATACTCATGGCGGTCACGGACTTGCCGCAGCCAGACTCTCCCACCACTCCGAGTG
This sequence comes from Planctomycetota bacterium, assembly GCA_028825265.1. Lineage (GTDB taxonomy): Bacteria > Planctomycetota > UBA8108 > UBA1146 > UBA1146 > QNYK01. Next base: position 33,985 of record JAPKAM010000014.1, read on the forward strand.
TCTTGCCCTTCTCGATGGAATAGCTGACTCCATCGACCGCCTTCGCCACTCCATCGTCGGTAAAGAACCAGGTTCGGAGACCTTCGATTTCCAGCAGTGCAGGGCCCTCGTTCAACTGACTTCTCTCTTTCGAGCGATGGCGTCGATTTCGACCTGAACACCCTTCGGCAACGCCGCCGCTTCGATGCAGGCTCGCGCCGGAAACGGGGGTTCGAAGAACTGGGCATAAATCTCGTTCATGACGGTAAAATTGGACATGCTGGAGAGATAGACGGTGGTCTTGACCACTTCGGAGAAGTCACTCCCCGCCTCGGCCAGCACCTGCTGAAGATTCACCAGCACCTGATGGGTTTGATCCTGGATTCCTTGTGCGACCGAACCATCTTTCGGCACGATGGGAATCTGACCAGAACAGTACACCCAACCATCGACCACCATCGCCTGGGAATAGGGCCCGATCGCCGCAGGAGCCTCATCGGTATTGACGGCGACTCGATCCATTTGACTCATCTCGTTCCTCCTGGTCACGCCAAAGATTCCTCCATGAATGCAGAAATCTGACAATCATCGGTGTGGAATCCTACCGCTGTGGGTCGCCAGATTCCACCGTGCCCGGTCCCTGAAACTGCTCGAGTCTTGTCGAGACCTCGACCGAGATCGGTTCTGGGAGATAGGAACGAACGTCTCCGCCAAAGGAGGCGATCTCCTTGACGTGACGACTGGAAAAGTGGGAATACTCCAGCGAGGGCATGACAAATACGGTTTCCGCCTCGATCTCCGCCGAAATGGAACGATTGGTCAACGCCATGGTGTATTCCGCCTCAAAATCGGCAAAGGTACGAATCCCCCGCAGCAGGATGCAAGATCCCTCGCGCCCGAGTAGATCGACCACCAGCCCCTTGAACCGCACGACCCGAACTGCGGGTAGATCCGCAGTACATTGCCGCAGCCAGGCCATCCGCTCCTCTGGAGTGAATAGGGTGTCCTTTTCTCGGTTGTCTGCGACCGCCACCACCAGTTCACCGAACAGGCGCGCTCCACGGCGTACCAGGTCGAGATGGCCCTTGTGCGGCGGATCAAAGGTACCCGGATAGATGGCAGGTCCCTGCATCGAGTCTCCTTCTGTTCGCTGGCTCGACTCTGGTTTAGCGCATCCGGCCTGAACCGGGCGATCCGATTCGGGAACCGCGCATCGCCCCCATCATCTCGCGCAACCCGATGTCGACTCTGAAGGTGGTCTCATCGACATCTCCGCGCTCCAGATCGAGGCTAAAGAGCATGCGGAAGGTGCGGAAGTTGCGGCCCACTTCCCACCACTGCCCGATCGTTTGCTCATCCAGGGCATCGTACTCGACGAACAGACCGATGTCCCATCGATCAGAAGCGGCGGTTCTTCCGCCGATCAGCAGCGTCCTGTGGGTGTTTGGGCGCTCACGCCAGGCCAGTTCAAAGAGGCCCATCTGCGGGTTCAGCCAGCGGAGACCGGCATTCCGCTCGATCGACTCTCCGACCCCTACATCCTGGACCGATTCGCCAAACAGGCTCCAGCCGGCGGTGCCGTGCAGGACCAGTTCCGAGAACAGATGGCCCCAGCGCTCTCCGTCATTATCGCGATCCGGATCGGGGTAGAGAAATGCATCGACTCTGGCCTCCGCCATGGTTCGAGTGCCCAACTGATGAATCCGTTCCCGATCACTGCGAAAATCGCGGGTTTGAAGCCTCTGCACCACCGACAGATGCACCTGATCAAAGTCAGTCAGAGCATCGACCTCGTCGATCTGGACCGGCACTTCGGTGGTGGCGATGGAACTATCGAAGTAACTGGAGTAACCCGCAGTCAGATCGATGACATGGCGCAATCCGTCGATTCCCCAGCTCGGATTTTGCACATCGAAAACCCTCGAGAGCCGTGTGGCTCCCTCCAGTCCAGCATGGAACAGGGTTCGATGCTTTGCCTCGTAATCGATCGAATCCCAGCTGGTATATCGGACTCCAGCACTCGGCACCCAGCGCGTCCATCTCGAGAGCCCCAACGGCAGGCTCAGTTCGGTTCGCAGGTCTGTACGCTTGGAGTTCAGTACTGGATCGACGGATCCCTCTTCCGGTAACCATCTCAGAGATGACAGGGTCAGGTCCGAATCCCATCGCAGTAATCCAGCAAGGCTGGCATCGAGGGTGTGAAATGAAAACTCTGGATCCTTCTCCAGAACACTGAGGTGATCGGAAACTCGCGTTTGAGCCAGAGCGGTCGCTGCGTAACTCTCACCGAAGATCTGACGCAAGGAGAGGTAGTTTTCCGGCTTCTTGAGGGTTCTCGATTCGGCTCGGAAATATTCCTCGACGAATCCAGCGTCGGAGGAGGTCGCCAGTTCGCCGTCGATCAGGGTTTGAGGACCGAAACGGGCATGAAGGAAGGCCCGCGCTCTGGAACGATCCCGAAGCGGCACCGGCGAGCCATCGCTGTCTGTCAATCCATCGTCCTGGATGCCCCAGAAGGAGCCATATCCAAACAGTTCAAGACGACCATCGGGATCTGCAGCCCAGCGAAGAGGATCTCGCCCCAATTCAAAATCGAGGCCCAGACCGGTCCCTCGATCGGACAGATCATCGATCCGGGGAGTCAGATCGATCTCGTCCTCAAACCGCTCCGGTATCAGAAAGTCACCATTCCAGGCGGTATCGATCCGGTTTCCGAAGCGTGAAGAATCGGAGATGCGAAGATCGCGTAAAGGAAAAGAACGACCGCCCCAGCGGGTATCCCAGCTGGTTGAAGAGAAGGGGATCACCGGGATGCCCGCCACTTCTAGGCGAGCGTCTTCGACATCGATGAGGTAGCCACCCGGGAGATCTTCATCGGCACGCTGATCGACCTCCTTGCGAGATCTGGCACGGGCGACTCGCGCCACCAGTGCCCATTCAGGATCGAAGAACTCATCCGTCGTGACGGTGATCCCCTGCCCCTCGATCTCACTGAAATCGGAAACTCGAAGAAGTTTCGCCTCGATGCCAAGGTGCGATCGTGAAGGAACTCCTTCACTGACATCGGAAACACCGGCCACCCACGATTCCGCGACCAACCGACTCCGTAGCGGGTCATCGGTCGGAACTGTTCTCAGTTTCTCGAGTAAATCCTGGCTGATCCGAAGACGGGCATCGGAAAGAACCATCTGTTGCTCATCCACATCGAGGAAGATGGTGCTGGCTCGAAAAGATTGGTCCCCACGAGAGAGTAGAACTTCCCCGATGGCGAGGATTCGTGGGTGAATCGGTCCGCTCTTGGCATCCACACCATCGATGAAGATTCCGATCGCATCGGCTCGCAATGCGAACCCACGCCCCTTGAAGACCACATTGCCGAGCACCACCAGAGATCGGCCACCCCCCTCGGTCGAGACATCGGCCTCGAGCAGATCATAGGAGAGAGTGAAATCTTCATCGGTACCAAAGAGCCCATCGACACTCGGTTGAGCGATGGCGACGGGGGGCACGATCAGCGTCAGTAGGATCAGGACCAAGAAGTTCTGGAGTGTGATGAGGATCAGAGGGAACTGTGATCGAGAAGACGATGATCGAGAAGACGAT
>JAPKAM010000015.1 GCA_028825265.1 Planctomycetota bacterium
CCTTCATCCCTACCGGCATCCCTACCTTTTCGCCTAGCTTACTGCCTGGCTTCTTTAGTAAGGCATGTTACGGATCGTTCGTCATTGCCAGCGGAGTCGATACCGAACTTCTCTCCTTCCTGACCTTCGCAGCGGTCACGGTCATCGTGGGAGTGGTTCTTCTGCTGCTCTCTGAATTGCTAGGACCCCGAAGAAAAGATCCACAGAAGGAGAGTGTCTACGAGTGCGGAGTTCCGCTCCTCGATGACGCACGCGAACCTTTCACCGTAAAATTTTATCTGGTCGCCATCTTGTTCATCTTGTTCGACATCGAGACCGTGTTCTTGCTCCCCTATGCCGTGGTCTACAAACAACTAGGGATCGTCGGCCTGATCGAGATGGGAGCATTTCTTTTCGTGCTCACCGGAGGTTTGATTTACCTCTGGAAGAGAGGAGCTCTCGAATGGGACTAGAAAGTCTGATCGGTGGCGAGGGATTTCTCACCACCACTGTCAACAGTATCGTCAACTGGGGACGCAAGAACGCACTCTGGCCAATGCCTTTCGGGACTGCGTGCTGCGCCATCGAGATGATGGCCACCTTTTCCGGTCGCTATGACATCTCGCGTTTCGGCGCCGAGGTCGTGCGATTCAGTCCACGCCAGGCGGACCTGCTCATCGTCAGCGGCCGGATCTCTCTCAAGATGATGCCGGTACTTCAGAAGATTTACCGACAGATGCCAGAGCCGAAGTGGGTCATCTCGATGGGAGCCTGTGCATCCTGTGGCGGTGTTTTCGACACCTACACGCTGATTCAGGGGGTCGATCAGTTCATGCCTGTTGACGTTTACGTTCCCGGCTGTCCGCCACGTCCCGAATCCCTACTCGATGCATTAGCCGAGATTCAGAAAATCGTCGGCGAGGATCGATTTGACTCCGGAAAGCATGGCAGTTGATATGGCCGATACCTATTCCCCCTGCGATGCACTTCCTGCGCCCCTTCGCTCCCAAGTGATCGATCAGATCGTCCACCAGGGTCAACTGGCGCTCCACTGCACTAGCGCCGATCAACGACCGATGCTAGAGCACTTCAAGACTCAGCAAGGTTACGACTTCCTGGTCGACGTCACGGCCATCGACCACTTGGGCATGGATCGAACCGAACGCTTCGAGGTGGTTTACGTGCTTCGCAGGACGAGAGAGAACTCCCATCAATTCAGACTGCATGTCTGGCTCAGCGAAGACTCCCCAAACCTTCCCACGGTGTTCGACCTGTGGGATTCGGCTCGCTGGGGTGAACGAGAAACTCATGACATGTTTGGAATTGTGTTCGACGGAAATCCAGACCTGAGACGGCTACTGATGCCGGAGGATTACCCCGGTTTCCCCTTGCTCAAGGACTACCCCTTGCGCGGAATGGGAGAACGACGCCAGTTCCCAAATGTGGTTCCTCGCGGCGACCAGATCGTCGAAGAAGAACCGGGGGACTACCCCACCAGTATCGGCAGAGGGATGCACACTCCGGAGTACACTGAGGAGGTCCGTCGTGACTCCAAACCAAGATAACCCCGCCCGGGACACCCCGGTCCCATCCGCCAAGACTCTCGAGAAGGAACTGAAACAGGGCTGGAAGTCACACCAAGAGGGAGTTCGTCCTTCGCAGGTGACCGAAATTGAAGATGAAGACGGCAGCGGCCGACTCGTCATGAACTTTGGCCCGCAGCATCCAGCCACCCATGGAACCCTGAGAAGCATCTTCACACTCGAAGGGGAAACCATCGTCGAAGCCGATGTTGAAATTGGTTTCCTTCACACCGGTTTCGAGAAGCTCGGCGAAAACATGACCTATCAGCAATGGGTCACCGTTTCCGACCGAATGAACTACCTCTCTGCCATCAATAACAATGTTGGATACTCGGTAGCGGTCGAACAGTTACTCGGAATCGATGTCCCCCCTCGTTGTGCAGCGCTTCGTGTCATCATGTGCGAATTGTCACGCATCGCTGACCATATACTCTGTGTCGGACTCCAGGGGATGGATCTTGGAGCCTTCAGTGTGATGCTGTGGGCTTTTGAGAAACGCGAGTTGGTCTATGACATCATCGAAGCGGTTTGCGGAGCCAGGCTGACCACTTCGTGGACTCGAGTCGGCGGGATCATGCGGGACGTGCCCGAGTTCTTCCCCGACCTGGTCTACTCTTTCCTCGATGAATTTCCGCCGCTGATCGATGAGATTCACCTGATGCTCCTCAACAATCGAATTTTTGTTGATCGGGTTACGGATATTGGTGTGCTCACCGAAGATCAGGCCAGGTCCTGGGGAATTTCGGGGCCGATCGGAAGAGCCAGTGGACTCGATGCAGATGTACGTCGCGATCAACCCTATCTCGGTTACGACCAGTACGATTTCAAGGTGCCTGTCCAGACGGAAGGGGATTCCTTCGCCCGCTACATGCAGCGGATGGAAGAGATTGAACAATCTCTCGAAATCATCCGCCAGGCGATGGCGACGCTACCTTCCGGCCCAGTGGTGCATGATGATTTCAAGACCAGTTTGCCGACTAAGGATGCGGTTCATAACGACATGGAATCGCTGATTCACCACTTCAAATTGGTCATGCTGGGACATGGAATCAAGCCTTCCGCTGGATCTTCCATCTACAGTGCCACCGAAGCTCCCTGTGGTGAACTCGGATTCTTCATCGCTTCCGACGGATCCGACACCGCTTACAGACTGCGGATTCGACCCCCTTCTTTCTACAACTATGCGATTTTCCCGCGCCTCGTCGAGGGCGGAATGATTTCCGATGCCGTGGCAGTGCTCTCTAGTTTCCACGTCATCGCCGGCGAGCTGGACAGGTAGGATCGACTTGGCCAATACACTTTCATTCTCCTCCGAGACCATGAAACAGTACGAGTGGTTGCTGACACGCTACCCCACTCGGCGGGCTGTATTACTCCCCACCCTGCGTCTTGCAGAGTCGGAGTTCGGTGAACTGGGAGTCCCGGAAATGCGCTTCGTGGCGGATCTGATGGAAATTCCACCAGCGTTCGTCTTCGGAGTCGTGACCTTTTACACTCACTACCGACGTGCCGGCACCGGCAAGTACAACATCCAGGTTTGCAGCACTCTCTCCTGTGCCCTCAGGGGATCCGAAGATGTGGTCTCCCGGATCACCGAACGACTCGGTATCGGTCCCGGTGAAACCACCCCATGTGGTCAATTTTCCCTGTCCAAGGTTGAATGCCTCGGATCCTGCGATACGGCTCCGATGTTGCAGTGTAACGATGATTACCACGAAGACCTCACCCTCGAAGATGTCGATCAATTGATCGAGCAACTTCGCGCCGAAGCCGATGGAGGTCAAAACGGATGACTTTCCGAAAGATTTTCACCCAGCACATCGCCGAGGCTGACTGCCACACCTTGGAATTCTACCAGCGCAATGGTGGCTACAAGCAAGCCAGAGAAGCGCTCAATGGACAGGATCCGGACGATCTGATCGAACAGGTCAAGGCGGCCAATCTACGTGGCCGTGGCGGTGCAGGATTCCCGACCGGCGTGAAGTGGAGTTTCGTCCCCAAATCCACCGACAAGCCCAAATACCTGGTGGTCAATGCGGACGAATCAGAACCCGGTACCTTCAAGGACCGGGTGATCATGGAGAAAAATCCTCACCTATTGCTGGAGGGGATCCTCATCTGTTGCAAGGCGGTCGCAATCGAAACCGCTTACATCTACATTCGAGGTGAGTTCGTTTTTGCAACCCGACGACTGCAGCAAGCCATCGATGAAGCATACCAGGCAGGAATTTTCGGCAACGACAGTCTTGGATCGGGCTTGAAGATCGATGTGACCCTTCACCGCGGAGCGGGTGCCTACATCTGCGGCGAAGAAACGGGCATGCTGACCTCTCTTGAGGGGGACCGAGGACAACCCAAGTTGAAGCCGCCGTTCCCTGCCATCGAAGGTGCATTTGGCTGCCCCACCGTGGTCAACAATGTCGAGACTCTGGCCAACCTTCCTTACATCCTCGAGATTGGAGCCGAAGCGTATCGCGCCATCGGCCCCGAGAAATGCCCCGGACCAAAACTGTTCTGCATCAGCGGACATGTCGAGAACCCCGGCACCTTCGAACTGCCGATGGGAATCCCTCTCAGGACCCTCATCGATGATCACGCAGGAGGTGTCTGGAAGGGTCGAAAGTTGAAAGCCGTGATTCCAGGTGGTTCCTCCGCTCATGTTCTTACCGCCGATGAGTGTGGCGTGGCGATGGATATCGAGTCCCTTGCAGCAGCAGGGACGATGCTCGGGTCTGCCGGAATTATCGTGATGGATGAAACCACTTGCATGGTCGATGCCCTAGTCAACATCATGCGCTTCTACCACCACGAATCCTGTGGGCAATGTACCCCTTGCCGAGAAGGCACCGGTTGGCTTGAAAAGATTGTCCACCGGATCGCTCATGGCGAAGGTCGAATGGAAGATCTGGACCTGGTACTGGAAGTCTGCGATCGGATGGTCGGAAAAACCATCTGCGCCCTGGCTGATGCAGCAGCATTCCCAGCGCAGTCGATAGTCACCAAGTTCCAGGACGACTTTGTTGCTGCGATCCAGAATGGGGGAAGTCCGGCCTGGAAGCGGCGACACCCTTCTGCAGTGGGAGGAGCGGCGTCTCATGGCTAATAACCCGACCAACGACAGCGCGGTATCGATGACCAAGTGGCAACTCAATGGCCAAGAGGTGGAGAACCACGCCGGCATGACCATCATGGAAGCGGCCAAGGAACACGGCATCGAGATCCCCTGCTTCTGCTACCACCCGGGTCTTTCCATCGCTGGAAATTGCCGGATCTGCATGGTCGAGAGCAACCGTTCACACAAACCGGTGATCTCCTGCTCCGAGAGAATCGCAGAAGGTTTGGAGATCGAGACTGACAGCGAGGTGGCGGTCGACGCCCGTAACTCCGTCATGGAGTTCCAGTTGATCAATCACCCCCTCGATTGTCCCGTCTGCGACAAGTCTGGCGAGTGTGTCCTTCAGGACCACTCCTACGCCCACGGTCCCGACCGCAGTCGCTTTGTCGAGGACAAGAACATCCGGCACACCAAGGAGTTGGGACCTGACATCTCGATCTGGGGAAACCGCTGCATCGTCTGTACTCGCTGCGTCCGCTTCTGCGACGAGATCAGCGGGACCAGTGAGCTTTGCATCGTCGAAAGAGGAGATCGCTCGGTCGTCGATGTGTTCCCCGAGATACCGATCGACAATCAACTGGCTGGAAACACCGTGGACATCTGTCCGGTGGGTGCCTTGATTTCACACGACTTCAAGTACGAGGCCAGAGTCTGGAATATGGACCGCATAGATTCCGTCTGTGGAGGATGTTCACGCGGCTGCAATATCGAGGTGGAGACTCTCGACGGGTTTGTCAAACGGTTAATACCCCGAGAGAATCTCGATGTGAATGACTGGTGGATGTGTGACGAAGGTCGATATGGCTGGAGACATCTCTATGCCGATGATCGCATCACTCAGGCGACCAGAGATGGTGCCGAACAAACCGATTCTGCAGCCACTGATGCTCTCGAAGAACTTCTTTCCGAGTCGGGACCGGTCGCGTTCCTGATCGATCCCTTCCTCACCTGTGAGGAACTGCACTTAGTGCAGGGGCTTGCCGCTTCCCGTCCCGGTTCCAAGGTCGGTGGATGGCTGCCAGCAGACGGAACCGCTGCCAGTTTCCCCTCAGGGTTCCAGATCAGTGCTGCCAAGTACCCCAATCGCTCGGGAGCCGAACAAGTCTTCGGCGACCAAGTGTTTGGAGACGATGCCAAGCAATTGCAAAAATCGCTGCTCAGTAATGGTTTCGACACCGTCATCGCATTCTGTGGTGGCCATCAATCGACCGGGCCAGGCGATTCCTGGACCCAGGCACTCGCCAATACCGCCACCCGCATCGTCTTCTCGGTGATGAACGGTCCGTGGCTCGAAGGGGCCTCGCTGGTGTTGCCCGCCACGGCTCCGATCGAGAAGGAAGGCACCTGGATCAATGAAGACGGGCGCCTGCAACGAACTCGATCCTGCTGGAACCCCGGGACCGACCCCTTCGCAGTTGAATTGGTCCGGCTTCAGGCTCTTCAGCATGCGCTGGGTTTGCGAGGAAGAAGTCTTTCCGCTGCCGGTGTATTCAGGGAACTGGCCGCGGCCAATACAGCCTTCTCGGGCCACAACCATAGCGATCTGGGTTCGCCGGGCTTGCTTCTATCGGAGCGTCCAGCGGCAGTCGCCTCGGATGGGGGTACCGAGTGACCGACCCCCTCTACTCGATTCTGATTGCAGTCATCAAGGCGGTGATCATTTTCGCGGTAATTTTGCAGATCGTGCCGCTGCTGGTGTATTTCGAGCGGAAAATCTCTGCATGGATCCAAGATCGCATCGGTCCCAACCGGGTCGGCCCGATCGGACTTCTCCAGCCTCTGGCAGATGTCATCAAACTCGCCTTCAAGGAAGACCTCACACCACAGGGGGCGGACAAGTGGATCTACCGACTGGCGCCAGTGCTGGTTTACGCACCTGCAGTGCTCGCCTTCACGGTGATCCCCGTGGGCATTGATTTGCAGGTGGCGTCCTTTGATGTCGGAGTCGTCTTCCTGCTGACTATCAGTGGATTCTCAGTCTATGGACTCGCTTTCGGAGGCTGGGCTTCCAACAACAAGTACTCGCTCTTGGGAGGCCTTCGCGCTTCCGCGCAGATGATCAGTTACGAGGTCGCGATGGGGCTTTCTATCATCGCCATCATGATGACGGCCGAGACGGTCGACCTCAACGAGATCATCCGTCAGCAATGGGGATCAGGAACTCTTGGACTGCTGGAATGGAATCTTTTCAAGCAACCGATTGCCGCGGTCGTGTTCATCATCGCAGCCTTTGCTGAAACCAATCGCTTGCCCTTTGACCTGGCCGAATGTGAGGCAGAATTGATCGGCGGATTCCACACGGAATACACCGGTCTCAAGTTCGCAACCTTCTTCATGGGTGAATACGTAGCAATGATCACGATGTCGGGCTTGATGGTCACGTTGTTCCTCGGCGGCTGGAGTGTGCCCTGGGTAGAGATTCCCACCTCCCCCTCGATGGTAGATATGGCACTCAGCATCGGTTTCTTCTCGGTTAAATTGTTCGCATTGTTGTTCTTCTACATCTGGATCCGCTGGACACTGCCACGATTCCGATACGACCAGCTCATGGGTATCGGGTGGAAGGTGTTCATTCCAGTTTCACTTGTGAATCTTGGCCTCACTGCCGTCGCCGGAGTACTGGGTTGGAAATGGCTTATTCCCCTGCCTTAAAGGGGCACTAGAACGGAGTTCTCATGGCAAACCCACCGGGTGCCCGCGAGGAAAAACAGGAACGTAAGACTGCGACTACCGATCCACGGAAGAAGGCCTCCTTCACCGTGCCGGTGGCCAAGGGGTTGATCAATACGCTCAAGCACATCCTCAGAAGAGAACCCAACACCATTCACTATCCGGATGAGAAGAGAACTCCATATCCGGGTTACCGCGGTGAGCATCGTCTCAAGAGAGACGAGCTGGGGCGTGAAAAGTGTGTGGCTTGCTTCCTGTGCTCGACGGCATGTCCGGCGCATTGCATTGAAATCGTCGCCGAAGAAGCGCCCTGGGATGACCGTGAAAAGAGACCCAGACTCTTCAACATCGACATGATGCGTTGCATCTACTGCGGCATGTGCGAAGAAGCGTGCCCCTGTGACGCCATCGAGTTGACACCTGTTTTCAACATTCCTTCGAGAACTCGCGCTGAAAAGATCTACGACAAGGAAAAACTCCTTTCCCTGTGATCCTTCGGGATCGACGGGATCGAGTGAGGGGGACGAGCGGATGAGTCCTGGTATTGAACAGCTGTTTTTTGGCATCGCAGCCGTAGTGGCGACGGTGAGCTCTATGCTCGTGGTCACCCGGCGCAATCCGATTTACTCAGCCATGTTCCTCATCGTCATGTTTGCAGCAGTGTCGGTGATCTTCATGCTGCTCGACGCAACCTTCCTGGGGTTCATGCAACTGCTGGTGTATGCAGGAGCCATCATGGTGCTCTACCTGTTCGTCATCATGTTGATCAACCCGAGAGAAGGTGATCTCCCCGAGGAGAGTGGAGCCACCGAGAAGTCCTTCGCTGCGGGTGTATCACTGCTGATCTTTTCGATGTTGAGTTTCGCCATCTCTCATTCCAATGAGGTCGAGCGACTCTCTGCACTGGGTTCGATCCCGCTGCTTCCCGAAGTCAGTGACTCACATGGCACCATTCGTGCCTTTGGACTGGAACTGTTTCATAACCACCTGCTGGTCTTCGAACTGACCTCGATCCTGATCCTGGTTGGAATCATCGGAGCGGTACACCTGGCTTCTCGTCGCAAGAATAATGTTCCGCACAACCTTACCAATGCAGCGGAAGGTGTGGTGAGCCAAGATGTTTAGCCTCCCTACCCTTCTATACCTGAGTGCATTTCTCTTTTCTGTTGGCATCTATGGAGTCCTGGCACGGCGTAACATCCTGGTGGTCCTGATGTCTCTCGAGCTGATGCTCAATGCCGTCAATATCGCACTGGTTTCATTCGGTCGGGTACACGCCCTGACCGCATTTTCCGGTGAGCATGGCGGCCAAATCTTTACCCTTATGGTACTAGCAGTTGCTGCTGCAGAGGCTTCCATTGGCCTCTCCTTGCTGTTGGTGATATGGCGCCGCTGGCGATCCATCGATCTTCGCCAACTTTGCCAGTTGAACGGCTAGGGGGACCACTTGGACATCAATCTCCTCTGGATACCTCTGCTTCCATTCCTCGGCTTCCTGATCAACGGGATGCTGGGAAGCAGACTGGGGACCAGGTCAGTGAACGCCATCGCGTGCGGTTTACCGATCTTGTCCTTCGGCCTCTCCTACGCTGCATGGAGTCGTCTTCTCTCTGAAGGTACGGAACTGCACTGGAATGGCTTCCCCTGGATCTGGATCGAGGGGTTGGTCGAGATCCCCTTTGCACTGCACTTCGACGCCATCGCGGCCGTCATGTGTATGGTGATCACCGGAGTGGGATCGCTGATCCACCTCTACTCGATCGGCTACATGAAGGGCGACCCCGGATACCACCGCTACTTCGCCTACCTCAATCTGTTCACCGCCTTCATGCTGATCCTGGTACTCGGTGACAATCTGTTGCTGATGTTCATCGGTTGGGAAGGTGTCGGGCTCTGTTCTTACCTGTTGATAGGATTCTGGTACGAAGAGGACGCCAACTGCGCCGCCGGTAAGAAGGCCTTCATCATGAACCGGGTCGGAGATTTTGCATTCCTGCTGGGAATCTTCCTCTGCCTGGCGCACTTCGGCTCTCTCGACATGTCCACCCTCACCGATTCCGAAATGATCAAGACGCTGTCGGCCGAGACCCTCACGGTGCCTCTTCTGGGTTCGGTCAGCGTGATCTCGATGATCGTCCTGTTGCTCTTCATCGGAGCGACCGGCAAGAGTGCGCAGATTCCCCTTTATGTTTGGCTGCCGGATGCGATGGCGGGCCCGACTCCCGTATCGGCACTGATCCATGCGGCCACCATGGTGACCTCAGGAGTGTACCTCTGCTGTCGACTGATGCCGCTGTTCGAGGCGGCACCCGCAATCCTCACCGTCATCGCAGGAATCGGCGCATGTACCGCGCTACTGGCTGCATTGATCGCCTTAGGCCAGAACGACATCAAAAAGGTATTGGCTTACTCCACGGTCAGCCAACTGGGGTACATGTTCTTTGCCATCGGAGTCGGAGCGTTCTCTGCTGCCTTTTTCCATGTGGTCACCCACGCTTTCTTCAAGGCACTGCTCTTCCTCGGATCGGGATCAGTGATCCATGCCATGCATCACGAACAGGACATGCGGAAGATGGGCGGCTTAAGAAAGCAACTCCCCTTCACTCACCTGACCTTCCTCATCGGGACTTTGGCCATCGCCGGAGTCCCCCCGCTGGCGGGTTTCTTTTCCAAAGACGAAATTCTGTTTGCCGGTTACCAGCAGGGATTCCTCGAAGGGGTCGATTCGGCCGCTCTCTTCTGGGGTGTCTCCTTCGTGACCGCTGGAATGACGGCCTTCTACATGATTCGGTGCGTTGCGCTGACCTTCTGGGGAGAGAGTCGAGTCGACTCCAGCCTTGAGGGTAAGGTTCGTGAACCCGGAGGCTGGATCGGCTTCGCTCTGTTCATGCTCGCCATCGCCAGCATCCTAGGAGGCTTCCTCAATGTCCCGGAATTCCTCGGTGGGCACGCGACACTGGGCCATTTCACCGGATTACACCATGCATCGAACCTACCTGAAGAGGTGGTTCACGCAGCGGAGTGGAAGAGCATGTTCCTGAGTCTGGCGGTTGCGGGTTGCGGATTACTGCTGGCCTTCTACTGCTACGGCAAGGGCCATGCCCTGCGAAAGGCCTTCACCAATAGCGGTCCAGGCAAGGTGCTCGGGCGGCTCTCCGTACGCAAGTTTTACGTCGATGAGTTCTACGCGGCGGTCTTTGTCCGTCCTCTTGAAACCATCAGTCACCTGCTCTTCATCCTGTTCGATCGGATTCTGATCGACGGCATATTGGTCACCGGTACCGCACTCATGACTCGGAGCGTTGGAAACTGGTTTCGCAAGATGCAAACCGGTTTCATTCCCGGATACCTGCTGACCTTTGGCTGCGGAGTACTACTGTTGATTTACATGATGCTGAGTCTCATCCAGCAAGGAGGGGCACAGTGATCCCGGTACTGGATTCATTCAACTTGCCGATTCTCACGCTGGTGACTTTGACCCCCGCGATCGGAGCTTTGCTCCTGTCGCTGGTGGATCGCAACAACAAGGCCTTGTTCCGACAAGGCTCCTTGATGATCAGTTTCCTGACGTTGCTCTTCTCTCTTTTGATGGTGGGCAACTTCGACAATTCGGTCGGCACCATGCAACTGGAAGAGAGCCATTCCTGGATCGAATCGCTAGGCATCAACTATCACCTGGGAGTGGACGGTATCTCGATCCTTCTGGTGTTACTGACCTGCTTCACGATGCCCTTCGTCTTCATGAGCAGCTGGAAAGCCATCGATGACAGGGTCAAGGAGTTCCACATCGCTCTGTTGCTGTTGCAAACCGGCATGGTCGGGGCCTTTGTTTCGCTCGATCTGATCCTGTTCTATCTCTTCTACGAAGCGATGTTGATCCCCATGTATCTCATCATCGGTATCTGGGGAGGGCGGGAACGGGTCTACGCAGCACTCAAGTTCTTCATCTACACCATGGTCGGTAGTTTGATGATGTTCCTGGCGATCCTTTACCTCCACCAGCACGCCGGTACTTTTGATTTGCCACTGTTGCTGGAGCGATTGAGAACCACGCATCTGCTCGATACGGACCAACAGTTCTGGTTATTTTCCGCCTTCACCCTCTCCTTCGCCATCAAGGTGCCGCTCTTTCCTTTCCACACCTGGCTGCCGGATGCCCACGTAGAGGCCCCCACCGCCGGCTCAGTGGTACTGGCTGGAGTGTTGCTCAAGATGGGGACTTACGGCTTGCTGCGCTTCTCGATCCCGCTGTTCCACGATGCGGCCTTCAACCTGCAACCCGTGATGTGCTGGCTGGCGGTGATCGGAATCATTTTTGGTGCATGCATGGCGTTGGTTCAGAATGACATCAAGAAATTGATCGCCTATTCCTCGGTCAGCCACCTAGGTTTCGTGGTGCTGGCTTGTTTCGTTCCAAATGTAGAAACCATCACCGGTGCGATCCTGCAGATGGTGAACCACGGACTCTCCACCGGAATGCTGTTCTTGATGATCGGAATCATCTACGAGCGACGGCACACCCGGGAGTTGGCCGATTATGGCGGGCTTGCAAAAGTGATCCCCCTGTACACCATCTTCTTCATGATTGCGGTTCTCTCGAGCATCGGATTACCCGGGCTCAATGGCTTCATCGGGGAGTTCCTGATCCTGTACGGGGTTTTCAAGGTCTTCCCGCTGTGGGGAGTGCTCGCTTCCACTGGAGTGGTGCTGGGTGCCCTTTACATGCTCAACATGGTCAAGAAATTCTTATTTGGACCTCTGGTCCATGACGAGAACCGCAACGTAGCGGATCTCTCACCTCGCGAAATCCTCTACCTACTTCCCTTTGTCATAATGATGATCTGGATCGGTCTCTATCCGGCGCCTTTCATCAACATGGTGAAACCTACCCTGTCCCTATACGTCGAGATGTTGAAGAGTTAGGAGCCGTCGATGGAACTCACCATCTCCCGAGCTGAGATCCTCGCCATACTTCCGGCTGGAATCCTGTTCATCACCGGTCTGGTGCAGCTCTTCGCTGACCTGGGACGATCCGCAGAAAACAAGCGTTCGGAGAAGACTCACTTGGCGATGATCGGTGTTACCGGTTTCTTGCTCGCCTTCGCAGCGCTATTTGTCCAGGGCACCGGTGCTTCCACCGGCCCCCTTTACGCAGGAGCGATGACCGATGATCTGTTCGGCCGTATGGGTGCCGGAGTGGTCATCATGACTGGACTCTTCAGCACCCTGATGTCAGGCAGTTATCTCGCCAGCAGGGGCAGTAACAGTGCGGAGTTCACCGCCCTGATCAGTTTCGGTGCGGGAGCCATGGCGCTCCTCTGTCAGGCGACCAACCTGGTCTCCATCTTTATCGCCATCGAAACGCTTTCACTGGCAGTCTATGTCATGGCTGGTTACTTCCAGAATCAACGATCCGCCAGCGAAGGAGCCTTCAAGTACTTTGTCCTGGGAGCCTTCTCAAGTGGATTCCTGCTGCTGGGAATGGCCTTCATCTACGGCGCCACGGGTGGCTCGCTATCGCTGGCAGACATCGCGGCATCCGATGGTCAGCAAGACTCCCTATTCAGCGTCGGGACCCTGTTGGTGCTGATCGGATTCGCCTTCAAGGTCGGTGCGGTTCCTTTCCACACATGGGTCCCGGATGTCTACCAGGGGGCTCCTACGGTGGCGGTGGGTTGGATGGCCGTGGCAGTCAAGGCTTCCAGCCTCTTTTGCCTTTGCCGTTTTCTTCTCTTTACCGGCGGGAGCCATCATCTGGCCCAATTGCTGGCCGCCATTTCAGTGGTCACAATGCTGCTTGGGAATCTCGCTGCCCTCAATCAGCAGAGTTTGAAACGAATGATGGCTTATTCTGGAATTGCTCACACGGGCTACCTGCTGATTCCACTGGTGATCGCACTGTCAGGAGAAGGAGCGTCTGCCGGTGCCAGTATTCCCTTCTACATGTTCGCCTACGCTGCCACCACCCTGGCCGCATTTGGGGTCTTGGCAGCCATCAGCGTAGGATCCGATCGAGATCAGATTCACGACCTCGATGGACTCTCCAGGAGCCGCCCATTGCTGGCTCTCGGTTTCTCCGTGGCGCTGATCTCCCTGGCTGGAATCCCCCTGACGGCGGGATTCATCGGGAAGTTGTTAATCCTCAGCAATGCGGTTCAACATGGATACTTGCTGCTGGCTCTGGTCGGAATCATCGCATCTCTGATCAGCGTCTACTTTTATCTGAGGCCCGTCGTCTCGATGTGGTTCCGGGAGCCGAAATCATCCTTTGAACTGGTCCCTGCCTCCTGGGGTATCACCTTCACGGTGGCGGTTTGTGGGATCGCCACCATCGCCCTCGGGCTCTTTCCCGGCTGGCTCATCGATCTGTCGAAGCGCTCGGTCGAGGCGATTCTTGGCTGAGCTCCTGTGGACTGGTAACGACCACGACCGCCGCTAGAATGACCGACGGTGTGCTTCCCTGCAGGGCAGAAAGTTCACACGGAAACACCGATTCACCAGGCTCGGGAACCGAGGGGAAATCATGCGTAGAGGATTTATACTGCTCATCGTCATTGCAGCAGGTTGGTGGGGAATCACCCGCTGGTACAGCGTCGACAGAGGATACGAATCGACATCCACTCCCAGCACCACTGAGACCACCGAAGATTCAACGGTCGCTAATGGTGGTGACGCTAGCCCCGAGGATCCGAATAGTGATCGTCCATCCACCGCTAAGGATGTCGGTTACCAGGGGATCCACGCCGAACTGATCGAACAACTTCGAGGACAACTCGATGTCGATGCGCATGAGGGCACCCGGATCCGACTAGCACAAACTCTCCTGGCATCTGAACACCCTCGCTTCATCGGCGAAGCGTTCGGCATCTTGAATCAAATTGAAAAATCTGGCGGGGAACTTTCGGCCACTGCTCGAGCACTCTTACTGCGACAGACGACCGGTACAGACCAGATCCGCATCGCCCAACAAGTGGTCTCCGAAGGTTCGAAGGTGGCCGGCTACGGATTGGCGTGCTTGGTGATGGCCGATTCGATCGGTTTCGAGACCAACGCCACTGCGGTGAAGAGTTGGGAGTATCTTTCCGATGCCTACAGCAGCTCCGATGAGATCGAATGGCGCGCTCCCATACGACAGAAGCTTCGCGACCTGGTCGATTTCTGGGTACTCTCGAGGCGACCCTTCAGCGAGGCGGGCATCGCCACCGTGGTCAATGGAGATTCCCTCTCCGCAATCTCCAAACGCTGCAATGTGTCCGTTGATTCGTTGAGATTCTTGAATCAACTGAAATCAGATGTCATTCATCCGGGTCAGAAATTGAAGTTCCTTTCCGGAACCATCACGGTCGATATCGATAAGAGTGACTACTGGCTCGATGTTTTCCTCGATGGCCGTTGGATCCAAGGATTCCCCATCGGCCATGGCAAAGATGACTGCACCCCCGTCGGCGCCTTCAAGGTGGACTTGGTACAGAAGGAACCGATGTGGCAGCCTCGCGATGGCCGCGCCCCCATTGCCTACGGCGTCAAGGGTAACCCTCTCGGTGAGAGATGGATTGGGTTTGAGGATAAACCTTCAATCGCAGGGATCGGCATCCACGGCACCAGCGAACCGGAAAGTATCGGATCGATGGAGTCGGAAGGATGTATCCGTCTTCGCAACGATGATGTGGTGCTGGTTTATCCATGGATGCGGGTCGGCTCCCAGGTGAGAATTCGCGACTGATACCGCGTCACTGTAATACCGCGTCACTGTAAGCGTAGTACCGCAGCAGCCTCTCAGGTGCGCAGCTGCGCCTCGAATCGATTCTCGAGTCGCTGCATCAGACCACCGATCGCCACGTCAACTTCCTCATGGGTCAGGGTTCGATCTGGAGCCCGAAAGGCGACTGAGAATGTGACGCTTTTTTGCCCCTTGGCCACCTGCTTGCCTCGATAGACATCGAGGAAATTAAGTGCTTCGAAATTGGCCATCTCCGCTGCGTCCACTTCCGATGCAATGTCACGCCACAACACCGAGTCTTCAATCACGATATTGAGATCCCGGCGCACCCCCGGCTGGCGTGAAAACTCACGGTAACGGTGTTCCACCTCGCTATGACCGATCAGTGTGCCCAGATCGAGTTCCCCGCACCACGAATCGCCGCTGACTCCGTCCAGCGAAACGGACCCGACCAGTCCGAGACGTTCGCCGGAATGATCGAGAGACGCGCAACTTCCCACCCCTAGGCCACAAGGCGTGGAGATCGGATTCCAAGTGGTTGAACTACTCGACTCGGTGCCCAGTCTCAGCAGTTCCAACACCGCATCCGCGATGCCGCGCACCTGCCGGTACGCCTCCGATGGACCACTTCCATCGGCATCGCTATGAACCCAGGCGAGGTGGATCTTTTCCACCGGACGATCGATTCCAACTCGACGGTGGAAGACTCGGGCGACCTCGAACAGCCGCACGGATTCAACTCCATGCAGCCGATTACCACGGACACAGGAGAGTATTCCCGGCAAGAGACTGCGCCGCAGTACCCCTTCATTGGAGCGCACCGGGTTTCGAACCACCCACGGCTCTCCGATACACCACCACTCCTCGAGGTCTCGATGATCCCCCTCCGAACCGAAGGAGAAGGTGAGGGACTCATGATGGCCGGTTCCCTCGAGCAGAGCCTTGGTCCTCTCGACCAGCAATGCTTCGCGATCTTCCGGAACGACCCGTACCTCCATCTGGCGATCTGGCACCCTGTCGAGGCCGTGGATCCGTCCCACCTCCTCGATGAGGTCGATTTCCCGGGTGCAATCAGCACGCCAGCTAGGAGGGCACCAGAGGCTTCTAGCGTCGTCCCCGCCGGAGCGTTGGAAACCGAGGGCGCACAGCACTTGATCCAGTTCCGCGGCGGGCACCGCATCGCCCAGAATCAATTCGGTGCGATCGAGGCGAATCGGAACCTCCGCGGGTGGGTCCAGCAATCCATCACGGATCGCCTCCCAGCAACCGGAGAGAACCTTGCTGTCCGATTCTCGGCACAGCAGATGGAAAAATCTACGGGAGGCGATGTCGGCGCCATCGATATCGACGCGACGCTCGAATCGGTAAGATGAATCGCTCGCCAGTCCCAGACGTCGAGATGTATTGCGCACGGGCACCGGATCGAACCAGGCACTCTCGAGCAGGATGCGCCGCGTCGTCGAGACGACCTCTGTTTCAGATCCTCCCATCACCCCCGCCACCGCCACCGCTCGGGAGCCATCGGCGATCACCAGATCATCCGAATCGAGGGTGTGAGTCGAGCCATCCAGCGCCGCAAAACTCTCGCCGTAACGAGCACGACGAATGATCACTTCCCCGCCGTCGAGTCGATCCAGATCAAAGGCGTGTAAGGGTTGGCCCAGATCCATCAGAACGTAGTTGGATAGGTCGACCACCAGGTTGATCGACCTCAGGCCAATCGACTCGAGACGCTTCCGCAGCCACTGAGGACTCTCGGAGGCGTCGACATCGAAGGCGACCCGGGCGGTGTAGCGACCACAACGGTCATCGTCATCGACCTCGATGCTGCTGATCTCATCGAGTCCCTTACCCGCAGAATCTTTTTCCACCTCGGGATAGTCGAGCCGCAGCGGCTTGAGGGGTTGGTCGAATAAACAGGCCAGTTCTCTGGCGACCCCTCGATGGCCCAGATGATCGGGCCGGTTGGATGTCACTTCCAATTCGAAGACATGGTCGTCGCCATGAACCTCGATCCCCTCACAATTGAGCCCACACATCGTCAGTTTGTAGGCCACATCTTCGACCCGTTGATCGATATCGACATGATCCCGCAGCCAGTCGAGGGAAACCTTCATCTGGACACTCCACTATCAAAGGGGGGTTCAACCATCAGGAAAACTGCTGGAGGAACCTGACATCATTCTCGTAGAGGTAACGAATATCGGGAATATTGAAGGAAGCCATGGTGACCCGTTCAATCCCCAGCCCGAAAGCGAATCCAGTCCACCGTTCCGGGTCGATCCCCACTGATTGGAGTACGTTTGGATCGACCATCCCGCACCCTCCCATCTCCATCCAGCCACCACGCCAGTATAGATCCACTTCTGCGCTCGGCTCGGTGAAGGGGAAGAAGGAAGGTCTCAATCGAAGTTTCATTGCGTCGTCTTGCAACAGCTGCTGAAAGAAGGTCAACAAGGTCGCCTTGAGATGACCGAAGGTCATCCCCTCGTCCACCACCAATCCCTCGAGTTGATTGAACATGTAGGAGTGAGTGGCATCGACTGTATCGGGCCGAAACACCTTACCTGGAGCGATGATCCGCAAGGGAGGAGGCGTACTCTCCATCACCCGAACCTGCACCGTCGAAGTTTGGCTGCGCATCAGCAGGTCATCTTCGAGGTAGAAGTTTTCGGCCGGATCCCGTGCGATGTGATCGACCGGGATGTTGAGTCCAGTGAAGTTATGCCACTCGTCCTCGACCTCCGGACCATCGACGACCTGGAAACCTAGATTCCCAAAGATCCGAATCATCCGAGATGCGACCTGATGGACAGGATGGCGGCTGCCTCGCTGAGGCATTTGGCCCGGAAGGGTGACATCGGTGGCGCGTCGCGCCGCCGTAGGAGCCGCCTTCGATCCACTGCCCAATCGACCCTTGGCCTCTTCGAGAGCGGTTCCGACTCGTTCCTTGACGACATTGACCCGTGCACCAAAGGAGGCGCGTTGCTCTGGAGGGAGGGCTCCCAGTGAGCGGAGAACCTGCTTCAGGGTGCCCTTTTTACCCAGAATCCCGACACGAACCGATTCCAAACTGGAGCCATCTGAGGCCTGCTCGATCGCCTGTAATGCGTCCGCCTCGATGCGATCTAGATCCACCTGGGATCCCTCGCTCATGATATTGCGCCACGGGCAATTCCGACGAGTGCGACGAAGGCCTCGTGATTACGAATCGCCAGTTCGGAGATCATTTTACGATCCAGATCGACCTTGGCGCACTTGAGTCCATGAATGAAACGGCTATAGGAGATGCCTTGCTGGCCACAAGCCGCAGAAATTCGGGTGATCCAGAGTCGACGGATCATACGCTTGCGAACCCGACGATCTCTCGTCGCATAAGCTTCGGCCCGCATGATGGTCTGCTTGGCAGTCTTGTACTGACGAGATGCAGCTCCGAAGTATCCGCGAGCTTTCTTGAGAATCCGCTTTTGTTTGCGGTGACGAGCGACGCCAAAACGTACGCGTGCCATCGTGGTCCCTTTCCAGTGGGCAACTCTCGGGAGGAATCTTTCGATTCACTAGGAACCTTCAGGTTCGTCCACCCCGTAACTGCCGGCCGGTGCGCCCTTCGGCGCGATTGTAATGAAAATCGCTAATCTTTACTCAGACAACACTTGTAGTAGAAACACATGTAGTAGAACTGTGGCGAGCCGCTGACGAAATGTGGCTAGCCGATTCCGAGCAACTCCCGGATCACCTTGGCATTGCATTCGGGGACCACTTCCGCTCGACGTCCCCGACGAACTCGAGCCGCCGTCCAGGGGCCCATGCGGTGGCTCTTACCCGCTCGGTGGCGCTTGATCTTACCCGTTCCAGTCACCTTGACCCGCTTCTGCAGGCCCTTGTGCGGTTTGTGCGTCTTCCTGGCCACGAGGGGCCCCTTTCCAGCAGGAATCCTTGTCAGGATTCCGTTCTTATCACTTCTTCTTTGCCAGAACCATCGCCATCCGATTACGGGCTTCTTGCAACGGTTCTCGTTCCATCTTTGCCATCTCCTCGAGTTCGCCGAAGAACCGGAACAACGCCTCACGGCCCAGATCCGGATGGCGCTGTTCTCGTCCCTTGAATACCATCGTCACCAGCACCTTGTGGCCATCTTCGAGGAAACTACGGGCTCTGCGCAACTTGACGTCGAAGTCGTGCTTCTCCGTCTTCGGCCGAAGTTTCACTTCCTTGACCTTACGAACCTTCTGGACCTGCTTGGAACTCTTCGACTGATCATACTTGAATTTACCGAAATCCATCAACTTGCACAGAGGCGGATCCGCATTCGGGTTCATCTCGACCAGGTCGAGTTCCTTTTCCTGGGCCATCTCCAGCGCTTCATTCAACTTCACGATGCCGACCTGGCCGCCTTCGTCATCGATGAGGCGTACATCGCCCGGTGCGGGCCTGTCGATCACTCTGTACTTGGTCTTCTCGACGATGTCGGTCCTCCTACTCGAAATTCTTCAGTCACGAATTCGATGCCATGGTCCTCAAGGGTAGTTCGAAACGACGAAATTCACGCCATTTTGCCCGCTGCCCAGTTGAAGCCGCGGCAGGTCGCCCAATTGCCGCCCCTGAGAACTCCGATGGATACACCGAGGAGGGGGCCGATGGCAAGCCGGAAACCCTGAATTCCGGGGTAGATGCGTAAAAAAAACGACATCTCCGACCTGCCAAGCGGGCTCACCTGTCAGCGGCGGTCTCCTTCTTCCCCTTCAACCGGAGTCGAAACCGCCTCCGGAGTGTCGGCGACCTTCAATCCCACCTCTTTCAGTTGCGCATCGGAGACGTGGGTCGGGGCTCCGGTCAATTGGCAGGTGCCGCGCTGCGTCTTGGGAAAGGCAATCACTTCACGGATCGACTCATCGCCGGCCAGGATCATCACCAGACGGTCGATTCCGAGGGCAATCCCACCATGGGGTGGAGCGCCGTATTTCAACGCATCGAGCAAGAAACTAAATTTGCTCTTGGCCTCATCCTGGCTCAGGCCAATCGCTTCGAAAACCCGCTCTTGCAGATCTCTCTGGTGAATCCGGATGCTGCCCCCCCCTACCTCGAATCCGTTTAACACCAGATCATAGGCCCGAGCTCGTACCTTGAGGGGAGACGACTCGAGTTGATCCAGGTCATCGGGATGAGGAGCGGTGAAGGGGTGGTGGCAAGGGACCGGATTTCCGCTGGTCTCGTCCTCGTCGAAGAGCGGAAATTCAGTCACCCAGCAGAACTTCAGTACGTCCGGTTTGATGTGCCCCAGTTTTTGGGCCAGTTCTTTGCGCAGGAAGGACAACGAGTTGATCACGACTCGCTTCGAACGATCGGCGACGAAACAGCACAGATCTCCTACCTGAAGGCCACTTCGCTCGACCAAGCGGGAGCCCGCGTCGCCATCGCAGAAGCGTGCCACCGGACCGGCCAGCCCATTCTCGGTACTCTTCATCCAGGCGAGTCCGCCGGCACCCTGGTTCTTGACGATCGCCTCGAGGGCTTCGATCTGTTTTCTCGGCCACAGTCCCGCTCCGGGAACTCGCATGCCGCGAACCGCTCCGCCCGCTTCAACTGCGCCGGAGAAGACCTTGAAGCCCAGATCTGCCGCCAGATCAGACAAATCGAAGATTTCCAGATCACTGCGTAGATCCGGAGCATCACTCGAGTAACGCAGTAGCGCATCGTCGTAGGAGATTCGCAGGAAGGGAGTTTCGACCTCTTGCCCGGTCAGCGATTTCACCACGTGAGCCATCAGCCCCTCGATGACCTCGATGACATCATCTTCCTCAACACAGGCCATCTCGAGATCGAGTTGGGTGAATTCAGGTTGTCGATCGGCACGCAAGTCCTCATCACGAAAACAACGAACAATCTGCATGTATCGATCAAATCCCGCCACCATGAACAGTTGCTTGAAAATCTGTGGCGACTGTGGAAGTGCGTACAGTTGACTCGGATTCAATCGACTGGGAACCAGAAAGTCACGAGCCCCCTCAGGAGTACTCTTGGTCAACATCGGCGTCTCGAGGTCGATAAAATTCTGCTGGTGAAGGAAATTGCGCAGTTCGTGCTGAAGATCAGATCGCAACTGGAAGCGACGTTGCACCTCCGGCCTTCTCATGTCGAGAAAGCGATACTGAAAACGCAACTCTTCGTTGACCAGGTCACCCCCGGAAAAATCGAAGGGAAGAGCAGGACAATCCCCCAGCATCTCCACTACGGTGGCCACCAGTTCGATATCACCGGTCGCGAGGCGCGGATTCTTCATCCCATCCGGACGCGATTCGATCTGTCCGGTCACCTGCAGAACCTGTTCCGAACGCAACGACTTGAGCTCAGCAGCGTCGATGGTTTCGGGCGAAAGGGTCACCTGCGTGCGACCATAACGATCGCGCAGATCGATAAATCGCAAGCCACCGTGATCCCTGATGGTATCGATCCAGCCGACCAGAGTGACCTCCTGGCCAACATGCTCGGCACGAAGTTCTCCGCAGGTATGGCTTCTCAACATTTCGTTTCCCTTTCTCCGTACGAGATCTACTTTCCGGTGATTCTACGCCAAGGTGGAGTTTCGGCCACCTTTCCCGGAAAGAGATCCACTGGCCAGATCTGACACGCCAAGAAGCGTGGCCATCTCGCTCCAGCGGATGCCCTTCGGGGCATTGGCCAGCCACCGCTCAATCTCAGCCATGGCCGCATTGCGTAACTTCTGTCCTGCATGCAAATCGCCGGCTTGTTCTCGTACCTGGGCCCACCAGAACAGTACCGAGGCATGGCCCAACCGAGTTTCAAGGCGAACCACCCGCTTCCAGGCATTCCGTGCGATCCGTTCCTTTTCCTCCAGCGATGCGGAAACACTTCTTTCCAGCGACAACCAGGTCGAGATCGGTTGTGCTCGCAATCGAAGTGCATCCAGTGCAGCGGCTTCAAGCCAATGATTGGCCTTCTCGAATTGGCGCCGCCTCATCCATATCCGTCTTCGATCCAGTGCCTTGCGTGCTCTGCGCAATCCGAAGGGTTCCGGGTCGGAACCCGGTTCTGGAATCGCCCCGGGTGCAATCCTGCGTCGCTCAGTCTGAGCCAGCGCATTCTTACCAACACGATCGAGCAAGTCGACTCGTTCTCTACGCAGTGCTCCAAGATCTCGGTCTGTACCTCGTACTCGCAATGAAGTGAGTCCACGATCGAGCAAGCTCATCGCTTCTGAAAGTTGACCCAGCGACATCGCACAGCGGCTTTCAAGGATGATGTGCCGAGCGTGGACGTCGATCGCCTCTTGCTCGTGGGGCGCACGATGAGGAGGTGTCGCTTGTAGAATTTGACGCGCGGTTCGTGGTCGACCAGCCGCAAGTTCCGAAGCCGCCACCAGCAGATTGCCTTCCCAGGAGACGATCCCTGCCGGTCCGTCGAGGACCAATGCCTCTTCGAGACAGCGTGAGGCTCCCTTGATCCAGCCGGCTCCCGCTTCGCAGCGAGCCAGCAAGAGTAGTGCCCGGGGTAACTGACCTCGACAATGTTTCCTGGCCTCGACCACCAGTGGCGAGATTTCCTTCAACACCAGTGCCTCTTCCCCCAGCCGCAGGGAAGCCTCGGCAGCTTCGATCGCCGCCACAACGGCGGCCTCTAATCGATGCTCCTGGCGACAGATGTGATGATGCCATCGGCTCCAGATCCGCAGTGAACGCAAATCCTCCATGGCTCTCGCTTTCAGGCATTGGGCCTCGGCGATATGACGGGAGTGAGAGGTCGCCACCGCCTCCGCAAGTATCTGCTCGGAGAGATCCAGTGCTTGCAATCGCGCTCCCCTGGCCAGGGCACTGCGGCAGCGCTCCAGTCGGACTTCGTTGATCATCTCGTCGAGGCACTCGGAGTCCTCCGGTTCAAAGGCGGGAGCGGGACCCGCGCCACGCCTGGCCAAAGTGCGGAGGATTCGTGACCTTTCGATGGCCACTCGGCTCCGCTCGCGTTTGCTCTCCAGATCATCGTTGATCGGGATGATCACTTCATCGAGCAGTGCCAAAGCCGTTCGTGGATCCCCATCTCGACGGGTGGTCTCGGCTCTGCGACGTGCCAACCGCAATGAAGCCACGCTACCGAGCTGCTGATTTCTGGCAGAGATTCTCCAGGCACGATCGCGTTGTGAAGGATGCCCCAGTTGATCTTCAACCAGACCGAGCAACTCCGCCCAACGAGCGACTGACGATTCGCAAAGCAGGTCGACCAGTGGTCCCAGTAAATCTGAAAGGCGTGCCGCATCACGTAGAATCAGTGCCTCATCATCGAGCCAAGGCTCAAGACTACGAGCCGCCAGTTGCGGCTGCCCCGCACTCAAACGGTGATGGGCCACATCCAATCGATCGAGCCCCTCGAGTTCTGCAGCAAGTTGATGTAATGCTCTTCTCCGATCGGGATCGAGTCGCAGCAGTACCCCTTCCGACTGAAAAGGTTCCCGCCAGTGCAGGCCACCATCGATGCGAATCCAATTGTGCTGAACCAATCCAGCAGCGATCGACGGCATCGATCCCAACGGGATGGATGCCACCTGCGCCACCGCATGACCTGCAGCCGGAGCACCGAGCACTGCCAGTGCCTCGAGCAAGGAACGATCGTCTACTGGTAATCTCTGACACTCCTCCCCGACACGATCTCGCCAGCGATCCTCTGGATGGTCAGCGGACTGATTCCAGATCCACCGCTGGCCATCATGGCTCAGCTCCCCGCTCCGAACTCGTCCGATGAGAATTCGCTCCCAGATCGAGGGACTTCCTGCGCCCCACTGGACCAGACGCCGTTGGAGCTTGGACTCGACTCCTCCGCCGGGAAGGGCGACTTCGAGCCAGCGATCCAGGTCGATGGATGGAAGGTGATCGGTACTCACTATGGTCGGTTGGCGGTTCGCCAGTGATGAACCGACATACCCTCCGGGCATCGTTGGGCTGTCGATCCACCAGAGCAATTTGCAAGAGTTGAGCTCGCTCCACTGCAGCGCCTCGTGGAGTTCCGGATTGCCGGCCCCAGGGTCCTCGATTTTCACCACCACAGTGGTCAATCCCCTGTGAATCGATTGGGACAACTGCTGACGAAGATCGGGGTCAATGCAATTCAACTCGATCACCGGCAGCCCAGCAGTCATCAGACGGGTTCGAACTCGATTCGAGATCTTGCGACGATCTCCTTCTCGGCGATGGAGATGCACCACGGTGCCACCCTGATCACGGCGCTCTAACAATGCACCGAGCAGCAGATCTGGCAATTCAGATCCGATTCCTGGATAACTCAATTGTGCCGCGAGGGATTCGATCGATTCCGCCTGACATCCTCCCGGTTCCCCGGGAAAGGAACGCTGTAGGGTGGCCAGCACCTCACCGGCGTGGAACGGTCGATCGTCGGGTCGCTTCTCTAGCATCTTCTCGATCAGCCGCTGTGCTGGATCGGGCAATCCAGGCCTGAAATCAGCGATGGGGGTCGGTTCTTCCTGTATGTGCGCTCGCCCCAACTCGGATCGATCGACACACTGAAATGGCAACTCTCCACACCACCACTGATAAAGGAGCACACCCATCGAATAGATGTCGCCGCGTGCGTCGGGGCGTTCCCCGAGCCACTGCTCCGGGGGCATCGCATGGGGCGTTCCGAGGATCTTCTCCTCGACCGGATGTCCTTCTCGTTGGCACAGACCGAAGTCGAGTAGTACCGGCTCTAGATCGGTGGACTGCCGGATCACTTTCCTCAGCCGAACATTGTCAGCCTTGAGATCACCGTGAACCCATCCATTTCGATGCAAGAAGGCGAGCGCCTGCAGGATGGGACGAGCCATCCACAACCACTCGGCAAACGACAATGAACCGGCGAGATCGGTGGAGACCGGGCCGCTCAGCACCTCACTACTGAACCACCGGGCTCCATCGTGGGCATCGATCCCGTAATCATGAACCGCCAGGATCGAAGGATGTCGAAGCCGGCACAGATGCTCATATTCCCGTTGATGGCGCTGACCGATGGGACCGCCCGACTCCTCGGGAGAAACTCGTTTGATCGCCACCGGCTCGCGCTGAATCGAGTCGATACAGTGCCAGACCTCCCCCATTCCTCCTCGTCCGAGAAGAGATTGAGGGATGAAACGACCCGAGATCGGCCGCTTCTCACTGGAACAGTCCTGCTGGGCCACGAGACTCCTGATTCACGGGAGAAGGTGCTTCTCCCGTCTAATTCTACGACGATCTGGTGAATTCGTCCGCCTGCCCGATGCCACGGGCGATGGGGACTCGACCCCATCGAACATCTGGCTTCTCCGGTGGCTTCTCCTGCGGTTACCGATAAAATGGAAGCCAGTCGCTTCAGCACCTTCTCAGAAGCCCAATAGTGAGGTTCTATCGATGTCCCAGCCTCCGCTCCCTCGATTCAGAATCGGACCCGCCTCACTCAAATTCAGACCATCGCAGCGAGTCCAACGGCCCATCACTCAAGTTCCCATCGCCCAAGTTCCCATCGCCCAACCCCCCATCAGCCCACTCCCCATCGGCTGGTGGACTCGAATGATGCTCACCCTGCTGGTGCTGTTTCCGGTGCAACTGGTCGAAGGCCAGGTCTCGGGGATCGTCATCGACAGCAGCACCCAGAATGCCATCCCCGGAGCCTTGGTGACCTGGCAAACTACACTGCAACAAACCGTCGCCGCCGCTGACGGGACCTTCATTCTGGAAGGGGTGAGCGGCACCTTGCTGGTCATCGCTGGGGCCAGTAAAGGCTACTACAACTCGACCGTTCTCGTCACCACGCCCGGCACCTCGGTGATGATTGAACTCGATCCAGTGCCAGTCGCCGACGATCCCTCGTACTCATTCGTGATTCCAGACCAGTGTTCGGTGTGTCATCCAGATCAGTACACCCAGTGGGAGCCATCCCGGATGGCGATGACCGGTCTCAACTCATGGGTCTACGACCTGTACGACGGTACCGGATCTGCCGGAGGTAGTGGCGGCTTCGTCTATACCGTTGATTCTGCTCATGCCGCGGCCGATCCATCGGGGCACTGCGCCTCCTGCCACCAGCCAGAAGGTTGGATCGCGAACCCGTTGCAACCACTCGATCCGCTGTCAGGCCCTCTCACCGATGCCCAACGTCGTGGTGTCTCGTGCGAAACCTGTCACAAGATCGCCTCGGTCAACGAGAGCCAGATCGACGCCACCGGATTCATCCCTGGCGCTGTGACGGTCACTCGCCCCGATACCAGCGGCCTGATTGAACAGGTGATGTACGGCTTGCTGGGGGATGTCGATTTCAATCTGGTGAACCAGATGCGAGGCAGTTACCAGCCACAACTGGCTGCCGAAGCGTGTGCCGTGTGCCACGAGTACAACAACGATCCAGACCACGACAACGATTTCAACGAGAGCAGTAGCGTCGCCGCCCAAGAGACTTATTCGGAGTGGAAGAACTCACCCTACGGCGACCCTCAAGATTCTCAGTATCAAAGTTGTGTGGATTGCCACATGCCACCCTTCTCCGATGTCCCGGTCGAAGCGTGCGCAGCATTGTTTCCCCCATTGCTGAGAGAGCCCAGTACCGTTCACACCCATGACATCCGCGGAACCACTGCGGAGTTTCTCGACAACGCAGTAACGATGACTCTCTCGGCTCGACAAGTCGGAGACGAACTGGTCGTCGATGTGCAAATCGTCAATGATCAGACGGGACACTCGGTTCCGACCGGGGTGACCCTCAGAAACATGCTCCTGAAGATCGAAGCGACCGGGCCTGGAAGCCAGTCGTTGACGCAGACCTCAGGTGACACGATCCACTCCCTCGGAGGCATCGGGGACGCCACCACTGGCCACTTCGCTGGGCTTCCCGGGAAGTTATTTGCCAAGGTCAACCAAGACACCTCCGGCAATCTAGGGGTGCTCTTCACCGAAGCCACGTCCATCGTGTTCGACACCCGCATCGCGCCGCTGGCCACCGACAATACCAGCGCAGTCTTTGACATCAGTGGAATCAACGGCGACGTCAATCTCGCAGCTCGCTTGATTTATCGAAGAGCCCCCCGCGCTCTGCTCGATGCCAAGGGCTGGATCACCGATGGACTCGGTCAGACACTCGCCGATGCTCAGGCACCCCACTTCGGGCATCTGATGGAATCGAGCGATCTGTCAGTGACCGTCTCTTCCGCGCCTCCAAGTTTCCTATTCCAACTCCCGCCGCTGGTGATCGGGAGCGAGGCCATCGCGGAGTTTCAGATTCAGCAGGTTTCAGGGTCTCCCCTCGATTGTGGAGCCTTTGCCGTCGCCGTCGCTCATGATCCGACCCTTCTCACTCCCAACCAAGTGAGCGGATCGGCCCTGCTGACCGACCTCGACGCAGGAACCGGACCCGATTTCTTCGAGATCAGCCTGTACCCCGGTGGCTGGACCGCAGCGGTGGTCTTTGACTTCCTGCTCATCGACACATTGCAATTCACCGGTGTCTCTACGGTGCTGACCACTACCTACACCGATCTGGGGATCGACCCGACTGCGCCGCCGACCGGAAACATCCTGACCTTTGCCGATGATCTGGGGGTCCCTCCCGTCACCAATCTGGTCTCTTCTGCGGCAGGACAGGGGTTCTTTCCCACCTTCTCCCAATCATCCGAAATCATCTTCATCGACGACCCCTCCTTCAGCCGCGGCGATTGCAATGCCGATGGGCTGATCGACATCGGCGATCCGATCTATACTCTCGGTTTCCTGTTCGGCTCGATCGGCTCATTGCCCTGTAATTCCAGTTGCGACTCCAACGATGATGCGCAGATCGATATCGCCGATCCGATTGTAATCCTCTCCTTGCTCTTCTCGGGTGGGGATCCACTGCCTCCACCAACCTTGCCGATCTGCGCTGCAGACCCGACCCCGGATGGCCTCGACTGTAACAATTACTTCTGTCCCTGATGCGACCGCGAAACCGAAGGCTGCCCAACCCCCGTTTCGATGGTGGTCCCGGACCAGGCACGCAACAGTCGGACCGGACTCCAGCCGGTCACTTCGTGTAATCGTCGCAGATCATCCCCGTGCTGTTTCCGCTCCAGGTCCAATCGTCGCACATCTACAGCGAGTCCTACTGGAGCCGCACCCGCCAGTCCGAAACGACTGCCGCCGACCCCCATTCCGCCACACACTTCGATGATGTCGCGAGCACAGGTCACGAGGTGCGCTCCGTCTCGAATCAACTGATGACACCCTTCATGGCTCGCAGAATCGACCGGGCCCGGGACCGCACACACTTCGCATCCTTGGTCTAGGGCATGCTGAGCGGTGCCCATCGATCCCGATCGCCGAGTGGCCTCGATCACCACCACCGCCACGCTCCAACCACTGATCAATCGATTTCTGCGCGGGAAATGATAGGGACGGGGTGCCGTTCCCGACGGATATTCACTGATCAGGGCTCCCCCGCACGACAAGATCCGACGCGCCAGCGGACGATTGGCGGCGGGATAGATGGCCGGTAACCCATTCCCCAGTAAAGCCAGCGGTGCCGCAGCGGGTCCGCCAGTTTCTGAGCCACCGAGCAAGGCTCCGTCAAGAGCCGCCGCATCGATGCCCAGGGCCAGGCCACTAACGATACGGAATCCTCTTCTGGACAGTTCGGAAGAAATCTGAAAGGCCACCCGAAGTCCCGAGACGGTAGCTTTGCGACTGCCGACGATGGCGATGGCTGGCGCATCGTTCGGTTGACTGCCGCAAATCCACAATTCCTGAGGCGGCTGGGCAATCCACCGCAACTGCACCGGCCAGCGGCGACAAACTGGAGTCCAGCGTCTGGGAGCCTCGATTTCCGTGGCTGCCCATCGTTCGGTGGGTACTGCGTCTGACCGCTCCATCTTGACCTCCTGCCGGCAAGATGGCTCGAGAGAGCGGTGGATCCACCACGATTTCCATCGCACTGGCCGAAACCGGAATCATGGTGCACCGGTTTATTTCACCGCACTGTTCTGATGTGTTTCACCGCACTGTTCTGAATCAGTCGGTCTCCCTCATCTTTGCACGAAAACTATAAACCTTTTGAAATAAGGTACTTAAGAAGATTCCGAACTGATTGGCCCGAACGATGCTCTCACTTCGATGCGGCCTGAGTGCCCGCAGTGAAAATGAACGAAACCTGTACGGAGTGACCAATGCATATGACCACCGAACGTGAATACAAGAGCAGTTCCTTCCGAACCACCAAGCAGTGGGTTCACTTCAATCTTCAGCACGAGCTCGAGAACTGTCGCGGTTGTCGACAGAGCGCAAGACGCAAAAGAGACTGTGCTGATCAACCTTCGTGCGGGTTCTGCAGCGACTGCCGCGGACAGCGATCGACTCCCCTCCCGTTGCACCCGATGGTTAGAGCTCTCCTCGACGGTGAACCGATTTTGAAGGTTCGATGTGATCGTAGCGGAGGCTGGATGCACTGGAACGAAGCGTGGATTTCCAACGACTGCCTGCACATCTGCCACCGCCATGAAAAAAATCGAGATTCCGCGATGCCGTCGATCGAGCAGGCCCTCGAGTTCCTGCGGGACTCCTACCGAGGCCCTGAAGTGCACGACAAGATCAACTCGCTGGTCTCGACCGTCCCCCATCACGGATCGTCCACAGGACCGTCCCCGCTGACTGCGGAAGCGGTTCAAATGATCGACCCGTTGGCGACTCCAATGACCTATTGACCTCTCTTTTTTGACCTCCGGGGCACCTCATCGCAAGTTCTCGTGCCTCCCGAGCGCACTTAGTGTATCCTCTCAACGGGCGTTGCCGCCGCCCAACAGTCCGTGAAAGGATCTCCTTCATGGTTCATGCTTCTCGGGTGGCTCCCTGCCTATTTTTCTTGGCCTTGATGTCGACTTTGATCCCAACCTTGCTTTCGGTGGGACTCGGGGCTCCTCACAATTCATACGTGGATCAGTTATTCCGCGACTTCGAACGTCAACCCCTCGATGACCAGGGGCGAATCGCGCTACGAGCCTTACGCAACAGGTTTCGACAAGAGGTCATTCTGAACCCACCCGCGAGCAAACAGGAACAGTTGCAAAGGATTGATTCAGTGCTTCTTTGTGCCTCAGGACTCCTCGATGACCGTCAATACTTCAGCGTCACCGGTAGCGTCAAATCTCCGCAACAACAGATGCGTTACGAATTGAGACAGATGCACAGAGAGATTCATCGTTTGAAGCAACTCACCCACGAGATCCAGTTGAGGGACGCGCCTTGATCACCACGGACAGAACTCGATTGCGGAGACCAAGCCGCCCATGGTCGCTGACCATGCTAATGATCTTACCAGTTTTGGTCGGCAATGGTTGTGAAGGAACAGCCACTTCACGGCGAACCGATTCCGCGACATCTGCCGGAGTACAACGCTTGGAACAAACTCTCTGGAGTCCGACCCTCCACTGGAATGGAGTGCGATTCAGATTCGAATTGATCCCTGGACAGAAGAAGTTGGAACCGAAATTTCTCCATGATGGACCGCGCGACATCCTCAGCATCGGGGATCGACAGGTCCAACTGATCCGGACCCGCTTCAAGGTCGGAGAGAGTCTCTACAACTGGACCAAGGAGAGCGTCATTCTGATTTACCGGATCCCTGATCGACAGCGCCCCTTCTCTCGACGGCAGGGCTCCTTACAACTGACCTGGATCGGCGATGGGAAGAATCCTGTGGTCGAGGAACAGCAACAGGACGGCACCATCGTGTGGACCCTCGCCAACGCTCGAGTCACCCGCGACCCGCAAGGGACGGTGCTCTACCAAGGCCGGGGTCCAGACCTAAGCAGGAGTGGTCCGTGGAATCTCCTCATCGATGCCAGGGGCGAACGGGTCGAGGATTCCAGATGAAGGACCTGAATCTGGATGAAGAGCATCTTTTCGATCATCCTCCGGACCAGATCGACACGCTCCTCAAGCACTGGTGCCAGCAACAGCAACAACCCGCCTTTCGAGCAAAACAGATCCGCCAGCATCTGATCGATCAACGCACCTACGATCCCTCCGAGATGACCTCGTTGCCGGCGGAACTGCGGAAGCAACTGTCAGAGGGAATCCTCCGCTCTCCACTGGCCATCGCTGACCAGTTAATATCGACCGACGGGACCATCAAGTTCCGTTTTATGCTGGAAGATGGTCTCTCCATCGAGTCCGTCTGGATTCCCACCGATGATCGAGGAACCCTTTGCCTCTCCAGCCAGGTCGGCTGCGCTGCCGGGTGCACTTTCTG
Source organism: Planctomycetota bacterium (assembly GCA_028825265.1). GTDB lineage: Bacteria > Planctomycetota > UBA8108 > UBA1146 > UBA1146 > QNYK01. The sequence continues at coordinate 31,313 of JAPKAM010000015.1, forward strand.
TGCCACCGGAACCATGAAATTGACACGCAACCTTCACCCCCGGGAGATTGTCGCCCAGTGGTTAGCGGTGCATGCAACCACCGTGGCGCAAGGACTTTGTGGAGTCACCCAGGTCGTGTTCATGGGGATGGGAGAACCGCTCCACAATTACCCGTCCGTCTCCCGTGCCATCGACTGGTTCTCATCGGCTCAAGGATTCCAATTCAGCCCCCGCAGGATCACCGTCTCGACCGTTGGAATCGTTCCTAAGATCGAGCAACTGGTTCAGGATCACCCGCAAGTGCGCCTCGCCGTCAGCCTCCACAGTGCCATCCCGGAGACCCGCAACGCCATCGTTCCGATCAACCTTCACCACTCCATCGAGGAACTCTCCGACATGCTGGTGAAGATTCGCGACGACTCACGTAGGATCAGTATCGAGTACGTGGTACTTCCCGGCATCAATGACGGTCCCATCGAAGCCAAGGCTCTGGCCCATTTTGCAAGCCAGTGCGGCGCTCACATCAACCTGTTGCCGTTTCATCCCTACGAGGGTGCGCTATACCCCGCCGCTGGAGCTGCGGAGGTGGGAAAGTTTCAGTCGCTGGTGCAGAAAAACTACGAGGGGTCGGTCACGGCCCGGCGCAGCCGAGGGCTCGACATCGACGGAGCCTGCGGTCAGCTAGTACTGAAGAATCTAAAGGGGCCAACGACACCCAACGACCCCGATCCAGCGCCTCCTCAATAAGACAAAAAAACAGGTGAAGTCCCGCCACGCAGGACCTCACCTGTAAATTGTGTTTCCAGCGGTTGGAATTAGCGTCCATCTCCCACTGGATCCGGAGTCGGAACTGGCACTGGTTTGGGAGTCGGTTTTGGAGCCGGTTTCGGCTTGGGCTTCTCCCAGACGGGCTTCTTCGGTTTCGGCTTGGGCTTCTCCCAGACAGGCTTCTTTTCGCTATCCTCGGGAGTGGCTTCCTTGGCCGCTTCCTTGGCACGCTCCGCCTCTCGCTCACGACGGACTTCATCGAAGGAGCGACCTTCCGGACGTCCGAACTTGGTCGATGAAACCCCTGCGTTGAGAGCGATCTCGTCGTAGTTCTGTTCGAGGCTCAACTCTCCATCCTCGAAGATCTTCTTGGTGGTCGCAGTTTTGACCCAGCGAGCGCGATCGTCGCTGAATCGGATTCGGGTGTACTCGCTGAAGAACACCTCCTTCTTGACCACAGCCGGAGCCTGCCCCTCGCTCCATGTCTTGCTCAGCAGCAATCCGTCATCGCTGGAGAAGGCATAGGTCAGCACCTGGTTGCCGGCAAACGCCTTCAACTCAACCGTCTTACACGGAGTACCGAGAACTTCTCCATCTTCCTTGAGGCTAGCGATGTAGCCGTTCTCTTCGAAGGTGATGAAGAAATCGTCGATATGCTTGTCCCAGACGAAAACGATGAGGGTCTTGCCTGCCAGCGGTGAAACCGCGCCCATGGCCTTGACCCACGCTTTTTCGCCGTCGTACACCTGAACAAAAGTGAGAGGCTCGTTATTCTTGGTCAAACCAAGACCCGGAAGCTGCCACTCTTCACGAATCATCAAGACACCTTCTCCGGTACGCTTGAGGAATCGAGCCATCTTCATGACGGTCTCGCTGGTGGGATCAATCTTCTTGTTCTTGAATCGCTCGACCCGATCCGCGATCGACAACAAGGTCTCGCGCCCACCGATGGCATCGAGGTAACGCTGGATCACCTCGAGTGCTGCCGGCTCACTGGCCGGAATGCCCGCATCACCACCGAGGATGTCATCGATCCCCCCAAGGATGTCATCGTCTTCTGCGACCGGCTCTTTCGCTTCGTCAGACTGTCCCTCTACGGGAGTCGGATCTTGAAACAAAGCAAACGCCTGGGCGTGATCATTGGTGGCCAACGCGTTGGCCAAGACGATGACCAGTAACAACATGAGTCCGGATAGGTATTTTCCGACACTAAATCCACGCTTCATCTCAAGTGGTCCTTTCTGGGAATCGAACTGTTGAGCAGCTCGAACTCTAGCCCGTGATCAATCCTGTCGAGCCAACCTTGAGGCTCAGCAGGGGGAGGTCGACTCAGAGTATCCAGTGACCGACGGATTTCGGAATCGATCCCGACAGGATACTCGCGATCCAGTCTCGGGTCAAAACGACCCGGAAACGCCATTGTGGGTCTCTTCATGACCACTGGAGGCGGGAACCGGGGTCACCATTGGATGCGGATCCATGAGATGGGCGAATCCCTCCCGCCGCAGCCACGATCGAACCGTCTGCATCGGCACAAAGAGCCCCATATGAGGGACCACCATTGGAGATCTTTTACCGTAGGTGTAAATCATGCTGCTGATCCCGACCAACTGTCCTTCATTGGCGAGGAAAATACCGCCTCCTGAATTTCCGAAGAAAGTCGGAGCGCTGACCATCCAGAAGATCTCATCTCCAACCGGCTTGTACTGAGAGGAAATCTCGCCGTAGGTCGGCAGCGGTTGGTTTCCGAGCGGACAACCCACTGCGTAAACGGTGTCAAAAACAGACAACTTCAAGCAAACAGGCTCGCTGGCGGTTTCTGCGATGTAGAGCCAAGGGGATTTCCGATCGACTCTCACCAAGGAAAGATCGGAGCCCTTCAGGGAAGCGATCTCCACTCCGCGGAAGGCCTCACTACCGAGGCGCCCGATCTGAGGGTCGAAGAAACGAATCTCATCGACCACGACCTCATCGCTGGAGAAGTCTCTCACCTCTTCGACGACATGGTAGGCGGTCACAATCCAAGTGGCCCATAGATTGCCATCGACCGCTTCACTGCTGACCACAACACCACTACCGACCGTCCCGTTGCCCCTCAACTGCACGATCGGGTAGATCATCCGCTCGACCTTGTGCTGCTGACTGGAAACGATGGGTGGACGCGGGAGAGATTCAACAGTGGGAACCATCGATTCGATTCTGGCTTCGATCCGTGAATCCAGATCCTCGATCGTCTGGCGGGTTCGATCGATCTCGGTGCCAACCCAACGCTTCAATCCATCGCTGGAGATATTCATCTGAGCCAGGATTCGCGCCCGCTCTTCCGCCAGAATGGCGGTGGTGAAAGGAGCATTCGTGACCCTTTCGCCCGAATCACTCACCTCATCGAGAATCACCGCGTCCAGTTCATCGAAGGCGGGCATCACGGGGGAAGAAGGGGCGGAGATGGTGGGATCGAGAGCCTCGCCCATTTCTTGAGAAGCGAGGAAGGAGTCATGCCCCAGGGCGCTGACCACCTCGACGCGACCCTCTTGGTAGGCCGAAAAACCCCAGGCCCCCATCGCAGCGACACCGATCATCAGGATGCTTCGTAAATGTGCATGTAACAGCAATTTTCCCCCGTTCCGGTGCGAGACCTTCCCGCTACCGTGCGGCCCTCCGAACAGGCTGACCCACAGAGGAGAATACGATGCGATGGGAGAGACGGGCAAAGAGCCCGACGATCGGCTGGGGAGTGACAGGCCAAGAAGCGCAGAACAGCCGTGGATACGGGATTTACGAGGGAGTGGAGACCGATTGAGGGTCGCCCCCTGGTGGCGAAGTGTAAATCAGTTTTAAGAGGCGATCGGGCACATGCACGACCCGATCTGCCGGGCGTCCCCCGGTCTTCTCCATCACCGTTTTCAGTTTCAACACCTGATCGATGACCAGATTCTTAGGAGCATCGAGATCGACGATGATTCGATCGACAATCTTCTCGTTGATCTGGACCGCCAGCGAGACCTGCGAAGGTTGGAGTAGTTCCTCGCTATGTTCGGGCCAAACTTCTTCATCGAGTCGATCAGTTTCTCCCAGGCCTTGCCACAATTCGTGAGCCATGTGCGGTGCAAAGGGAGCCAGCAGCACCACGAAGGTTTTGAGGGTCTGGCGATCCACCTCTTCCAGGCTGAGTTCATCGCTACGGAGTAACTTCACGAACTCCATGAAGGCGCTGACCGCCTTGTTGAGACGGAAGGTTCGAATCGAACGACTCACTCGGCGGATCAGCCGGTGCTTGGCCACCAGAACGTCACGACTGACAAATCGACCCTCCCCGACACGGGCGAGGATCGCTTCATGGGTCCGTTGAAGGAATCGTGCACAACCACGTAATCCCTCTTCATTCCATTCCGCATGGTCTTGGGCTTGGCCGAGGAACAACAGGTGGAGCCGCATCGCATCGGCTCCATATCGTTCCAGGTGATCCTCCGCCAGTACACGTGGCCCACGATGGGCTGTCGCTGGATCGGAATCCTCAGAAACCTCCGCCGATCGAATTCTTCCTTGGTTAAACAATCGCCTGAACGGCTCTTCTCGCCGGGTGATTCCCAGTTCCTTGAGGAAATGGCTGATGAATCGCACGTAGAGCAGATGCAACTCGGCGTGCTCGATTCCGCCGACACACAGATTGACCGGGGCCCATTGCTGCACCAGTTCGGGGTCGGCAATCTGGTCCTTCAGGGTGGGATCCAGTGAACGAAGATGGGTCCAGCAGGAAGCGATCCAATCGGGCATCGTATCGGTACAGCGGCGGGCGGAAGCTCCACAGCTGGGACAGGAGGTTTCGATCCACTGCTGATACTCTGCCAGCGGACTGACCCCCTCCTGTGCGGTTCCGATCTTGTCGATCTGAGGCAGTAACACCGGTAACTGATCCTCAGGAACCGGAACCTGGCCACATTTCTCACACTCGATGATGGGAATCGGCTCGCCCCAGACTCGTTGACGATCGAAGGCCCAGTCATGCAACTTCCAGTCGACATGCGCTTCGACCAAATCCCGTGACTCCAGAGTGGCCTGGATCGAACGGGATGGATCTCCCCCTTCGCCCCCCCTACGACGACCCGATCGTCTTCTCCTTCGACCCTGGGAAGCACTGCCCAAAGAACGAGGCAAACCAAATTTCTTGGCAAAATCTTCATGCGCAGAATGGATCGAGGGGAGGCCAAGAATCGCACCGAAGCGAATTTCCGGAAGCACGTAACTACTGACCCAGATCGGCATCTTCTCGAGGGTCACAGGATTGAGACAATAGGCTCCGGTCGCGACTCCGTCGGATTCACCCCGAGAAGTCTCCCGATCTCGTCGGGAAAGAGCCGCGCACTTCTCGATGTACTCGACGACATCGTCTTGCATCATCGGATCGATGATGTCCTTCAACAGCAGATGTTCGGGACAAAGAACCACGAAAGTCGCTTCGGCGAGAGCATCGATTCTCGAGGAAAAGACCTCCACCTCTTCCCAGCCATCGTGTAGTTCTGCACTGGCTTTGAGGGTTAGACGAGTCCCCTCCCTGCGGCCGATCCAGTTGCGTTGAAGCAGTTTAGTCCGAGCGGGCCATTTCAACTGCTTGAGACCCGCGTGAAGCGATTCCGCATATTCGGTAATCGCCACCTTCCAGCCATTTTCGTAGCGGACCAGGCCCTTCTCATGCAACTTGAGGAAGATCCACTGCGACCAGCGATAGCAGTCTGGATCGGAACTGTTCAGTTCATGATCCCAGTGAACCATCGCACCAAAGTAGTTCAACTGGTCTCGCATCTTCTCGATGCCGCGTTCGACCACCTGCTGCGGTGGAATTTGGGCGGCTCGTGCTTCCTCTTCGATGGAAAGGCCGAAGGAATCCCAGCCGATCGGTCGGAAGACATCGCGACCCCGCGCCTTCTGATAGCGCGCCACGACATCATTGATGGCAATGCCGCGCAACTGATTCGCGCTGAAGCCATCCAGAGATGGATACGGAAACATGTCGAGACAATAGAAGGGGCGAAATCCGTCGCGGGAGTCCGCATCTTGCGGGTCGGTGTCCGCCGCAGATTCGGCGCGATCATTCTCACCACTATCCGGCGAAGAGAGATCGCCCGCCGACGAGACGTCTGCGGAAGGCTCAGCACTACTGGTATCTTCACTGGTATCTTCACTGGTATCTTCACTGGTATCTTCACTGGTATCTTCACTGGTA